>JACADV010000057.1 GCA_013388425.1 Thermoanaerobaculaceae bacterium | reverse complement strand
GGTACGCGATTTCTCCATCACCCGAGTCGCTGAGTTTTCAGAGCTCAACGACGAACGCGACCACGCGCGCTTCGAGGAGGTGCTCTACCGCTGGATGCTTCACGTGGCCCCCGATCCATCGAACCGTTACGTCTGCCTGGCCGGCGGCTACAAGACCATCTCCGCAGCCATGCAGAAAGCTGCCGCCGTCCTGGGCGCCGCCGAGGTGTTCCACGTGCTGTGCGAGCCGCGCTTCGGCCCTGAAGCCAACCGCGAGGCGCAAACCCTCGAAGAGGTCGAACAAGCCTGCCGCACCGGCGCTGTGCGCTACGTGCGTCTGGGTCCTGAATCAGGTTGGCCGCAGTTGGCCGATCTCCGAGCGGCGACGTACCCCCTCCAGTGGCGCGGCGATGCCCCGGTCCGCGACGCAAAAGCCCCCGACGAGCGTCTGCGGCAGCGCGTGCGCGACCTGGTGGAGCAAGCCCACCGCATCACCGGCGCCTGGGATCGCCTGTCGAGCCTGCCCTTTCCGTCCCTCGCCACCTTCTCCCGGGCCCAACTCGACTGGCTCGACGAGCCGCTCGACCCCTCGGCCGACGCTGCGTGGGTGCGGGCTTTGCCCAAAGTCGAGCTGCACTGCCACCTGGGTGGGTTTGCCACCCACGGCAAGCCACTGGCCCAGGTCCGCTCCGCCGCCCAGAACCCCGAGCAGTTGCCCCCGGCGGGTGAGCCCGCGTTCCCGCCGGGTTGGCCGCTGCCTTCCGCCCCCATCGGTCTTGACGCCTACATGCGCTTGGGCGACGCCACTGGCTCCCGCCTCCTGCGCGACCCCGGCTGCCTCGCCACGCAGTGCAAACTGCTCTACGAAGCGCTCGTCAGAGACCACGTCGTCTACGCCGAGATCCGCTGTTCCCCTGCTAACTACGCTGCAAGCGGGCGTTCCGCCTGGACCGTGTTGGCCGATATCCGTGCTGCGTTCCAACGCGCAATGGAACAAACCCCAGACGAGCAACGCTGCCACGTGAACCTCATCCTCATCGCCACCCGCCAGGAGGGCGGCGACCGGTCCCGCATTGCCCGCCATCTGGGCCTGGCGGTGACTGCAGCGGAGCACTGGGGCGACGGCTGCCGGGTGGTGGGTGTGGACCTGGCCGGCTTCGAGCAGCCCGCCACCCGAGCCGCCCTCTTTGCCACCGATTTCGAAGCGGCGCACCGTGTGGGGCTCGCGGTGACCGTCCACGCCGGTGAAAACGACGATGTGGAGGGGATCTGGCAGGCAGTGTTCAAACTTTCCGCCCGTCGCCTTGGCCACGCCCTGCATCTTGCAGCCGCACCGGACCTCCTGCGCGCGGTGGCTGAACGCCGGATTGGCGTGGAGATGTGCCCCTATGCCAACCTGCAGGTTCGCGGATTCTCCCTCGACGGCGCGCCGGGCGAATCCTACCCTTTGGCCACCTACCTGCAGGCTGGCGTGCCCGTCACCGTCAACACCGACAACCTGGGCATCTCAGCCGCCACCTTGAGCGACAACCTCCTACTCGCAGCTCGCCTGTGCCCGGGTTTGCGGCGCGTCGATGTGCTGCGTTTGCAGGCCAACGCTGCTGCCGTGGCATTCCTCTCCCCGGACCAACGCCACCGTCTGGAGGCACGTCTTGGGCAGATTCCCCCTCCCTGAGCCGCCTGGGTGGCCGGGCTTCGGCTGGGATGTGCAGCACGATGGCTGCAGCCGTTGGCAGGAGGTGCCCGCATGAACCAACATTCATCCCCATCCCCGGCCGTCACCGAGGCCCCGCCGCAGCTCGTCCACCTGCTCGTGGTCAACCTCGGTTCTGGACGCGCGGCTACGCCCACCGGCTACGAAGAAACCACCTACACCTTTGGCGATGGGCCGTCGGCGCGTTCCTACCGCGCCACCGTGGCAGGTCTGGCGCTGTGGCGGTGGCTCCAGGACACCGACCGCCCCCCAACTAGGGTGCTGTTCGCGTGCACACCGTCGGCCTGGAAGGAAAAGGCCGGTGCCGTTGCGGACGAGGCGCGGCACCTCGCTCTGGGGTGGGAACACGCGGAGCAGAGGGATCTGGAAATACCCAGGTCGCAGGAGCAAGTCTGGGCCATGCTGCAGCCCCTCGAGGAGTGGATCAAGCAACACGGCGTTGGCGCCGGCCATAAGGCCGTGTTGCACTTCGACCTCACCAACGCGTACCGGGCCATCCCCATTGCGCAAACCTGGATGGCGCTCTACCTCCAGCGCCGGGGCCTCGTCACCCCCGGCGTGTGGGGGTACGGGGCCTTCGAGCCGGGGAAGCAGGAAACACCCTTCCTGGACCTCGCCCACCTTCTCTCCCTTGCCGACTGGGCCGAAGCCGTGGCCTCCTTCCGCGACCGCTTCGACACTGCCGGCCTCACCCGCCTCCTGGAACCCCTCGAACGAAGCGCGCGCCGGAGCGCAGCCGTACCTGGAGGCCCAAAGCCCCGCAACGAGCTGCGCGCCCTCCTCCGCGCTGCCCACGATGCAGGCGAAGCCTTTCGTGCGGGCCTCCCCCTCGAGGTGGGGCTGGAGGTCCAGACCCACCTGGGCAAGCTCTCGGCTGCGGCGGTCCGCGACGCCGCGGCGGAACTGGCACCTCCCCACGTACTGCTGGCCGAGGAACTGTTCCAGAGCCTCCAACCGTTGGCGGCCCCCGCCACGGCAAAGGGGGATCGCAAACGACAACTCCCCCTCGACCGGGCCGAAATCCGGCGCCAGCTCCACCTGGTGGAGCGGTGGGTGCGAGCGGGCATGTTCGACGCAGCGCTGCGGGCCCTGCGCGAGCTCATGGTCACGCGCGTGTTGCTGGCCTGGGGGAGCAAACCGGGCGAGTGGCTCAGGCAGCAGCGGCGCACCTCGGCCGAGGGCAGGCTGCACGGCCTGGCCAGTCGACCAGCTCCTCGCCCCTTGAGTCCCAGCGAGGCACGACTCGCCAAGTTGTGGAACCACGTACGCGAGCGTCGAAACCCCTTGGCCCACGCTGGCATGGAGGAGAACGAGGTGAAGCTCCCCGGTACCCGGCAGGCGTTGGAAGAAGATTTGCTCCCCGCCTTCCGCGCCCTCGATTCCGACGACGAAGTCTGGCGCCTCGAGGGCATTCCGGAACCGCGCGAAGGAGAAGGTGGCCGGTGAGCGACCGCGGACTTTCCACACCGGCTGCCCTGCGGCAACTTCTCGACACCGGTGCCATCGAAGACGCCAAGGAGATCCTCCGTCGCACCACTGCTGCCCGCCTGCAGCAGCCGGGAGAGCACCGGGAGTGGGGCTTGCTGGCGGAGCGCCTGGGACTCGTGGGCATCGCCGAGCGGGAGTTCAACCTCGCCCTCCGCGACGATCCCCGCGACCGTGTTGCCTTGGACCACCTGGTGGAGCTGGCACTCGAGAGCGGGGCTTTCGAGCGCGCTGCCAATCTGCTCGAACGCCTCTTGGACCTCGACCCGCACGCCGCCGAAGTGGCAGGGCGCCTCCACGCCATCTACCTGGACATGGGCGCTACCCCGCGGGCGGAAGCGCTGCGCCAGCGCATGGCAGCAGCGGGCATGGAGTTCCCCGCAGGGGAAGAGGTCTCGTTGGGAGAAGAGGAGCCCTCGGCGGAGCCCGTCATCCCCGCCGATGCCGACTTGGTGCGTTTCCTCGCCCTCTTCGGTGGCCGCGAAGACGTTTACGCTCGGCAGTGGTTTTCCCCCAGCAAAGGGGAGGGTGGCTACTCGCCGGTGCGCGAGCCCCTCACCGTGCGACAGGTGCGGCAACACTTCCTGGGCGACGTGACCCTCGGCGTGTACCCCATCCGGCTGGACGGTACCTGCGTCTTCTGTGCCCTCGACTTGGACCTGCGGCGCGACGCCCTCGCCGAAGCCTCCCGCAAGCGCGAACTGGCCAGGCTCGTGCGGGGAGAGCTGCGCAACACCACCCGGGCGGTCACCCGCACCTTGGCGGAGGCTGGCCTGCCCCATCTGGTCGAGGACTCCGGCTACAAAGGACGGCACTTTTGGTTTTTTCTCGAAGCCCCCGAGCGCGCCGACACGCTGGTGGCGCTGGGGAAGGCAGTCCTCCACCTGGTCGCACCCCACCTGGGCCCCCACCTTGCCGTGGAGTGGTTCCCGAAAGCTTCCCGACCTGGGAGCAAGGGGCTTGGCAACCTCATCAAGCTGCCGCTGGGTCTGCACCGGCGCACCGGCCGTCGCTCGTGCTTCCTCGATGGGGAGGGCAACCCTGTCCTCCGCCCGTTCGAAACGCTGCGCACGGTTCCCAAGCTTTCCCGGGCCAGCATCCTGGCCGTCATTGATGCCGCCCGAGCCCACGTCGGCACCCCCACCGAGGAGCAGCCGAGCGAGGGGGAAGCACCCCCCCTCCCCGCGGCGCTACCGCCACCACCCCTGGCCATGCCAGTGCAACCTGGCTGGACCGCCGTGGACTTCGATCGCACACCCGCCTTTGCCCGCCTCCTGGCGCGCTGTCCTGTCCTGGCAGCGTTGCGCCACAAGGCCGAGGAAGAGCGGCGTCTCAGCCACGACGAGATCGTCGTGCTGCAGCACACCCTTGGCCATCTCCCCAGTGGCGTTGCCGCCGTCAACTACCTGCTTGCTCGCTGCCTGGCCGTGCCGCCTAACGCCTTCCTCAAATCCACCCTGCGCGGCAACCCCGTTTCCTGCCCCAAGATCCGCGCTCGCCTCTCCCACATCACCTCGCGGGTCCCCTGCGCGTGCGAGTTCCCGGAAGACCCCGACGCCTACCCGACACCCCTGCTGCACCTGCGCGGCCTCGAACCCGCAGACCTCACGGCACCGCCGCCGGAAACGCCGCCCGAGGATGTCATCCGGCGCTTGCTCCTGCTGCGCCATCGGCGGTTGGAGATCGAGGCCGAGATCGCCCAGGTCGAGCACGGGCTCTTGGCCCTGTTGCGAGCCCGCGCACAACCCTACTGGGAGCTGCCCGAAGGAAGCTTGCGCCTGGTCGAGCGCGACGGCGTGGCCGAACTCCTGTGGACGGCCAGGGAGTCGAAGGATGAGCAAGACGGTCGCGATCACTGAAGCCGGGCACACCCTCCACCTGGACGGCCAGCGCCTCGTCCTCCGCACCGCTGGCCGGATTGCGCGCGTCTTCAAGCTCGCCGAGGTGGATCAGGTGCTCCTCTTCGGCCCCATCGAAACGACCCACGCGGCCCTCATGGCCATGCTCTCGGCCGGCATCGATCTCATTCTGCTCACCCGTTCCGGCTCCTACCGCGGCCGTCTGGTCGGCCGCACCTCGCGCAACGTGGAGCTCCGCATTGCCCAGTACGACCGTCTTCGCGACGAAACCTTCGCCCTCAACCTGGCACGCTCCATCGTGGCGGGCAAGTTGCGAGCGCAGCGCCACCTGCTCCTGCGCTCCCAGGCGAGCATCGCCGACCCAGAAATTGCAGCGGCACTGGCTCGACTCCGCTTCTTTGCCGAAGACGCCACCACCGCTGCCGACCGAGAGACCCTCCTCGGCATCGAAGGCGCAGCTGCCGCGAGTTACTGGGCGGTCTTCGGTCGCGCCATCAAGAACCCCCTCTTTGCCTTCCACCGGCGGTCCAAGCGCCCGCCGCGCGACCCGGTCAACGCCTGCCTTTCCTTTGGCTACACGCTCCTCGGCACGCTCATCGAAGGCGAGGTGGCGAGTGCGGGTCTCGATCCGCTCCTGGGTGCGCTCCACCGTCCGGACTACGGCCGGCCTTCCCTCGCCCTGGACCTCTTGGAAGAGTTTCGCGCCCCGGTCGTCGATGCGGTGACCCTGCGGCTTGTCAACCGGCGCCAGCTCGTCCCCGATGACTTCAGCTCACCCAGCGAAGCGATGGGTGTGGACCAGCTCTTGGTGGAGGACGATGCCGAGGAGCCGGGCGGAGTGTACCTGGGTCTGCGGGGTCGCAAAGTCTTCATTGCCGAACTGTTCCGCCGGTTGCGCGAAACCGTCTACTACGCGCCGCGAACCGCGGCCCTGTCCCTGCGGGAAATCGTGCGCCAACAGGTTTACCACTTTGCCCGCGTCGTGCGCGGCGAGGAGTCTGCCTATGTGCCCTTCCTCTCGCGGTGACCGAACCGCGCCCGCGGCGCCTTACGGCTCTCCCCTGACCACCGGCAAGCATCGGCTGCATCTCGTGGTGAGCTACGACGTGGTGGACGACCGCCGGCGCGTCCGGCTTGCTAAGTGCCTTGCCGGCTACCTCCAGCGCGTCCAATTCAGCGTCTTCGAGGGTGAGGTGGCCGAGGCTCTGCTCCCCCGGCTCCTCGACGAGGCCCGCGACGCTGTCGACCTGCGCGCCGATAGCCTGCGAGTGTATTATTTGTGCAGGGCCTGTGTCGCGCGCAGCGAGTTCTTCGGCACCGCGCCCACGTGGCCCTCGCCGGACGAGGACGAGGTCCTCTGAAGGAGGTTCCTTGACAATCCAACGAACTCCTTGCGGTTTCTGCCTGCAATGGCTAAGGCATTCTCCTCTTATGACTTACAAGATCTTCCTGGAGGCGGTTCGTTGTTGGAGAGACCACGCTCTCACCCTCTTGTCCTCCCGCCCGGGCGGGTCTGGTGCTCCCCAGGCCCGCCTGGAGCGGGGGGGTCCGTTGCAACCCCGTCCTATCCCCAGGGGCTGTGCGGGGATGCGCGGGGTGACTTGGAATCACCGCCTCGAACAGAAGAGGATTACGACGACCATCGGTCGCATCCCATTTCTATCCAAAATCTTCCTTGGAATCACCGCCTCGAACAGAAGAGGATTACGACCTTCATTGAGCCAGGTGGCAACGTGACGCCAAAAGCCTTGGAATCACCGCCTCGAACAGAAGAGGATTACGACATGGAGAAACGGGTGTGATACACCCGCCACCCGAACTTGGAATCACCGCCTCGAACAGAAGAGGATTACGACCCGCCCGGGCGCAATCCCTGAACTCTCCGATGAGCAGCCACTTGGAATCACCTCCTCGAACAGAAGAGGATTACGACAGCTTCAGTCCATCCATCCGGCGCCACCAGAGGCGCCGCTTGGAATCACCGCCTCGAACAGAAGAGGATTACGACGGTGGCCCCACGGCT
>JACADV010000028.1 GCA_013388425.1 Thermoanaerobaculaceae bacterium | reverse complement strand
CCGGGGGGCCCCGGGCCGCCTCGTCCGTGCAGGTTTGGGCGCAGCCACTGCCCGTGGTGCGTCAGTCGCTGCCCAGGTCGTCCGCCTTGATCGCCTGCGCCGCCACGTCCTCCAACATCTTGGTGGTGACGGACTTGGGCCGCTCGATGGGATAGCCCAGGGCGCGGTCCCAGGTGATGTTGGCGAGCACGCCAATGGCCCGGCCAATGCCAAACAGCACCGTGTAGAAGTCCCACTCGGTGAGGCCGTAGTACCACTGGATGACACCCGACTGGGCGTCCACGTTGGGCCACGGGTTCTTGGTCTTGCCGTGCTCGGTGAGCACACCCGGCGCCACCTTGAAAATCGTGTCGATGAGCTTGAAGAGCGGGTAGTCGGGGAGGTGCTTGAGGCAGAATTCACGCTGCGCCACGTAGCGCGGGTCGGTCTTGCGGAGCACCGCGTGGCCGTAGCCGGGGATCACCTGACCGGCGCGCAGCGTCTCCCACAACGCTTCCCGCACCAGCTCCTCGGTCGGCTCCTTGCCGCCCAGCTTCTTCTGGAAGTTCATCATCCAGCGCAGCACTTCCTGGTTCGCCAGGCCGTGGAGCGGCCCGGCCAGCCCGTCGATGGCGGCGGAGTAGGCGTAGTAGACGTCCGAAAGCGCCGACGCCACCAGGTGGCCGGTGTGCGCCGAGACGTTGCCCGACTCGTGATCCGAGTGGAGGATGAAGTACATCCTCGCCACGTCGTCGTAGGGCTGGGGGAACCCCATCTGGTGGGCGAAGTTGCCGCCAAAGTCGAGCTCCTTGTCAGCGTGGATATGGACGTCCGCCTTGTACTTCATTCGGTAGATGTAGGCGGCGAGGGTGGGCAGCTTGGCGAGGAGGTTGGTGGCGTCCTCGTAGGTGGGCTCCCAGTACTCGTCCTTCTTCATCCCCTCCTGGTACCGCTTGACGAAGATCGACTCGCGCTGCATCGCGAGGATGCCCGCGGAGAACATGGTCATGGGGTGGCTGTCGCGCGGCATGGCGCGCAGCACGTCGATCACGTACTGGGGCAGGGCGCGCCGCTTCTTGAAGTCCTCCACCACTTCTGCTACCTGCTCCTGGGTCGGCACTTCCCCGGTGAGCAGGAACCACCAGTGCGCCTCCACGAAGGGGTATTCGCGGCCCTTCGGCTTGGGCAGCGCCTCGAGGGTCTCCGGAATGGTCTTGCCGCGGAACCGGATCCCTTCGAAAGGATCGAGGTACGAGATGTCGGTGACGAGGCAGCGCACGCCGCGCGCTCCACCGATGGCTTGGGCAATGGTCACCTCGCCAATCTTGACGTCCCCGTGCTCCTTCAGGAGCTTCTGGGTGCGCGGCCGATGCTCTTGGATCTTGGCAAACAGGGTTTCCTTAAGTTTCGACATGCCCTTCCTCCTTATCCCGCGGTGCGCGTAGGTCCCGGTGCCACCGCGGCTTCGTCCCCACCGGACGGACGTGCTGTGCTCGCGCTCACCCTCACAAGATACCCCTCTCTTGGCGGCGTTGCAACACCACGCCGCCGCATCGTTCAGGGCCGCTCGATGCCGTACACCTCCGCTTCGAACGCCTCCAGCGAATCGAACATGCGGAGCTTGGCAATGGCCTCTGGACCTGGCAACAGGGTGGCCGCGGAGGCCTCCACGATGCGCCGCACCACCTCTTGGAACGCCTCGAGGGGGCGAGCGTCAAACCAGCCCAGCACCTGCCGCGGGTCCATGGTCGTGGAGGGGATGCGGAACACCCGTCGGCGCTCGGTGGCGAATCCCACCACCAGATCCACCACCAGGTACGGTTTCGCCCCACCGGCGATGCCGCCGACGGCCACGGCATCCACCAGGCTATAGAGGAGCACCTCGCTCACGCCAGCGGCATCGCGCAGCACCACCCCCGCTTCTTCCAGCCGCTCGAGGCTGCTCGTCTCCACCCACAGCGGCCCCGGCGTCACTGGGGGAGGCTCCTCGGGCGGGGGTACGGGAGCTTCCGTTGGCACCGGTTTCGCCTCTGCCCCGGTGGCACCACCCCACCCTTCGGTCGGCGGCGGTGCCTGCGCCACGCCTCCCGTGGCCGCCGGCGTTTCGGGCAGACCCAAACGTCGCCTCGCCTTGTCGGCGAGCAGCCCCGCCTCCGCATCCTCCGCCAGGTGACGGAACACCTCGGCAGCCTCGACCCTCCCCGCCTCGGCCAGTTGGCTCGCCAGCCGGAACCGCAGGGGGGCAGGCCCCCCCAGACCGGTGTGGGCCACCAGTTCCCGCCAGTGATCCAGGGCCAGTCCCAGCTCCCCCTTCTTGAGCTCGATCTCGATCACCTTGACCATCTCGTCAACGCCGTGGAGCGGTTCCTCCCCCTGGAGGTAGCTCTGCCACATGGCCAGGTGGGCGTCCGGGTTGGCCGGTTCGGCGGCAATGGCACGAGCGAGGCTTGCCCGCGCCGGTTCCACCTCGCCACGGGCCAGCAACTCCAGCCCCTCCACCAGGGCGGGGTGCTGCTGGAGGGTTATCTCCGCTTCGATCTTGGGGTGAACGTACCGCTCCTCCAGCTTGAACCACTTCACCACCCCCGCTGCCAGCACTCCAAAGACGAATCCACCCACGTGGGCCCAGTAGGCAACGCCCCCCTCCCCCTTCGTGAGCGTCCCGTAGAAGATCTGCTGCAGCAGCCAGAGCGGCAGGATGAGCCAGGCGGGTGCATCGAAGGTCCCGCCGCGCAGGAACCACCAGTAGAAGAAGCGGATCTTGGTTTGCCCGCAGCGGACGAGGAAGGCTCCCATGACGCCGGCCAGCGCCCCCGAGGCCCCAATGAGGGCCGACTCGGAGTCGGGAAAGCGAGCAATGTGGGCCAAGGAGGCAACCACGCCGGAGACCAGGTAGAGAGCTGCAAAGCCCGGGCGTCCATAGGCATCCTCCACCGGTGGCCCCGCCAGGAACAGGATGAACATGTTCGACAGGAGGTGCAGCCACCCGCCGTGCATGAACATGCTGGTGAGAAAACCCAGCACGCGGATGTGGGCGGGCACGAGGCCAAAGGAGAGGTACGGGTGCTGCTGGTGAGCCTCCAGCACCGCCCGGGCCATCTGGTTGAGACGGAGCTGTTCCTCCTCTCGCTTCTCGGCGTCCACGTCGACGCCGGCGCCCCGCAGCGCTTCCACCATGGTGCGGAACTTGTTGCGCTCTCCCGGTGGCACGGCCAACGCCACCAGCGCCTCGGGGAACTCCAGATAGGGGTGCTCCTGCCAGTACTCGATGGCCTGCCGCAGGTGGCGCACCCCCTCTTCCTCAACGCGGCGAGCGACTCCGTAGCTCAGGAGGAAGACGAGGATGTTGAGGCCAATGATGACGAGGCTCACCCACGGCAGGCGCCTCACCGTCTGCTGGTCGTGGCCGATGGGGATCAGCATGGGATCCTCTCCCTCGACACGGCATGATACGCGACCGGCGGAGGGTGCGCTAGGTCCTGCCGCTCCGCTGGGCGGCGCCTACTCCCGTTCCACGCCGGCGAGGGCGTCGAGATCCAGGAGGCGGTCCAGCTCCTCCGGCGGCAGCACCCCCAGGCGGCGCGCTGCAGTTGCCACGCTTTCCCGCGCTGCCTGCGCTGCCCTCGCCACCCGTGCCGCCTCCTCATAGCCGATGCGTCTCGCCAGCGCCGTGGCCAGCGCCGGGCTCTGGGCCGCGAGCTCCCGCGCCCGCTCTGCATCGACCTGGAGCCCGTGGAGGCAGCGCCCGGCCAGGGCCACCGCCGACGCCGACAGGAGGCGCATCATCGTGTCCAAGTTCCACGCCAGAAGGGGTGTGGCGTGGGAGAGGTCGAGCTGTTGCAGGGCAGCGCTGCCCCGACAGGCCGCCGCCAACCCCTCCACCTCCAGCGCCACCTGGGCCACCGCTTCGGGGATCACGGGGTTGACCTTCCCCGGCATGAGGGAAGAGCCTGGCTGCACGGCCGGGAGCTGCAGCTCCCCCAACCCGCCAAAGGGGCCCGAACCCCGCAGCCGCAGGTCGTTGGCCAGGGAAAAGAGCACCCGTCCGACACCGGCCAGGGCGTCGGCAGTGGCCACGAGCGCCTCCTGACCGGCAATGGCCGCCACCGGGTGCCCATGCACCACCAGTGGCAGGCCCGTGGCTTGCACGAGGTGGCGGATCACCCGCTCCACCACCCCCGGCTCGCAGCCCACCCCGCTGCCCACGGCCGTGCCCCCCAGGGGGAGCTCGTGGAGGCGTTCGGCGACCCGCTCCAGCGCCCCCAGCGTCTCCGCAAGCCGCGTCGCCCACCCTGCAAAGATCCGTCCGTAGGTGGTGGGCACCGCGTCCATGAGGTGGGTGCGCCCGAGGGTGACGGTGGTCCGGTGCTCTTCCGCCAGCCGGGCCAACTCGGCGGCAAGCGCCCCCATGGCCCCGGCCAGCTCTTGCCGCAGCCCCAGCAGGGTGGCGATGCGCACCGCCGAGGGGACTACGTCGTTGGAGGACTGTCCGCGGTTCACGTCATCGTTGGGGTGCACCCGCCACTGGCCGCTGTCGCCCAGTAACCGCTCGGCCAGGTGCGCCACCACCTCGTTCACGTTCATGTTGGTAGAGGTTCCCGAACCGGTCTGGAACACGTCCACGGGGAACTGGTCCGCCAGTTCGCCCCGCCAGATCCGATCGGCCGCAGCGGCAATTGCAGCAGCGACCGGCTCGGGCAGCGCACCCACAGCCCCGTGGGCCTCAGCAAACCCGCGCTTGATGAGGGCCAGCGCCCGGACAACCCGAGCCGGCATCCGCCAGCCGCTGATCTGGAAGTTGGCCACAGCCCGCGCCGTCTGGGCGCCGTACAGCGCCTCCGCCGGCACGGCCACCTCGCCCATGGTGTCCCGCTCGATCCGCATGGTCCCTCTCTCCATGGCCACCCCGCTGGCACCGCCCCGACCCGGCACCCCTCCACCCCAACCCGTTCCCAGCACCCCCGCCTTCCCCACCTCCGGGAGAAGGCACGGTTTGCACGTCACGGCGCGGTGGGCTTGCTGTCACGCTGCGGAAACAGCAGCGAGGCCGCCGTGGCAACGGCCAGGATGATCGCCACGACCACCAGCGACAGGGCGGTAGGGACATCGAACACGTCGGCCAGCAACATCTTCGCCCCCACCAACACGAGAATCAGCGCCAGGGCGGGGCGCAGGAAGCGCAGCGCCTGCAGCGCCCCGGCCAGAACGAAATAGAGGGCACGCAAGCCCAGAACGGCAAAGACATTCGAGGAGTAGACCACGAACACGTCGCGACTCACCGCCAGCACGGCCGGCACCGAATCCACGGCAAACATTACGTCCGTACTCTCGATGGCCAGGAGCGCCAGGAACATGGGCGTGACGTGCAGGACCCCGTCCAGGCGCACGACGAACTTTTCCCCGTGGTGGGCCCGAGCGACGGGCAAGACGCGGCTGGCCCAGCGGACCACCAAGTTGCGCTCGGGGTGCACCTCCCCTTCCTCGCCCAACCCGAGCCGGGCCCCGGTGGCGATCAGCAACGCCCCGAGCACGTAGAGGAAGAAGTGAAACGTCTCCAGGAGCGCCACACCGGCAACGATGAACACTCCCCGCGTAACGAGGGCGCCCACGATGCCCCAGAAGAGGACGCGGTGCTGAAATTCGGGCTTGATGCCAAAGTAGGTAAAGAGGGCAAGGAAGACGAAGAGGTTGTCCACAGAGAGCGACTTCTCGATGAGAAACGCAGTCAGGTACGCAAAGGCCGCGTCGCTCCCCCTGGTGAAGCCCACGAACACCGCAAACACGAGCCCGATGCCAACCCAGAAGACGCTCCACCAGGCCGCCTTCCGCATGCCCTCGTGCTGGGCGTGGCGGTGGAACACCACGAGGTCGAGGGTCAAGAGCCCCCCCACCACCACCGCCAGCACGAGCCACGACAGTTCCGCCACCTATCCCCCCCGGGAATCGTACCGTGTTCCTGCCCCCGCAGCCAAGCAGGAGGGAACCCTAGAGCGCCCCCTCGAGGGTGGGGCCGAAAAAGACAGCGTTCGCGAAGAGCAGGAGGCTGGCCCGGCTCACAGCACGCGCGCTCGGATCCTCGGCAAAGGCAATCACCCGACCCCGGCCGTGCCCCTGCACCATGAAGAACGCCTTTTGCGCCAAGAGCTTCCGCGACGCTTCCAGGAGGAAACCCGACTGCAGGATGACGCCCTCCTGGGCATACACTCCCACGTTGCGGCCCTTGTCCAGGGTGAGCGGCAGGAACACCCGCCGCGAATCCACAAGCACGTCCACTTCCCCGGCGGGAAACCCCGCGGCCAGGAGGTGCTCTCGGTCCAGCACGACCCGCAGGATGGCGCCCGGCACCGCGGGGGGCTCCTACTCCTCGGGCACCACGTGCGCGTTGAGGTCGAACGGCGCCTCGCCGCTGGGCTTGCGCTCCCCCTCCTCCGCACCGCCACCGCTCTTCTTCGTCCGCATCAAAGCGTTGGAGGCGAGCAAGTCCACCTTCTCCTCGGCGAGGTAGCGGGCAGCCCCACCCACCCCCACCAGCACGCCCCCCTGGCGCACCCAGTTGGCGAGGGCCGCGGCCCCACCCTCGCCCAGCACCCGCGCGTACCCGTTGTTGCCCCGGCTGTCGGGCATGACGATTACGTCAAAGTTTTCCAGGCGAGCCACGGCCAGTGTGGCGGTGCGCACCACCGTCACCGGGTACCCGATGGTGGTTTCAAGAGCGTGGCGCAGCTGCCCAGCGCTGGTGGGAGAGGTGGGCGAATCCCACAGGATTGCCACGCGGGGGGGCCGTACCCACCGCACCGACGTGGAACCCAGGTCGATCCCCTCCTCGGCGTAGCCGCTGTCCGCACCCAGCACATCCACCCCGCAGCGGGAGGCGAGTGCCTCCAGTCGCGCCCGCAGCCCCTCCGGCTGATCGGCGCTGCGGATCACCAGGGCGCCTCGCTGGAACGCACGGCCAGCAATCCGAAACGGCTTCCCGGCCACCCCGACGCGAACCCCGTCTGCCAGGAGAGCCGCCAGCACCCTGGCCGAGCCGATGCCCGTCCACGGCACCACAAACGCCACCCGCCCCTCGCCGCTCACCGTGCCGTGCCGCAGCTCGCCACTGCTCACCTTCGTGAAAGCCTGGGTGGGGATCCAGGGGTCGATCTCCCGCAGAGCAACACCCCACAGCAGGGGCAACGACCAGGCCGTGATATCGTAGATCTGGTCCGGCAGGCGCCGCGCATCGCGACGCACCTGCTCGCTCTCGAACGCCTCGCCCATGGGGGTGCGCCGGTCCAGCAGGGTGCGCGCCAAGAATCCGGCCGGCTGGCCCAGGGGCACCAGGTACTCCTCGGAGCCACCCTCCCCACTGCGCCGCCACACCTCCACCCCCTGCTGCACCAGGAGGGCCGCCAGCTCGGCGGCCCGCCCTGGGTCATCGGCACAGGACAGGGCCACAGCACGCCGCCCCCCGCTGCGCACCGCCTCCTGCCGGTAGTCGTGCCACGCCCGCAGGAAGCGGCTGGGCTGGTCGGCCACGGTAAGGCAGGTGGTGAACGCCGCCAGCAGGTGGTGGCGCACTGCGTCGCGGTGGGTGAGGCGGCTCCCGTCCTCGAGTCGCGTGACCTGTCCCCGGGGAGAAGCCTGCTCGAACGTCATCCCCACCGCACCGTTCAGGGAGGGCCAGGTCTCCCCGTACCCGGGGTAGAAGGAGTCGAACACCTCGCGCGTCCAGTAGCGCCAGCCCACGCGGTCGAAGGCGGCTGCCACGCTCCGCCCCAGCACGTCCCACAAGGGCGGGTGACTGGACGACAGGTAGGGGTGGAGCGGCGGCGCCGGCGGGGGGAAGTAGTACGCCTCCTCCGCGTCCATTTCGTGCAGGTCCACCACCACGGTGGGGTGCCACTCCAGCATGGCGGCCACCCGCCCGCGCGTTTCCGGGTGCGAGAGCACGAACCAGTCGCGGTTCAGGTCGAAGAGGTCGTGGGAGAAGCGCCCACCGGGCCAGGGCTGCTGGTGTTCGGCGCTGGCCGGTTCGGCGTCCGGCGCTCGCCCCCGGCTCTGGCGCAGCGCTGCCACGAAGCGATCCCGCCCGTCGGGGTTCTGCAGCGGGTCCACGATGACGAGGCTCTTGGCCCGGATGCGCTCCGCTTCCGGCGTATCCGCGCTTGCCAGGTAGGCCGCCAGGGCCAGCCCCGCGTCCGCTCCCGAAGCCTCGTCACCGTGCACGGTGCCAGCGATCCAGACCACGGCTGGAAGCGTGCCCATGAGGCGCTCCGCCTCACCCGAGCTCAGCAGCTGCGGCTCAGCCAGTCGGCCGAGATCGCCCTTGAGCGCGTCGAGACGGGCCACATTCTCCGCACCTGAAACCAGCACCAGGACGAGGGGACGCCCCTCCAGGGAGCGAGCGTACTCCACCACCCGCACGCGCTCCGGGGCGAGCGCCGCGAAACGCCGGGCCATATTGACGAGCTGTGCGGCGTCCGGCACGTCCTCCCCCCAGTCGAACCCCCAGGTGGCGGCAGCGTCCAGAGCCGCCGCCGCACCCGCCGGCGCCGGGAGCAGATCCAAGAATTCGGCTGCCCCGCCCCACCCGGGCAGGGCGAAGCTCATCACTGCCGCCAGCACCCACCGCGTTGCCCTCGCCATCTTCCTCCCCCTCGACCGTTTGCGCTGGTCCTATCGGAACCGCACCACGGGGCTGCCGTCAGCGCTCCGGCCGCCCCGCGCTCCGCACCCCTGCCCGCGCATGGCGCGGGGTTGCTGCCGTTACCTTGGCCCTCGCTTGATCCTCAAGGTTGGATCGGAGAACATGTTGGCGCGAAACTCACCCGGCTGGAACCCGTCGGGAACCGCAAAGACCGCCTCGGGGATCTCCTCCACCTCGAGTTTCACCACCTCGAAGCGGCCGTGTGTCACCCGCTCCTGACCTTCACTGGTGGTTGCCGTGCGGGTGGTAATCGCCTTGACGGGCAGCCCCTTCACCTCGGCCACCACCGGAGCCACCACGGCCTGGACCTCTGGCTGTTTCAGCCGCAGCGGAATGGGCACCGGCCAGGAAGCCGGCGACCCAACGGGGAGATCCTCCACCGTCCAGATCTCCTGCTCGATGACGTGGGTGGTGACATTGTCGCCGCGCCGGGTAGAGCGTGTCACAAGGTACGACACGCGCAGCTTGTAGCGCACGGTGGGCCGACCCGCCACGACTTCGCCCTCGCCCTTCTCCAGGAGTTCGGCCTTGGCCTGGGAGGTGACACTGGGAAGAAACGCCTCGAACTTCGAGCCGCTCCCCAGCAAGATACCGAAAACGCCCTCCACCTCGCACGGTGACACGGTCTTCTCTCCCGGCTTCACGAGAGACGCGGTGGCGCCCCCGTCGCGGGTGAGCAGGGAGTCGCCGATGTCCACGCCAGGGATCGAGGTTTCCACGTACTCCGCCTTTGCCTTGTCGCCCTCGATCCACACGTGGACGGTGCTCGTATCGGTGGCGGCACCCAACTCGTGGTGCACCTCCAACTGGGCCGTGTAGTTCACCCCGGCCTCCAGGCCGGCTGCCAGCAAAGTGCCCGCTACCGCTAGTGCAAGAACCTGCCTCATGGTCGTGGATCCTCCTTCTCTTCCAGCCCGGGAACCTAAAGCGCTCCCCTTGCCGTTCGCTGGTGGTACGGAGCGCCCGCCGCCGCCGTTGAGGGCCCCGGAACACAGAGAGAACGCTACGCGCTCACCACCTGCCGAACCTCCGGCACCCGCTGCCGCACCCGCTCCTCGACGAACCCCACCAGGGTCATGGCGGCCATGGGGCACCCCCCACAGGCCCCTAGCAACCGCACCCGCACCACCCCGTCGTCGAAACCGAGGAACTGCACGTCGCCCCCGTCCATCTGCAGCGCTGGCCGCACTTCGTCCAGGGCTGCCTTGACGCGCTCCACCAAACCTGTGGTGTCTTCCATGCCTTCACCCTCCGCCGCGCGCATTGTCGCACGGCTCGCCTACCACTTCCCAACCCCGCCCCGCGCGGCGGAATTCTGCTACCGTGCCGCCGTGGCGACGAACGAGAACTCGAGGAGGGCAGCGCGCGTTGGAAGGAGACGATGAGCGGGAGCGAGCTCGAAGCCATCGTGGAGCGGTGCCGCAACGGCGACGAGGAGGCCTGGGCGGCCCTCGTGGACGGCACCGCTGACGATATCTACCGGCTCGCCGTCAGCTTCACCCGCCGGCGCAGCGAGGCGGAGGACCTGACACAGGAGGTGTACCTGCGGCTGTGGCAGAACCTGCACCGCTGGGAGGCGGGCACTTCCTTCCGTGCCTGGGCGTTTCGGGTGGCCCGCAACCTCTTCATCGACGCGTACCGGCGCGCCGTCCACGAGCGGAAGGCCACGTGGGTGGACCCGGAGTTCCTGGAAGGGCTCCCGGGCAGTGACGACCCCCACGCCCTGGCGGTGCGTCGGCAGCGGCTGGAACTGGCGCGCGCCGCCCTGGCGCGACTGCCGGAGGAGCTGTCGCGCCTGCTGCTCCTGCGCGACTTTGCCGACTGGTCGTACGAGGAGCTGGCCGAAGAGCTGGGACTACCCCTGGGAACCGTCAAGTCGCGCCTCAACCGGGCGCGCCGCGAACTGGCCTCGGTGCTCTCGCTCCAGCTCGTGCCGAAAGCCGTCACCGTCGCCGGGGAGGTGCCGTCATGACGCTGTGCGAGGCCCTGTTGGAGCGCCTCGAGGCGGCGGTGGCGGGCACCCTGGAAGGTGAGCTTGCCGCTCACCTGGACTCCTGCCCCAGCTGCCGAGCGGCGGTGGAGCGCGCCCGCACCCTTGCCGAGAGCGCTGGTTTCGTGGGTCGGGTCCAGGCCCCGCAGGCGTTGGTGGCACGGCTGAAGACGCTGCCGCGTCTCGCCCCTGAGTGCGAGCAGGCGCTGCTGCTGATCGATGCCGTCTTCGAGGGGGAACTGGAGGAGCGGGGGCGCGCAGCGCTCTTGGACCACGTGGACCGGTGCCCCCGCTGCCGGGCGTGCTGGGAGGCCTCGGCCACCCTGCGCGAGGTGGGGTTGGCGAGCGTCGCCCCACCGCAGCTGCGGGCCCGTGCCCGCGTCCACCCCCACAGGCGCGGGCGCGTGCCTTCACGACGAGCTGTCTTCGACCTGCGCCTGGCTACCGCCGCTGCCTACCTGCTGGCCGCCGTGTCGGTGCTGCTGGCGGGGGACCCGGCCCGCCTTGCCCGTGCCAGCTCGGAGGGGTTCGACCGGGCGACCCTGTACGCCCGGGCGGTAGTGGCCAATCGCCTCCAGGCGTGCAGCGATACGGTCCTCCAGTGGGGCGAAACGCTCCGCTCCGAGGCCGGTAAGCTGGCCGGTGACGCATGGGCGGTGGTGCGCGGGCTCCTCGGGCCGCGACAGGCGAACCGTGCAGCCGCTGCCACCGTTAGAGAGAATGGAAACGGAGGATGACGATGGAACAGCCCACAACCCACGAGACCCCGCAAGCGCCGCAGCCGCCCCTGCCGCCGTTGCCGTCGCCCCCTGTCCCCAGGCGTTCGCCCGGGCTGGCGCTGGTGCTGTCGTTCTTCCCCGGCCTGGGTCACCTGTACCTGGGCCTGTACCAACGGGGTATTGGCGTGTTTCTCGCCTTTGCTGCCGCGATCTGGCTGGCCGAGCACGCCGACCTGGGGATCTTCGTAGCCTTCGTCTGGTTCTTCGCAGTGATCGATGGCTACCGGCAGGCGGTGCTGCTGAACCAGTGCTGCGGCAGCGTACCTGCCGAACCGTCCCGACCCCTGCAGCAGCGGAGCAACCTTGCCCTAGGCGTGTTCCTCGTCGTGGCGGGCGCCCTGCTCCTCTACAACCAGTTCTACCCCCTCGATCTGGAGTTCCTCGTGGACTGGTGGCCCCTGGCCCTGATCCTCTTTGGGGTCTACCTCCTCGCCCAGCACTTCCGAGAACAGGCGAAGCGCCGCGAGGCGGAAGAACGAGCTCGGCAGGAGGAGTGGGAAACTCGCCCCTGAGGGCGGGGATATCTGGCTGGGCCGCCGCCCGCCGTGGCGGCGGCCAACCTCCTGCCTCGTACCCCTCGCTCCCTACCGCCCGATCCCGCAGGCCCGGCGACAGTCGGTCATCACCCCATCGATGACGGCCTTGGCGCGATCGCGCCCGTCGCGTAGCACCGCCTCCACGTAACCCCGATCCCGCAGCAGCTCTTCGCGCCGTCGCCGGGCCTCGCGGAACGTGTCGAGGATGAGGCCAAAGAGGCGCTTCTTGAGCTCCCCGTAGCCAGTCCCCCCCTCGGTGAAGCAGCGCTTGGTGGCCGGCCACTCCGCCGGCGGCGTGAAGAGCTTCAGAAGCGCGTACAGGGTATTGCCGCGGGTGGGTTTGGGCGCCTCCACCGGGGTGGAGTCGGTGACGATGGACATCACCCGTTTGCGCAGCTCGTTTTCCGGGGCAAAGATCTCGAGGGTGTTGCCGTAGGACTTGGACATCTTCTGGCCGTCGATGCCCGGGACCACCGCCACGTCGGGGAGGATGTACTCCTCGGGAATGGTGAGCAGGCCGGCACCGTACTGTTGGTTGAAGGCGGCGGCAATGTCCCGGGTCATCTCCAGGTGCTGCTTCTGGTCCTTGCCTACGGGCACCTTGTCCGCGCGCACGATGAGGATGTCAGCCGCCATCAGCACCGGATAGGCGAAGAGACCGTGACTGGGGGCGATCCCCTTGGCCACCTTGTCCTTGTAGGAGTGCCCCCGCTGCAAAAGGCCCATGGGTGTGACCGTGGAGAGCATCCACGCCAGCTCGGTGACTTCCGGCACGTCCGACTGCCGGTAGATGACCGAACGGGCCGGGTCGAGACCCAGCGACAGGAAGTCCACCGCCACCAAGAACGCCTTCTCGCGCAGTTCCTCGCCGTTGTGGATCGTAGTCATGGCGTGCAGGTCGGCGACGAAAAAGAAGCACTCGGCTGCCTCCTCCTGCATCCGCACGAACTGGCGAATGGCCCCGAAGTAGTTACCAATATGGAGGTTCCCTGATGGTTGAACACCCGAGAGTATGCGCATCCCACCTCCTCGCCGGCGGATTGTACGCGATGCCAGGAGCTAGTTTGGGGGTACTCAGCGCAGGGTGAGCCGTCGGACGGGCGACGAATCGCTACCGCCCTTGAGGTTGGAGACGACGGTGGTGCCCCCCTCCCGGACCACCTCCACCGGTCGGTGGTACACCCCCGCCACCCGGCCAAAGCCGCCGGAGAGCACGGGGCGGTCGGTGCCGTTGTAGGCGGCCAGGATGCTGGCCACGTAGTTCCTCGTCTCCTCGAAGGGAGGCACGCCCCGGTACTGCTCCACCGCCTCGGGTCCCGCGTTGTAGGCGGCCAGGGCCAGCGACAGGTCGTACTGGAAGCGCTCCAGAAGGTCCTTCAAGTAGCGCACGCCGCCGCGGATGTTCTCGAAGGGGTCGAAGGGGTCCGCCACCCCGTACAACGAGGCCGTGGCGGGCATGAGCTGCATCACCCCGCGCGCCCCCTTGGGGCTCACGGCGGTGGGGTTGTACCCCGACTCCATGCGGATCATGAGGTCCACGAGGCGGGGGTCCACCCCATGGGCGGTGGCAATCTCCTGCACCTTGGGCCACAGCTCTGCCTGGCGAACGGCCGAACCGTTGGGAACTGGGCGCCCCGTTGGCACCACCGCGGCTACGTTGAAGACACGCTTGGTGCCGTCGGGATCGGTGACAACGATCACGCCCCCACCGCCCCCCCAAGCGGCAGCGGGAAGCCACAGGAGCACGAGGAGCAGGAGGCTTCGCTGCATCACCCCAACAGCTCCGCCACCACGCCGGGAGCCGCAGCCAGCGCGGCCCCGAGCTTGGCGGGTGCCTTGCCCCCCGCCTGGGCCAGTGTGGCCTTGCCGCCCCCCCGCCCCTCCACGATTGGCGCCAAACGCTTCACCACCTCGCCGGCCGGCACCCGTGCCGCCACGTCCTCGGTCACGGCCACCAGGAGCGTCGCCGCCTCCTCCGAAGCCATGCCAATGACCACCACTCCCGAACCTAGCTTGTGCCGCCAGCGATCGGCCAGGGTGCGCAGCTCAGCGGGCGCCATCTCCGCCACCTCGCGGACCAACACCGGCACCCCAGCCACCGGGGTGGCCTCGGCCTCCCCCTCCCCTCCGCCGGAGGCCAGCTTGAGCTTCAGCCGCTTCGCCTCCCCCTCCAGCGCCTTGATCCGGTTCTCCTGCTCCGCAAGGTAGTCGGGGAGCTTCTCCGGCGGCACCTTGGCCACAGCCGCCGCGTTCTTGAGGAGCCGGTGGTACGACTGGAAGAGTTCGACGGCAGCCCGACCGGTCACCGCCTCGAGGCGCCGCACCCCTGCCGCGACGCTCCGTTCCTGGACGATCTTGAAACACCCAATATCACCGGTGCGGCGCACGTGGCAGCCACCGCACAACTCCCGCGACACGGCCCCGTCCGCCACCGACACCACCCGCACCACCTCCCCGTACTTTTCGCCGAACAGGGCCATGGCCCCGGCAGCCCTCGCCTCCTCGAGGGCCATCTCAGCCGTCGTCACCGCATGGTTGGCACGGATGTCCTGGTTGACGAGGGTCTCGATGGCCTCCAACTGGTCGGGCAAGAGGGCTTGATGCCAGGAAAAGTCGAAGCGCAGGCGGTCCGCTTCGACCAGCGACCCGGCCTGCTGGGCGGCGGGGCCGAGCACGCGATGGAGGGCAGCGTGCAGCAGGTGGGTGGCGGTATGGTTCGCCTGGATGTCGAGTCGCCGTCCCCGCGCCACCTCCGCCTTCACCGTAGCGCCGCGACGCAGCGTCCCCTCCTCCACCACCACGCGGTGCACCACCACCCCCGCCAGGGGTCGTTCGGTATCCACCACCCTCGCCCGTCCCCCCTTCCAGCGCAGCACGCCCTGGTCTCCCACCTGCCCCCCAGCCTCGGCGTAGAACGGGGTTCGGTCCAGCACCACCTCGCCTTCGCCCGTGAGCACGTCCACCTCGCCGCTCTTGCCCAGCAGCGCCAGCACCCGCGCGTCGCCCACGGACAGCTCGCCGTACCCCACGAACTCGGTGGTGACACCCCGCTCGGCCAGCCGTTCGTACTCCTCCCGGAAACGGGCCAGAAGCTCCCCCTTCCAGCTCTCCTGGCCGCGCGAGCGGGCAGCCTCGAGCTGCCGCTCGAACCCCGAGCGGTCGATCCCCAACCCTTCCTCCTGGGCAAACTCCTCGAGGATTTCCAGCGGAATGCCGTGGGTCTGGTAGAAGTAGAACGCGCTCTCGCCCGACACCTGGGTGGCACCGGAGCGCTTGAGGCGCTGGAGCTCCCTCCCCACCAGATCGGTGCCCACGTTGAGCACCCGCGAGAAGCGTTCCTCCTCCGAGCGCAGCAGCTGCTCCACGATGGCCCGGCGTTCCACCAGCTCCGGGTAGACCCCGCCCATGCTCTCGATCACCGCTGGAACGACGTCCACCAGGAACACCCCGTCGAACCCCAGTTGCCGACCGTAGCGCAACGCCCGCCGCACGATGCGGCGCAACACGTAGCCACGGCCCTCGTTGGAGGGCACGACTCCATCGGCAAGGAGGAAGGCCACAGCCCGGGCGTGATCGGCAATGACTCGAAAGGCGGGCCCGGTTTCCGCGTCGCGCTCGTAGGGTCGCTGCGCCAGGTCGGCCACCCGCGCCAGGAGCGGCTGGAAGAGATCCGTGTCGTAGTTGCTCTTCACGCCCTGGAGCACGGCCGTCAACCGCTCCAGACCGGCACCGGTGTCCACGCAGGGGCGCGGCAGCGCGTGCAGGTGCCCGGCGGCATCCCGCTCGTACTGCATGAACACCAGGTTCCACACCTCGATGGTGTCGTCGCCACTGCCGTTGACCAGTTCCGGCCGGTTCCCCTCGAGATCGTCCCCCACGTAGTAGTGGATCTCGCTGCACGGCCCGCAGGGACCCGTCTCGCCCATGGCCCAGAAGTTGTCCTTCTCGCCGAAGCGCAGCACCCGCTCGGGGCGGGCCCCCACCTCCTGCCACAGGCGCGCCGCCTCGTCGTCCTCGGTGTAGACCGTGAACCACAGCCGTTCCTGCTCCAGCCCCAGCACCTCCGTGACGAGCTCCCAGGCAAAACGGATTGCCTCCGCCTTCGAGTAATCCCCGAAGGAGAAGTTCCCCAGCATCTCGAAGAAGGTGTGGTGGCGGGCAGTGTAGCCCACGTTGTCGAGGTCGTTGTGCTTGCCGCCGGCCCGCACGCACTTCTGGCACGACGCGGCGCGCGTGTAGTCCCGCACCTCCCGGCCGAGGAAAACGTCCTTGAACTGGTTCATGCCCGCGTTGGTGAAGAGCAACGTCGCGTCACCGGCCGGGATCAGCGACGAAGAGGGCACGATCCGGTGCCCCTTGGAGGCAAAGTAATCAAGAAAGGTCTTCCGTAACTCCTGGCTCGACATTCGCCGCATCGTCGGCGCCCCCCTCACGCGCCGCGGCGACCGCCTCCCGCACTAGGCGAGCGCCGAAGCCGCGCGCGAGCAGATACCGTACCACCTTCCGCCGCCCCTCCGGAAGCCGCCACCACCCCGGGGAGCGCCGGGTGGCAGCTGCCACCGCCACCGCTAAGGCGGTCCGTTCCTCCTCCTCCGAGACCGTTGCAAGCGCCTCTTCCACCGCCTGCGGACCGAGGCGCCGCCGTCGCAACGTGGCTGCCACCCCTCGCCGCCCCCGTCCCCGCCGTACCTCGGTTGCCACGAGGGCCGCGGCCAGCGCCGCATCGTCCAGCAATCCCGCCCGCTCCAGCCGCCGCACCTCTGCCGCCACGGCCGGGGCCGAGAAGCCACGCTTCGCCAGCCGCTCCTTCACCTCGCGGGCCGACAGCGACCGCCGCGCCACCATCCTCAAGGCCACCTCGTGAATGTCGTCCGTCATGGGGCAACGCCGTCACAAACCCACCCCCGGCCACCACCCCACCGGGCAGCGGGGGCGAGCAGGGGCCAGCGCGACACGACCCACCGCACCCGACCGCTCGCTCCTGTCACGAACTGTCGCGCCCCCCGAATTCGAAGGGGCTGGCTGCCCCCAGCAGCTCCGTCTCCGCCGGCCCCTCCAGGGCTCGCTCCATCTCCTCCCGCGACATGTCCGCCGTGGACTGAATCCCCTGGATGCGCAGCCGCAACTCGTCGGGGTTGGTGGCGCGCCGCAGCGCCTCCTCCAGGGTGATGAGCCCTTGCTTGTAGAGCATGTACAGCGACTGGTCGAAGGTCTGCATGGAGTACTGCGAAGTGCCCTGGGCAATGGCGTCGCGGATCAGCTTCGTCTTCTCCTTCTGCTCGATGCAGTCGCGGATGTAGGCGGTGGAGATCAGCACCTCCACGGCCGGCACCCGCCCCAGCCCGTCGGCTCGCGGCAACAGGCGCATGGAGATGACGGACTTGAGCACCGCGGCAAGCTGGATGCGGATCTGCTTCTGCTGGTGGGGGGGGAACACCGTGATGATGCGGTTGATCGTCTCGGTGGCGTCCAGGGTGTGCAGGGTGGACAGCACCAGGTGCCCCGTCTCGGCAGCCAGCAGCGCCGTCTCGATGGTTTCGAAGTCGCGCATCTCGCCCACCAGGATCACGTCCGGGTCCTGGCGCAGGGCGGAGCGCATCGCCACCGAGAAACTGCGGGTATCCACGTCCACCTCTCGCTGGTTGATGATGGACTTCTTGTCCCGGTGGAGGAATTCGATCGGGTCCTCGATGGTCACCACGTGGCAGTTCCGCGTCGCGTTGATGTGATCGATCATGGCCGCCAGCGTCGTGGACTTACCGGAACCCGTGGTACCCGTCACCAACACGAGGCCACGCTCCTCCTCGGCAATCTTCTCGATCACCGGGGGCAGGAGCAGCTCCTTGACGGTGAGGATGCGGGCCGGGATCAAGCGCAGCACCAGACCCACCGACCCCCGCTGCTGGAAGATGGCGCAGCGGAACCGTCCCAGCCCCGGGACCGAGTAGGCAATGTCGATCTCCAGGAACTGTTTGAAGCGTTCCTTCTGCCCCGTCGACATCATGGAGAACGCCATGGCAATGGTGTCCTCCTGCATCAGCCGCTTGAACTCCACGAGTGGGATCAAGGCCCCGTCCACGCGGATGATGGGGTGGGCACCCACCTTCAGGTGCACGTCCGAGGCCTTGCGTTCCCCCGCCACCTTCAAGATGTCGTTGATGTGCATGGTTCCCCCTCGCTGCGCTCGTTGCTCCTCACCCCAAGGTAGGCCGAAACGCGCCGGCTGTCAAAACGGTGCCCGCGGGCGCTGGCGCCGTTCAGGGTGGCCCGGCACTCGGGCCGGGGGGCGCACCCCCCGGCGAGGCAAAGCACGCCAGGTGGCCGTCGAAGTAGAAGCGTGCGAAGCTCCCAGGGAGGAACTCGACGAGAGGGTCGGCCACCGAGAAGATCACCACGGGATGCGCCAGGCTTGCCAGGCGCACAGCCAGTCGCTGGTAAAAGGAGCGTCCCTCCTCCCCCTCGGGTCGCAGCGGTCGGTAGAGGTACAGGAGGTCGCAGTCGGGAATGGCCAGGTGCACCAGGTCAGCAACCCGCCACTCCACGCGTTCCGGCTCGATCCCCAACCAGCGCTGGAGCGCCTGGCCCCCCGCCACCAGGCGCGACGAGATCTCCACTTGGATGCTCCGGCGGTGCGGCGCCAGCCTCTGCAGGAGCAGCAGCTGCAGCCCTGTCCCCGCCCCCAGATCCAGCGAAACGCTGTCGGGACCGAGGAAGTCCGCCGCCTTCACCACCGGCGCGATGCCTCCAGCGTGCGCCCAGTACCCCCCCGCCGCATCCAGGGCGGCGCGTTCCGCGGGGGTGTACGGCGCAGCGTGGGAGTGGAGGTGGGCGTACAGGCGTAGGAGTGCCTCCTCCACCGCCTCCCCGTCCCCGCCCCCCAGCGCCCGCCTGAGCTCCTCCTGGAGGCGGGGTGCGTCGGGGTACAGCCCCACCGGGTCGGGCGGGGGCGGCAGCGTTGCCAGCAGGTGAGCAAGCAGGATCCGGCGCTGCTGCTCGACTGCCTCGCTCGCCAACCGCCCGGAGGGGGCGCGCCGGGTACCTAGCGGGGGTTGCGTGGCGTCCACGCCGGGCCGCCCAGGGGGAAAACGCTTCGGCCTGCCACTGGATTGAGGAGCACGCCAAAGGCGATCCATAGGGAGAGCAGGGCCAGCACGACCACCGTCACGCCAATGGGGATGGCGAACACCTGGGTGGCGAAGAGCGCGTTGGCGAGTCGGAAGGCGTAGATGAGGTCGATATCCACGAGCAGCAGGAGCAGACTTCGAGAGAAGAACCCGAAGCCGTAGGTCATGACCAGGAAGACCAGCAGGAACGCAGCGTCCACCGCGCTGATCACGGTGTGGTCGGGCACCACCCCCGCCGCCAGCCGCTCCAGCACCCACCAGTTCACCAACCAGTTGAAGGAGAAGGCGGTGAACAGCGTGCCCCCGTAAAGGTTGTGGTTGGCCAGGGACATCACCCCGGCGAGCAGCTGCCCCCCGGCCCCGAAGAAGAGGCAAAACATGGCGGCCGTGCGCAACCCGGCGGGGCTCAGGGCAGCCCCGAACGCCATCGGCACCAGGGCCGCGCAGCCAATGGCCAGGCAGATCAATCCCATGGGCGAGGGGTCCGCAAACACCGGGCGAGTCGCGTGGCTCGTCTCCTCCATCGTCTCCTCCCCACGCCACGAAGCCCAGCCACCTTGCTACCTCACAGGCACACGCGAGGAATCCGCGGGGGCCCCACGGCGTTTTTCGAGTATGGACGACGCGGCCCCGCCCCGCAACCGACTCGCTGGCGAACCCAGCCCCTACCTCCGCCAGCACGCCACCAACCCGGTCCGCTGGTACCCCTGGGGAGCAGAGCCCTTTGCCCGCGCCCAGGCCGAGGGGAAACCGGTGCTCCTCTCCATCGGCTACTCCGCCTGCCACTGGTGCCACGTGATGGAACGGGAAACCTTTGCCGACCCCGAGGTGGGTGCCTTCCTGGACCAGCACTTCATCGCCATCAAGGTGGATCGGGAGGAACGGCCCGACGTGGACGCCGTCTACATGGCCGCGGTGCAGGCCCTGACCGGTAGCGGCGGGTGGCCGCTTACGGTCTTCCTCACCCCCCAGGGAGAGCCGTTCTTTGGTGGTACCTACTTCCCCCCCGAGCGGCGGTGGGGGCGCCCCTCCTTCCGCGAGGTTGCCGAGGGCGTGGTGCGTGCCTGGAGAGAGCAGCGCTCCCACCTCGAGGCGGGGGCCCGCGAACTCACCCGCCGACTGGCCGTGCTGGAGGGAACGCCGAGCCCTGCCGCCACCGACGTGGGCAGCGCTGTCGAAGCCGCGCTGGCGCAGCTTGCGGCGAGTTTCGACAGGGAGTTCGGGGGGTTCGGCTCCGCCCCCAAGTTCCCCTCTCCCTCGCGCCTGTTCTTTCTCCTGGACCTGGCACCCGGCCACCGCACCGCCCGGGAGATGCTGGCAACCACCCTGGACGGGATGGCGGCAGGCGGCATGTACGACTGGGTAGGTGGGGGGTTCCACCGCTACTCGGTGGACCGCGGCTGGCTCGTGCCCCACTTTGAGAAGATGCTCTACGACAACGCCCTCCTCGCCCGCCTCTACGCCCAGGCGGGCCTCCACCTGGAGAACCCCCGCTGGGTGGAAGTGGCGTGCGAGACCGCTGACTACCTGCTCCGGGAGATGCAGGGCCCGGAAGGGGGGTTCTTCTCGTCCACGGACGCCGACAGCGAAGGGGAGGAAGGGCTCTTCTTCACCTGGACCCCTGCCGAGGTGCGGGAGGTGCTGCCCGCTGCCGCAGCCGAGAGTATCGTGGCGCTGTGCGCCCTTAACGGGCCGCCCAACTTCGAGGGGGGCCGCAGCGTGCTGCGCCCGAGAGGGGGCGTGGCCGGCGACGAGCCCCAGCTGCGCGCCGCCCGGCAGCAGCTGCTGGCGGCGCGCTCGCGCCGCGTCCCACCAGCCCTGGACGACAAGCGGCTGGCGGGGTGGAACGGCATGGCCATGTGGTCTCTGGCCTTCCTGGGGCGGGCACTCGATGTGCCCCGCTACCTGGAGGCCGCCCAGCGCGCCGCTGCCTTTGTGGAGGCCCACCTGATCGGTGCCGACGGCCGCATCGCCCGCTCGTGGCGGGAGGGGGTGCACTCCGGCGCGGAGACCCTGGAGGATGTGGCCTGGTTGAGCGCTGGGTTCGTGGAGCTGTACGAGACGACGGGGCGCTCCTCGTACCTCGAGGTGGCGGCCCGCCTCCTCCGTCCCCGCCTCCCCCACTACCTGGACGCCGCGGGCGGCGTCTTCTCCACCCCCGACGACGGCGAGGCGCTCTGTCTGCGCCCGCGCGAGCTCGTGGACGGTGCCACCCCTGCCCCGGCTGGCGTGCTGGCGGCAACCTTGGCGCGCCTCGCCTCCCTCACCGATAGCACCGAGTTCCGCACCCTCGCCAGCCGCCTCGTCGCCGCGGTTGGCACCCTCCTGGCGCAGGTGCCAGAGGCGTGCAGCTCGCTCCTCGCCGCTGCCCGGGTCCTGGAAAGGCCACCCGTCACGGTGGCGGTTCTCGGCGAGTGGAGCTGGCCTGCCACCGCTGCCCTCCACCGCGCCGCCCTCTGCAGCCGACCGCCGGGCGCTGTGGTCGCCGTGGCCGCCCACCCCCACGAGGCGGGGCTGGCTGCGCCCCTCTTCCAGGGGAAGTCGGCCGCGGCGGAGGGGGTGGCCCTGGCCTTCGTCTGCCGCGGCGGGAGTTGCCTTGCACCGGTGGCAGAAGGTGCTATATTGAAAGAGGTACTCCGCGAGCCCTAGGAGGGACGGAAGATGCGCACCTTGGCCATTGTCCTCGTCGTCCTGGCCGCCCTCGCCTTCGTGGTGGGCGCCTACGAGGCGTTCGGGAACGCCCTCGTGTTGGGGAAACCGCCGGTCACGTACTGGCGCGGTGCCGTCGGCCTGTTGCTCTTCGCCGTGGCGCTGCAGCTCTTGGATCGCGGCCGCGCCTAGAACCGGCGCCACACCGGTGCGCGCCCACCGAGCCGTCGCGAGGACGGCAGGGAGGATGCTGTGAACGCCCCGTGTAACCTGCTCGCCCTCCTGCTCGGCGCTGGTCTCGCCAGCTTTCAGCTCGTGCTCCTCAGCACCGAAGGCGGGATCAACCCTGGCGAGGAGCGCATCACCCTCGACCAGGACGGCTCGGTGCTGGTGCGGAGCTGGCGCCTCTCCCAGGGCAGCCCCCGGGAGGAACGCTGGGCTGTTGGGCCAGCCGTGGTGGAAGCGGTGGCGGCGGCCATCGCCGAGGCCCAGTTCTTCGAGTTTCCTGAGCTCCTGAACGAGGCTACGGGTGCCGTGGCCGCCTTTTCCACCACCCTGGAGGTTGGCACGGACAGTGGTAGGCACTCGGTCACCGCCTACCGCCACGGCTCGCCGCCGCCACCCCAGCGCTTCGTGCAGCTCGCCCAGCGCATCCGGGAACTGGTCCTCAAGGCGCGGCCTTCCCCTCCCCCACCGGAACCGACCCCCTGACCGGGCTTTTCTCTGCGGGGCGAGTGGCGTACCCTTACCTCCCGCCGGTTTTCCGGCGGTGGGGGGATGGAGCGTGCAAAAGACCACAAAGATCGTACTCGCCACTGTAGGCGTGGCAGCGGTGGCCGTGGTTGGGTGGAAGGTGCTGCCGCGCCGGGAAGCTGCCGGCGGCCGGGTGCTTACCGCTGCCGTCGACCGTGGCACGGTGATCCAGAGCGTGTCCACCACCGGCACGCTCTCCGCCGTCACCACCGTCAAGGTGGGTTCGCAGGTGTCGGGCATCATCGCCTCGCTGCACGCCGACTTCAACGACCGGGTGCGGCGCGGGCAGGTCCTGGCGACCCTCGACCCGACCCCCTTCGAGGCCGCCGTCAACCAGACCAAGGCGCAACTCGAGCGGGCCCGCATTGGCGCTCTGGATGCCGAGGCCAAGCTCAAGCGGCAGAAGGCGCTGTTTGCTGCCAACCTGACCTCCCAGGACCAGCTCGATTCGGCCCAGGCGGTCTACGACCAGGCGGTGGCCCAGGTGAGCGAGCTGGAGGCGGCGCTGGAGCGCGCCACCACCAACCTCCGCTACTCGGTCATCACCTCGCCCATCGATGGCGTGGTCGTATCACGCGACTACGACGTGGGCCAGACCGTGGCGGCCTCCTTCCAGGCACCGACCCTGTTCACCATTGCCGAGGACCTCACCCGCATGCAGCTGGCCTGCGATGTGGACGAGGCGGACATCGGCCAGGTCAAACTGGGGCAGCCGGTGCGGTTCTCGGTGGACTCCTACCCCGAGCGTGAGTTCAGCGGCCAGGTGGCGCAGATCCGCCTCTCCCCCAAGGTGGCCAACAACGTGGTCACCTACCCCGTGATCGTGGAGGTGGAGAACCCCGACCTGGCGCTCCTCCCCGGTATGACCGCCGAGGTGCACATCCAGGTGGCACAGGCAGTGGACGTGCTGCGGGTGCCGGCGGCTGCCCTGCGCTTCCGGCCAGAGCTTCTGGGCAGCAACGGGCAGCGTCCGGGGGCCAGGAGCGGGGGCGAGCGACAGGGCAACGGTGCGGGGGGCGAGAGAAGGCCCCAGGCCCTGGGCACGTCCCGCGCTCGGGTCTATCTGAGCCCCACCAGCGACGGGACCCGGCTGCAGGCGGTGGACTTCCTCCCCGGCCTCACTGACGGCCAGTACGTGGAAGTGAGGGAAGGACCGCTGGCCGAGGGCAACCTGGTGGCGGTCGGCCTGGCCACGGCCACGAGCCAGGAGGTGGGAGGCATCGCGGGCATGTCCCCCTTCGGGAGGCGGCGGTGAGCGGCCCCGCGCCCGCTCGCAGCGTGTCGTTGCGGAGGGTCGGATGATCAACCTCGTGCAGACCTACAAGGTGGCGTTGACGGCGCTGCGTCGCAACCCGCTGCGCTCGGCCCTGACCATGCTCGGGGTACTCATTGGCGTGGGGTGCGTGGTGGCCATGGTGGCCATCGGCCAAGGGGCCACCGCGGCCATCCAGAGCCAAATTGGGGCACTCGGCACCAACTTCATGATCATCTTCCCCGGCTCGCGCGCCGCCGGCGGCGTGCGGCACGGCATTGGCTCGGTGCAGACCCTTACCGTGGAGGACGCGGAGGCCATTGCACGCGAGTGCCCCTCGGTGGCGGTGGCCGAACCAGGGGTGCGTACCGCGGCCCAGGTGGTGGCCGGCAATCAGAACTGGTTCTCCTCGATTCAGGGGACGGGACCCGACTTCCCCACGGTGCGGGCGTGGGCAATCACCAAGGGGGCGTACTTCAGCGCGGCGGACGTGAAAGCTGCCACCAAGGTGGCGGTCCTGGGCACCACCGTGGTGGAAAACCTCTTCGGTTCGGCCGACGCCAACCCGGTGGGGCAGATCATTCGCATCAAGGGGGCTCCCTTCCGGGTGATTGGCGTGCTGGAACGCAAGGGGGGCAGCATGATGGGGCAGGACCAGGACGACGTGGTCTGCGTCCCCTACACCACTGCCCAGAAGCGCCTGATGGGTATCACCTACATCCAGACCATCATGGTGTCGGCGATTTCTCCCGAACGCATCGACGCGGCCATGGAGGAAATCACCAGGCTGCTGCGCCAGCGCCACCGCCTGGGGAGCGGTCAGGAAGACGACTTCGTGATCCGCTCCCAGCAGGAAATTGCCGCGGCCGCCACGCAGATGTCCAGCGTGCTCACCATGCTCCTGGGTGCCATCGCCTCGGTGTCGCTGCTCGTGGGCGGAATTGGGATCATGAACATCATGCTGGTGTCGGTCACCGAGCGTACCCGCGAGATCGGCGTCCGCCGCGCCCTGGGCGCCCGCCGCTCCGACATCCGCACCCAGTTCCTCATCGAGTCCTCGCTCATCTCGGGGCTTGGGGGCACGGTGGGGATTGGCCTTGGCATCCTGGTGGCGCGCCTCATCGCCCGCTTCGCGGGGTGGCCCACGTTAGTGCAACCCCAGGTCGTGGTGGCAGCGTTCATTTTTGCGGGCCTCGTGGGGATCTTCTTCGGCATCTACCCGGCGGCCAAGGCAGCCCGCCTCAACCCCATCGAGGCGCTCCGCTACGAGTAGCGACTGGGCAGTAACAGCTCGGTAAAGGGGGTCGTGCAGGGCGGGCCGGCGGCAAAGCGGTAGCTGCGAACACCACCTGGGGCCAGCTCCAGAATGGTGGAGCACACCGTGCCGTACCCCTGCCCGTGGCGACACAGCGGATCCTCGCCGGTGTGGTCGGCCAGGAACTTCCCCAGCACCGAGCCTGCCCGTTCCCCTCCGAGCCGAGCCAGGGAGAGGGCCGCACGGTGCGCCCGGTGCGTCCGCACCTCGGCGGTCCCCATAGGGGTGTTGCCAATCACCACCACCGCTCCCTCCTCGCGCCGCAGGGAGGGGATTGGCAGGTTGGTGGCGGTCCACAGGGTGTGCACGTCGGCAATCAAGAGGTTGAAGGGGCCGTACCGGTTCAAGTCCAGCTCCGCCACAAGCGCGAGGGCTTCGGCGACCCCACCCTCCCGGGCCACGCTCACCACGAGCTCCCCCCGCGATCGCTCCCCCGGCGGTGCCCCCAACCGCGCGTTGGTGACACCCACCACCACCCCCGCCGCCAAATTGACCGCCAACCAGCTCCCCCCACCCACCAGGTCCTGGCCGCCGAACACGGGGGGCTCGTCCAGGAGGAGGTGGGGGGGCCTCCAGGGGCGATCGAGCCGCTCGTCCCGGTTGGCTCCCAACAGCAGGCGGGGGGGGTCATCGAAGCGAATGGCCACCAGCACGCACACTGGTTCCCCTCGCCGCGCGGCGTCGTGCCGCTCCCCCTCTCCCCCCGGGGGCTAGGCGCTCTCCGCCAGCTCCCGCAGGAAGCGGGTGAGGAGCCGTACACCAAAACCGGTGGCGCCAGCGGGGAGACCGTTGTACCGGAAGGGCAGGTGGCCCACGCCAGCCAGATCCAGGTGCGCCCAGCTCACCCCTTCCGGCACGAAGTGGTGCAGGAACGCCGCCGAGGCCGGCAGCGAACCCCCCACCAGGGGCGTGCTCCGCAGGTCCGCCCGGTCGCTCTCCAGCACCCCGCGGGTGTCGCTGGGCAGCGGCAAGCGCCACACCCGATCGCCGGTGCGCCGCCCGAGAACGCTCAACTGCGCCGCCAGCGCATCGTCGTTGGAAAACATGCCCGCTATCTCGTGGCCCAGGATCTCGGCACACCCGCCGGAGAGGCCAGCCAGATCCACCATCACCTGGGGGTGGAAGTGGGCGGCGTAGGCGAGGGCATCCGCCACCAAGAGCCGTCCGTCGGCGTGGGCGTCCCCCACCTCCACGGTGGTGCCGTTGGCCAGGGCGAGGATGTCCCCGGGCCGCAGCGCCGTGCCCGAGGGCATGGCCTCGACGATGGGGAGGAGCCCCACCACCTTGAGCGGGGGCTCGTCCTCGGCCACCGTCTTCATGGCGGCCACCACGGCAGCAGCCCCCGCCACGTCGTACTTGCTCTCCGCCGCCTCCCGCCAGGGCCGGGAGGCAAAGCCCCCAGCATCCAAGGTCATCCCCTTCCCCACCAGGACCACCGCCCGCTTGGGCTTCTTGGCCCGGTACTCCAGACGGACCAGGCGCGGCTCCTGCCCAGAGCCCGCACCTGCCGCCAGGATGCCCCGCAGCCCCTCCTTCTGGAGCTCCTTCGCCCCCATGGCGGTGACCCGCACCGCCGAACCGGCAAAGAGGCTCTGGAGTTCGGCGGCAAAAACCGCTGGGGTGAGGTCGTTGGGGGGGCGGTTCCCCAGATCGCGGGCGAGGCGCACGAGGCTGTCCACCCGCTGCGCCACGGCAAGCTTCTCGCCCAGCTCCTCCTCCGACTCGCCCGCCAGCGGCACCACGTGCACACCGTCCACCTTCGTGGACTCGTCGGGCCGCGAGCGGAAGCGGTCGAACCGGTAGTCGGCCAGGGCCAGTTCGGCCAGGACCACGGCGCGCGATTCCCCCTCCTCCACATCCTCCAGGGCCACGGGAATGCCCACGGCAATCTGGTACTCGTGGTTGCGACCGGCCTGCTCCAGGACCCGGCGCAGCAGTTTGCGCAGGGAGAGTACGTTGAACGCCTCTGCCTTGCCAATGCCAAAACAGGCTAGCCGGTGGAACGAGCGCACCGGGCTCGCGGTGACCAGCACCTCTCCCTCGAGACCGCGCACCCCCAGCTCGTCCAGCGTCTTGGCAACACGGGCCCGGTCGCTCCCCGGCAGGTCGAGACCGGCAAGTGGCTTCTGCCCGGCTGCCACCGCCAGGTACAGGCAGTCGAGCGGATCTTCCGGCGCACTTCGGTACTGCAGTAGGTCAGCCATCCCACCCTCCACGCAGGAAGACGCCCGATTCGGGCGCAAAAGAATTGTATCACGAGTTTTGCGCGCCGGCCACAAAAGCTGCTGCCGTCTCCTCGTCCAGGCTGACCAGGCGCACCTCCCGCACCGTGCCACGGTCCTGGGCCAGGTGCGAGCGCACCTCCTCCACGATGACCCGGCACCCCTCCGCCTTGGGATACCCGAAGATGCCGGTGGAGATGGCCGGGAGCGCCACCGAGGCCAGCCCCAGCTCCTCCGCGCGAGCCAGAGCGCTCCGCACCGCGCGCCGCAGCTTGGCCTCCTCCTCGCCCTCGCCCCAGCGCGGTCCCACGGCGTGGATCACGTAGCGACAGGGGAGTCGCCCCGCCCCGGTGACGGTGGCCTCCCCCACGGCAACCGGTGCCTTGCTCCACGACTCGGTCTGGATCTCCTGCCCGCCCTTGCGCACGATGGCCGCCGCCAGCCCCCCACCGTGGGACAGGTGGGAGTTGGCGGCGTTGACGATGGCCTCCACCCGCTGCTCGGTGAGGTCACCCCGGAGCACCAGCAGGTCCCGCCCCGCTACCCGTTCGTGCCACAACAGTTCGTCCATGCGCACCTCCGCCCGAGGGTAGCACCGGTTGGCAGCGGCGCCTACACCCCGTACAATTCCCGGGTGTTTGCCATCCTCGCTCCCGCCCTCATGGCCTCCTGCCTCGCTGCCGTCCCCGCCCTGGATGCGGAAATTGGCCGCCGGGCTATGCCCTGGCTCCCCCCCGACCTGGCACGCCAGGTGGCCAGGCGCCCCCGGGATTTTGCTCGGGGGATCGCGGCAGCCCGGCAATGGCCGGCGTCGCTCCACCGACCGGGTGGGAAGGACGGCCTGGAGCAGGCCATCCTCGCACAGTGCCAGCGCCTGGCCACGGCGCTGCAGCGGCAAGCACCCATGGGTGAAGTGGTGGCGGGGCTCGGAGCGCTCGCCCACCTGTGTGCCGATCTTGCCGGTCCCTTTGCCGATGCCCACGGCCAAGATGCCGATGCAGCTGCTTTTTCCGCCTACTTGCAGGGAGTGGCACCGCGCATCCCAGCGGTGTTCTACGGGCAGAACCGCAGCCTCATCGAGGGCCCGGCCAGCGGCCTCCCCCCTGCCCTGCACGAGCGCCGTCGCCAGGCGCAAGGGCTTGCCAGCATCGTGCGGGACGACTTCCAACGCCTGGGGGGGGCGCACAACTGGCGCGAGGCGGACGACCGTTCCTCCACCTTTGGCGCCGCGTCGATCTCCCTCAACCACGCCATGAGCGATTTTGTTAACCTGGCCTCCTGGGTGTGGTACCAGGGCGGTGGTCTGGTGCCACGCCTCGACGCTCCTCCGGGAGCGATCCTCGTCTGGATTGGAGAACCCACACCCCGTGACCGATCACGCCCTCGTCTCCGTTTCTGACAAGTCCGGTCTGGAACCCTTTGCCGCCAGGCTCGTCCAGCTCGGCGTGTGCATCCTCTCGACGGGGGGGACCGCCCAGGTGCTGCGCGGGGCCGGCATCCCCGTCACCGACATCGCCCAGTTCACGGGTTCCCCCGAAATCCTGGGCGGCCGCGTCAAGACCCTCCACCCCAAGGTGTTCGCCGCGATCCTCGCGGATCTCGACGACCCTTCCCACCAGCAGACCCTGGCCGAGCTGGGGGTGCCGCCTATCTCCCTGGTGGTGGTCAACCTCTACCCGTTTCCCGCCACCGCCTCGCGCGCCGGCGTGAGCGCTGCGGAGGTGATCGAGAACATCGATATCGGCGGACCGTCGTTGCTGCGCGCCGCCGCCAAGAACCACCGCCACGTCACGGTCGTTGCCGACCCTGCCGACTACGAGAGCGTGGCCACCGCCCTTTCCACTGGCGGCACCTCCCTGGCCGAGCGTCGTCGCCTCGCCCTCAAGGCCTTCCGGCACACGGCTGCCTACGACGCGGCCATTGCAGCGCTCCTGCCCCCCCACCTGGGGTTGCCCGAGGACCTGGCCGCGCAGGCACTGGCGCCGTGGCTGGAGGCGGAGGCAACGCCGCTGCGCTACGGTGAAAACCCTCACCAACAGGCGCTCCTCCTCCGCCAGAAGGGGGGCGCGGGACTCGCCGCCTTCCAGCAGCTCCAGGGCAAGGAGCTCTCGTACAACAACCTGATGGATGCCGACGGGGCCTGGCGGCTGGTGCACGACCTGCCCGCGCCGGGGGTGGCGATCATCAAGCACGCTGGCCCCAGTGGCGTGGGGCTGGGAGAGGACGCGCTGAGCGCTTACCAGGCCGCTCTCCGCTGCGACCCCGTGTCGGCCTTTGGGGGGGTGATCGCCTCCACGCTCCCCGTGGACGGGGCGGCCGCCCGCGCCATGACCGAGCTCTTTGCCGAGGTGGTGGTGGCCCTGGAGATTGACCCCGCGGCACGGGAGGTGTTTGCCGCCAAGAAGAACCTGCGCGTGCTCCTGGCTCCGCCCCCCGCTGCGCCGGCACCGCGGTTGCGGGTGATCGATGGTGGCCTGCTGGTACAGACTGCCGATGCGGGGTGGGACGAAACGTGGCGGGTGGTGACCCGGCGCGCGCCCACCCCTGAGGAGGAGCGGGCGTTGACCCTCGCCTGGCGCGTCGCCAAGCACACCCCCTCCAACGCCATCGTGCTCGCCTCTGGGCAGGCCACGCTGGGGGTGGGTGGTGGCCAGCCCAGCCGCGTGGATTCGTGCCGGATTGCCGTGGCCAAGGCGCGCACGGCCGGGCTGGAGCTGGCGGGCAGCGCCGCTGGCAGCGACGCCTTCTTCCCGTTCCCCGACGGCGTGGAAGTCCTGGCCGAAGCTGGGATCACCGCCATCGCCCAGCCCGGAGGTTCGCTGCGCGACGCCGAGGTGGTGGCCGCAGCCGACCGACTCGGCCTCGCCATGGTGTTCACCGGGCGGCGCCACTTCCGGCACTGACCATGACCGGCGCTCTCCTCGCCCTGGCCTTGGCAGCGCCCCCAGCCCCCCCCGCGGTGGACCTGGAAACCCTCCACCGCGCCCTCGCCAGTGCCCCGGCCTGGCGGGTGGAGTTCGTCCAGAACTACGTTCCTGCCGGCCTCGATACCGGCACACGCGATACCGGGACGCTGCTCCTGGCCCCGCCGGCACGCCTGCGCTTCGACTATTCCGGCACCAACCCACGCGTGTTTGCAGTGGACGGCGCGGTGGCCCGCCTGGTGGAGGCAGCGGCGGGAAGCTGCGAGGCCGTGGCCCTGGACCAGGGGAAGTGGGGGCGGTTGCCGCTCACGGCCCTCCTGGATCCACAGGCGGCGCGTCACGCTTTCCTGGTGGAAGCGGGCGTGGACCAGCTGCGCCTCGTGCCCACCGACGCGGCCTTCGAGGTGGCCGAGATCGTCGTGGTGGTGGGCCCACAGTCGCTGCCGATCAGCGTGCGCATCAGCGACTCGCTGGGCAACCGGAACGAGTTCCAGCTCTCCGGCTGGACGGCAGTGGCCGACCCGGGTATCGAGCCGTTTCGCCCCCACCTGCCCGGCTCGCCCGCCTGTGGACCCGACGAGAGGTGACATCGCGCCCCGTTGCGACTACCATGACCGCGGTTGGAGTATGAGGAGGGACCCCTGAACGCCAATCCGCGGACCACCAGCCTGGGCGATGCCTTCGAGCTCATCCGGCCGCGCCTGGCGGAGGTGGAGCGGCTGCTGGAGCAGCAGATTGGCAACGGCCCGCCCACCGTTCGCGATGCTGGTGCGTACGTGCTCGAGGGGGGTGGGAAGCGCCTGCGCCCAGCGATGCTCCTCACCGTGGCCCGGCTCCTCGGCTACGAGGGAGACCTGGACATTGCCTACGCAGCGGTGGTGGAGATGATCCACACCGCCACCCTGGTCCACGACGACATCATCGACCACGCCGACGTGCGCCGCGGGCGGGTCACGGCCAACAACCGCTGGGGCAACCAGTTGGGGGTGTTGCTCGGGGACTGGCTGTACATCCGCTCCATGGAGATTGCCCTGGCCCTCGGCGACCAGGAGGTCATGCGGCTCCTCTCTCGCGCCACCGTCGAGATGGTGGAGGGCGAGATCCTCGGCCTGGAGCTCAAAGGCTCCATGAGCGTTACCCGCGACCAGTACTTGGACATCGTGCGGCGCAAGACCGCGGAGCTCTTTGCCGCCTGCTGCACGACCCCGGCCCACTTCTCGCCCGCCCACGCGGCGTACCGCGAGCCGCTGGCGCGCTTCGGCCGCAATCTGGGCGTGTGCTTCCAGATCGTGGACGATCTCCTGGACGTCACCGCCTCGGAGGCGAGCCTGGGCAAGCCAGTGTTTTCCGACCTGCGGGAGGGCAAGCTCACCCTCCCCTTCATCCTGCTGCTCCCCCACCTGGACACGGAGCGGCGCGGTGCCATCGAGCGGGTCCTCACCACCGGCCAGCTCACCGGGGCCAGCGAGGAGCAGCTGCGCTCCTGGCTGGAGCGGAGCGGTGCCCTGGAGCAGTCCAGAGCCGTTGCCGAAGGGTTTGGACGGGCCGCGGTGGAGGCCCTCGAACCGCTCCCCGACAGCCCCGAGCGGAGGCTTCTGGCAGCAGCCCCGACGTTGGTTCTCAACCGTCGCTCGTGAGACCCAGCCCGTAGCGAGCGCCGTCGTGGCCGGACGTGGCACGGGCGACGCAGGTACCACTTGCAAATTCGCCGACCAGCACCGATACTCTCCTCGACAGATGGTGAGTGTTCTTCTCCGTCAGGTCGTAAATGGCAAGGGGAAACGGGAGGAGCGGGCCGCTTTCATCGCCGCGCTGCGCCGTCAGGTGGAGCGCGCCCTCTCCGAGAAGCGCTGGCGGTTCGCCGACCGGTTTTGCGACCGGATCCTGGCCGAGGAACCCAACGACCTGCAGACCTGGCTCATCAAGGGTCACCTGGCCTGGCGCTACCTGGACGCCCCCAGCACCGCCGTTTCCTGCTTCCAGAAGGTGCTCATTCTGGGGGGGTTCGAGTCGTCCAACGCGTGCGTGGCACAGGCCCGTGCTTCCCTAGCACAACTCCTGGCGCAGCTGACCTGAACTCCTCCACCACGGGGTGCACCTCCACGGCCCGAGGCAGGCGCCGACCAAAGGTGAAGACGTGGGTGACCCAGCGCGGCTCCGGGTCGAGCCAGTGGGTTTGCCCGCTCAGGCGCACCACCGGCTGTGCCGATTGCCGCAGAGCCGCCAGGTCCTCGGGGTCGGCCCCGTCCACCACCGCGAGGTAGCAGGCACCGTCCCCTTCGAACTCGAGCCAGAGGTAGCCAAAGGTGCGAGTCGGGAGGGGAAACACCACTCCGCCTCCCGGCAGGGGCCTGGCCGCTGCTCCCTCCACCCGCACCGGCTCCTCCACCACCGTCTGGTCCAGGGTGCGCGGGCGCGATATGGCCACCGGATAGGCCCAGGGGAAGCGGGGCGGACGCCCCCACCGCACGGGTGGCGGCCGGTCGTCGGGGCGCTCCCCCTCCAGGGAGAAGACGCGGCGGAGTCGAAACGCTGGCCCGCTCACCAGCACGTTCTCGCCCCGCCCCCCCACGTCCAGCGCCAGCAACACACCCCCGGCGGGGGTGGGCGAGCGCACCTCCACCGCCACCACGTTGCTCCCCTGCCGCAGCAGGTGGGTCACGTCGTAGAGGTCCAGGCGGAAACCCGGCCGGCTCCACCCGCACGCTGCGGCCGAGCCGTTGAGGTAGACCACGTACTCGCGGTCGCCGCACACCTTGAGCACGGCGTGGGTGGGGGGTTCGTCCAGCTCCAGGGGGGCCACGAACAACCCGGCCACCGGGAAGACGCGGTTCAACGAGTCGGTGACCCAGATCCACTCGGCGTCACCGGTCAGGTGCAGGAGCGTCCGCATCCAGAAGCGGTGGACCGACAGCCACCCCACCCCCAAGCCCAGCAGCAGCACGGCGAGGGTCACGCGGCGGTAGCGGGGGTGCTGGCCCACGGTGCGAGTGTAGCAACCACCACCTGCCCTCAAGCGCGCCGGCCCAGTGCAGGTGTTCGTTGACAGCGCCGGCGGGCTCGCGTAGAGTGCCCACACAGGATGGGGAGCATGGACGCCGTCGGCGTGATCCCAGCACGCTTCGGATCGACGCGTTTTCCAGGCAAGCCGCTCGCGCCGATCCTTGGCGAGCCCATGGTCGTGCACGTGGTGCGGCGGGTGCAGGAGGCTGGGTGCTTTGCCGCGGTGGCGGTGGCCACCGACGACGAGCGGATCGCTGCCGTTGCCCGCGGGGCGGGGGCCACGGTGGTCATGACCGGCGAGGCCGCCTCGGGAACCGACCGGGTGGCGCAGGCGGCCCGCTCCCTGGACGCCACCGTGGTCGTGAACGTCCAGGGGGACGAGCCGGCCCTCCCCCCCGAGAGCCTGCGCCGGCTCGTGGGCTTCCTGCTGGCCCAGCCGTCGGTCCCGATGGCGACGCTGGCCCTCCCGGCCACCGCCGCCGATCTCGCCAACCCGACGGTGGTCAAGGTGGTGTGCGATGCAGCGGGTCGGGCCCTCTACTTCTCCCGCTCGGTCATCCCCTACCCGCGGCAACCGGTCCCAGGGATTCACCGCAAGCACGTGGGGCTCTACGGATTCCAGAGGGAGGCGTTGCTCGCCTTTGCGGCCTGGCCCGAGTGCGAGCTGGAACGGTGCGAGGGGCTCGAACAGCTCCGCGCGCTCTACCACGGTATGGCAATCCAGGTTCTCGACGCGGCGGGCGAATCGGTGGCGGTGGACGTCCCCGAGGACATCCCCCGGGCCGAAGCCGCTCTTTTGAAGATGGGGAAAGGGTAGGCCGATGGCGCGAGCGGATCAGACCGCGGCTCCCCCAGCAGCGGGTGTGCAGCTCGCCCCTCTGGCCGTCTCGAAAGGTGGTTCTCGATGGCGACGAAATATGTGTTCGTGACCGGCGGCGTGGTGTCCTCCCTGGGCAAGGGGATTGCCGCCGCCTCCATGGGGGCGCTCTTCGAGGCGCACGGGTACTCCGTCACGCTCATGAAGTGCGATCCCTACATCAACGTGGATCCGGGCACCATGTCGCCGTTCCAGCACGGCGAGGTGTACGTCACCGACGACGGCGCCGAGACCGACCTGGACCTGGGCCACTACGAGCGCTTCACCAGCGTGGTCACGTCGCGCAAGAACAACCTCACCACCGGCCGCGTGTACCAGTCGGTAATCGAGAAGGAGCGCCGCGGCGACTACCTGGGCTCCACCGTCCAGGTCATCCCCCACATCACCGACGAGATCAAGGCGTCGATCCGCGCCCTGGACGGCGAGGCCGACGTGGTGATCGTGGAGATTGGCGGCACCGTGGGTGACATCGAGTCGCTGCCGTTCCTGGAGGCGTTGCGGCAGTTCCGCCAGGAGGTGGGGAAGGGCAACGCCATCAACGTTCACGTCACCCTCGTCCCCTACCTCCAGGCCACCGACGAGCTGAAGACCAAGCCCACCCAGCACTCGGTGAAGGAGTTGCTGTCCATCGGTATCCAACCCGACATCCTCGTGTGCCGCACCGATCGTCGGCTGCCGGAGGAGATGCGGCGCAAGATTGCCCTCTTCTGCAACGTGGAGGAGCGCGCCGTGATCCCCGCCCGCACCATGGAGACCATCTACGAGGTCCCGCTCCAACTCGCGGCCGAAAACATGGACCGCATCCTCCTGGAAATGCTGAACCTCACCCCCGGAACTCGCGACCTCTCCAAGTGGCAGACCATCGTGGACCGGCTGCGCAACCCGGCAAAGACGGTGCGCATTGGCATCGTGGGCAAGTACGTGAACCTGCAGGACTCGTACAAGTCGCTGAACGAGGCGTTGAAGCACGGCGGGATCGCCAACGATACCCGCGTGGAGCTGGTCTTCATCGATTCCGAGAAGCTCGAGGAAGAGGCCTACGTGGAGGAGCTGTTCCAGGTGGACGGGATCCTCGTCCCCGGCGGCTTCGGCAAGCGCGGCATCGAAGGGATGATCCGCGCCATCGAGTTCGCCCGCGTCCGCAAGATCCCTTACTTTGGGATTTGCCTCGGCCTGCAGACGGCAGTGATCGAGTTCGCCCGCAACGTCTGCAACCTGGAACGGGCCAACTCCAACGAGTTTGTCCCCGATCCCCCCTACAAGGTGATCTACAAGATGCGGGAGCTCGTTGGGGTGGAGGCCATGGGCGGCACCATGCGGCTCGGCAAGTACCCCTGCCAGTTGAAGCCCGGCTCCCGCGCCTGGGAGGCGTACAAGGCTGACACCGTGTGGGAGCGTCACCGCCACCGGTACGAGGTGAACCAGGACTACGTGCCCATCCTGGAGGAGCACGGCATGCGCGTGACTGGCCGCTCCCCGGACCGCATCTTCGTGGAGATGATCGAGATCCCGGACCACCCCTGGTTCGTGGCCTGCCAGTTCCACCCGGAGTTGAAGTCGAAGCCGTTCGCCCCTCACCCCCTGTTCACGGCGTTCGTGGGCGCAGCCCTCGCGTACGCGGCACAGCGAGCGCAGCAGCAGGCCGAGGCCCACGCCGAGGCGTCGCCGTCGGAGCCGTTCCCCCTGGAGGAGCCGGCACCCCCACCCACGGAGGACGAGGTTGCCCACTGATACCGTGCACGCCACGCTGGCACCCGGAGTCACCGTGGGGACCGGCCACCCCCTGGCCCTCATTGCCGGACCCTGCGTCATCGAGTCACCCGAACACCTCCTCGCAATGGCCTCGGCCGTCCGTGACGTGGCGGCGGTCCACGGCTTGCCCGTGATCTTCAAGGCCTCCTTTGACAAGGCCAACCGGACGTCGCTGTCGTCGTACAGGGGCCCGGGGCTGGCGGAAGGGCTCGCTGCCCTGGCCGAGGTGAAACGCGTCACCGGCTTGCCGGTGCTCACCGATGTGCACGAGCCGGGCCAGGCCGAGGCCGCAGCAGCGGTGGTGGACGTGCTCCAGGTCCCGGCGTTCCTGTGCCGGCAGACCGACCTGCTCCTGGCCTGCGGCCGCACCGGCAAGCCCGTGAACGTCAAGAAGGGCCAGTTCATGGCCCCCCACGACATGGGCAACGTGGTGGAGAAGGTGCGCTCCACTGGCAACGCCAACGTGACGCTCACCGAACGCGGCGCCTCCTTTGGCTACAACAACCTGGTGGTGGATCTCCGCGCCCTCGCCATCATGCGCCGCTTTGCGCCCGTCGTCTTCGATGTCACGCACTCGCTCCAGCTGCCCGGCGGGCTTGGCAACGCCACTGCCGGTGCCAAGGAGTTCTTCCTCGTCCTCGCCCGCGGTGCGGTTGCCGCAGGCTGCGACGCGCTCTTCGTGGAAGTCCACGACGATCCCCAGCACGCCCGCTCCGACCCCCAGACCCAGCTGGACCTTTCCGAGTTTTCCGAGCTCCTGCGCCAGGTGAGCGCCATCCGCGCCGCCTGCGAGGCGCTGTCCTCCTGAGCGCTCTGTTTTCGGCCGCGAAGGGCAACGGCTACCCAGCGAACAACCCCCGCCACGAGGAACGCGTCGCCAACGAGCAGCAGGCCTGCCGCCAGGGGAAGAGCGCCCCTCGCGCTACGCCGCCATCACGCCGAGGGCGCGGGCACCTCGCGCCGGGAATGGAACGGGGTGTCGCCGGCCCGGCGGCACGCCGGGAACGGCGAGGGGCCCCGCGACGAGACCAGCTACGGGGTCGCGCGCGACGGCCTCTCGGGCCGCAGCGGCTGGGGAGCCGCAAGGTCCGAGCGCGGCAGCCGCGAGGGGCAACGTCATGTGCTAGCCTTGCGCTGCCGGAGGAGACCATGGGCGAGCTGCGGCGCGAGGACCTGCTGGAGCCTGGGAAACAGAAGGAGTACAGCGCCTCCCCGCCCATCCACGGCGTGGAAGTTTTCCCCCTCACCCGCCACGTGGACGATCGCGGGCTCTTCCTCGAACTCTTCCGCACCGCCCAGACGCACCCCGGCTCCGAGAAGCTGGCGCAGTTCTCGGCCGGTGTTGCCCTGGCCCAGCTCAACTACTCCCTGGTCACGGCCAGCGACCACGTGAAGGGGCTGCACGTGCACCTCGGGCAGGACGACCTGTGGTTCTGCCCGCCGCCCTTCAAGATGAAGGTGGTCCTCCTGGACCTGCGCCGCGCCTCCCCCACCGCCGGCGGGACGCAGGTCGTGATCCTCGGCGAAGGGCGCGACGCCTGGGTTCGGATCCCCGCGGGGGTGGCCCACGGCTACCGCCCCCTCACCGTCCCCTGTGGGCTCTTCTACCTGGTGACGCGCTGCTTCGACGCGGCGCACCCCGACGAGTACCGCATCCCCTGGGACCACCCGGCGGTGCGCCACCTCTGGGAGGTCACGCGGGAGTAGCGGTCGTCACGCCGCCGGCCGCCACTCGTCGAGAGGTACCGGCGGACCCCACCCCTCCCCCACCCGCGTGGCAACGGCCAGGTCCCACTCCACCTGGCCAGGGGCGTAGCGGGGCACGCGGAAGAACAGCAGCGTTCCGCCCCGGGCCGGAGTGGCCTCCAGGAGTGGCCGACGCTGGGTACCGGCCAGGCGCACGTCCTGGACGATGCCGCCGGCGAACAGTAGCTGCCGCTGCTCCCGACAGAAGTACAGGGTGTTCCCCGGCCCCACGCGCGGTGCCCACTCGGAACCCAGGGTATTGATCCTGGGCTCCAACGGCTGCCCGGTAGCCCCCCCCACCGCCAGCCACAGATCGCTGCCGTTGGCCGTCATCACCGTCCACACCAGGGACTTGCCCTCCCGCCCAAAGCGCTGCCCACCGCCCGTTTGGGCTCCCGTCGCCAAGGGGCTGCGCACCAGCTTGCCCCACGGCGCCCCCGCCTTCTCCCGGCGTGCCTCCGCCAGGAACGTGGGCGCGCCTGGCGTCACCACCTCCACCAGGCATTCCGTCTCGCTCTCGTTGACCCAGGTGATGCGTGCGCTGGCGTCCTCGGCAAGGCCGGGGAAAACCACCGGTTCGGGGGAGCTCCAGCGTCCCTCCTGCCAGACGACGCGGTACGGTCGCACCCCGCCCACAGCCCACCGCGCCAGAGCACCACCCGCCTGTCGCATCCCGGGTCGAACCGCCCCCAACGGTTCGCCACCCTCCTGCACCGGTGGCAGCAGCCCCGCCGCAAAGTACACCACCCGCCCGTCGGCCAGCGGCAGGGGGGTCTGCTCCTGCCCGGCCGAGTTGATCCTGGCTGGATCCGTGCGCGAAGTGACGCTGGGCGGCAGGGTCTGAAGGGCGCGGGGGAGGTGGTGCACCTCGTAGGAGGCAAAGTGGTAGAACTCCCCCGCCTCGGCCAGCAGCAGCTTGCTGCCCACCATGGCACAGGTACCTGGCTTTGGCACCACGGCAAGCTCCTGCCCCACCCGGAAGGCGGCCAGCTCGGTAGGCACGCCTTCGACGATGCAGACGGTGTCGCGCGTGACCCGCACCTTGACCGCGAGATCCTTCTCCAGCTGTGGCACCGGGCGCCCCTCGCGCCGCATCACCGCCACCAGCGTCTCCGGCAGGCCGGCCCGGATCTCCACCTCCCACACCCCCGGCTCCTGCGGCACCTCTCGGACCGCCACCAGTCGGCCGAGGATCAACGTGTCCGGCTGCGGTACGGGCGTGGTGGGATCCTGCAGGGCGCACCCCAGAAGTGGTACCAACGCGAGGAAAACGATGCGACGGCCCATCCTTGTCCCCTTTCTACAGCAGTATGCCGGCAACGCACGCATTGATGCAGTTGGTCAGGGTACCCGCCACGAGCGCCCGCAGGCCGAGCTTTGCCAGGTCGCCCTGCCGGTTGGGGGCCAACCCGCCGATGCCACCGATCTGGATGGCGATCGAACCAATGTTGGCAAAGCCACACAGCGCATAGGTGGACAGCACCACGGCGCGGTCGGAAAGCACCGCCACCGATGCAGCCGGCACCGTCCCCGCTGCCACCGCGCGGGCGTTGTCCAACAACGTCTTCAGGTCCAGGTAGGCGATGAACTCGTTGAGGACCGTTTTCTTGCCGAGGAGGATGCCGACGCGGCCACAATCCTCCAGGGGGATCCCCATGAGCCAGGCAGCCGGAGCCAGGAGGCGCGCGAACAGCCACTCCAGCGACAGCGCCGGCACGCCCACGAGACCGCCCACATACCCCAGCAGCGCGTTGACCAGGGCGAGGAGCGCCAAGAACGCGATGAGCATGGCACCCACGTTCAAGGCCAGCTTCATGCCATCGGCGGCGCCAGCAGCCGCCGCATCCACCGGGTTCACCCACGGGCGTTCGATGGCGGCCCGAGCGTGGCCGCGCGTCTCCGGCTCGCCCTCCTCCGGGAACATCAGCTTGGCCACCGCCAGCCCCGCTGGAGCCGCCATCACCGAAGCCGCCAGCAGGTGCACCGCCGGCACGCCAAAGTCGATGTACACCGCCATCACCCCAGCGGCAATGGTGGCAAACCCGCCCACCATCACTGCCCCCAGCTCGGACTGGGTGAGCCGTGGCACGTACGGGCGGATGAAGAGCGGCGCCTCGCTCTGCCCCACGAAGATGTTGGCGGCCCCGCACAGCGACTCGGCCCCCGAGGTGCCCATGGTCTTCATCATCACCCAGGCCGCCCACTCCACCACCTTCTGCAGCACCCCAAAGTAGTACAGCAGGGTCATGGAGGAGGAAACGAAGATGATGGTGGGAAGCACCTTGAAGGCAAAGAAGTGGTCCGCGAAGTGCTCGCCGAAGACGAAGGAAGACCCCGCGTCGGTGAAGTCCAGGAACTTCTTCACCAGGCCGCCCACGAACTGGAAGGCGGCAAAACCCAGTGGCGACTTGATGATGAACAGGGCGAGCGCGACCTGGAGGGCAAGGCCCCACAGCACGGTGCGCCAGCGGATGGCGCGCCGGTTCGCGGATGAGACGTAAGCCAGGCCGAGAAACACCACCAGGCCCAGCCCCGAAACGATTCGTTCCATATCGCCGCCCTCCCCCGGCCGTAGCGGGTATCATACCTGCGAATGCTGCGGATGAGCCGTGCCGAGTTCGAAAAGTTGGTGGCCCAGGCCCTGGACCGGCTGCCGGAACGGTTCGCGAGCCTCCTGGAGAACGTGGTGGTGGTAGTGGAGGACGAACCCACCGAGGAGGACCTCGTGGAGGCGGGCCTAGACCCCGAGACGGAAACCCTCTTCGGCCTCTACCAGGGGGTGAACCTCCTCGATCGGGGCGCGTCCTACGGCAACGTGCTGCCCGACCGCATCGTGATCTACCGCCTCCCCCTCCTGGAGGCTTGCGAGGACCGGGCGGAGCTGGTGCGGGAAATCCGGGACACGGTGATCCACGAGGTGGGCCACTACTTCGGCGTCGCCGAGGAAGATCTACCCTAGCCGTTGCTTGCCGTTTGCCCCCGGGGGCGCTATTCCTGTACGGTGACGGGAGGAGGCACGATGCCCCGGACGCTTACTCGCCGCGAGCTAGCCCGCATCACCGGACTTTCCGCCCTGGTCCTGCCCTGGGCTGGCCGGGCCGCCAGAGGAGGCCAGAACACGTTCCGGGGCCGCGTCGGTGTGGCCAAGCTGGCCCCGCCCGCCGCCGGGGGGGCGCTGGATCCGGCCCTCGCCCGCACCGCCGTGGCCCGAGCCATCGTGGCCGCCACCGGCGCCGCCTCGGCCCGCGTCGCTTTGGCTGCCCTCTTCAAGCCCTCGGACACCGTGGGCATCAAGCTCAACTGCCTGGGCGGCCGGCACCTCTCCCCCCACCCGGAGCTCGTGGAGGCGCTGGTCCAGCTGCTGGTGGAGGCGGGGGTGGCCGCCGAGCGCATCGTCGTCTTCGAGCGCTCCAGCCGGGAGCTCCAGCGGGCCGGCTTCGTCGTTCGCCGCGACGGTGCGTCCTACCGCTGCTTTGGCGTGGACAACGACTACGATCCCACCCCCTCCACCTCGGGCGCCATCGGTTCCTGCTTTGCGCGCCTCGTCTCCACCACCTGTAGCGCCCTGATTGGCTTTGGCGTGGTCAAGGACCACGATCTTGCGGGCGTTTCCGCCAGCCTCAAGAACTGGTACGGGGTGATCCACAACCCCAACAAGTACCACGACACCAACTGCGACCCCTACGTGGCCGACGTGTGCAACCACCCCTTCCTGCGCGACAAGCTCCGGCTCACCCTCCTGGACGGCCTCGTGGCCCAGTGCCACGGCGGACCGGCGTTCCGCTCCGATGCCACCTTCCCCCTGGGCGTGGTGGCCGCGTCCACCGACCCGGTGGCTGCTGACGCCTGGGCGTGGCGGGTGATCGACGCGGAACGGAGCAGGCGCGGCCTGCCCACCCTGGCGGCAGCCAAGCGGGCGCCCCGCTTCATTGCCACCGCTGCCCGCTACGGCCTGGGCGTGGGCGACCCGGCGGCGATCCAGGAGGTGGCCGGGTGAGGCACCGCCTCGACCGCCGCGAGGCAGCCCGCCTGGGGGCGGCGGCCCTTCTCGCCAGCGCCATGCCCCGCCCGGCTCGGGGGCGCACCCCGCCGGTGGGGAGCCCGCTCGAGGGGGACGACCTGCCAGCCCGCCAAGCCTCTTGGTGGAAGTCGCTGGGCGAGGGGCGGGTGGAGTGCCAGCTTTGCCCGCGGGGGTGCCAGGTAGCCGACCGGGAACGGGGGGCCTGCGGTGTGCGCGAAAACCGTGGCGGCACCTATTTCACCCTCGTCTGGGGTGCCGCCTGTTCGGTGCACGTGGACCCCATCGAAAAGAAGCCGTTCTTCCACGTTCTGCCCGGGGCCCAGGCCCTGTCCTTTGCCACCGCCGGCTGCAACGTAGAGTGCAAGTTCTGCCAGAACTGGGAGATCTCCCAGTTCCGGCCGGAGCAGGTGCCGTCGCAATACCTGCCCCCCGACGCCCTGGCCGCCCTGGCGCGGCAGCGGGGCGTACCACTCCTCTCCGCCACCTACTCCGAGCCGGTGGTGTTCTGGGAGTACGTGCGCGACACGGCGCTGGCCGCCCGGCGGGTAGGGGTGCGCACCACCGTGGTGTCCAACGGCTACATCCAGGAGGCGCCGCTCAAGGAGGTCCTGCCGTACCTGGCGGCGGTGAAGGTGGACCTCAAAAGCTTTCGCGACGCGTTCTACCGCGACCTGGTGCGGGGCGAGCTCAAGCCGGTGCTCAAGGCCCTGGAGACGATCCGCGCCGCGGGCGTGTGGCTGGAGATCGTCGTCCTGCTCATCCCCACCATGAACGACTCGGAGGAGGAGATCCGCGATCTCACCCGGTGGGTCAAGGCCACGCTCGGTCACGAGGTGCCGGTGCACTTTACGCGCTTCCACCCCACCTACCGCCTCACCAACCTGCCGGTGACGCCGGTGGCCACCCTGGAGCGGGCCCGGAGCATCGGCCTGGCGGAGGGGTTGTCCTACGTCTACGTGGGCAACTTGCCGGGGCACGCTGGCGAAAACACGGTCTGCCCAGGGTGCGGCGCCGTGCTCGTCCGCCGCTTCGGGTTCTCGGTCCTGGAAAACCGGCTCGCCAAGGGGGCGTGCCCTACCTGCGGCCGCGCCATCCCCGGCGTGTGGAGCTAACCCGCCAGGAGCTGCGCCACGATTGCTTCCAGCCCCTCCCGGTCGGCCGCGTCGAAGTGGGCCGGGTGGTAGGAATCGATGTCCAGAACGCCCACCACCCTCCCGTCGGGCCGGCGCAGCGGCACCACGATCTCCGAGCGGGAGCGCGGGTCGCAGGCAATGTGGCCGGGGAAGGCGTGCACGTCCTCCACGACCACCGTCTCGCCCCGGTCCACCGCTGCCCAGCACACCCCCCGGTGGGGCTCGAGGACGAGGCAGGCAAGGGGGCCCTGGTAGGGGCCCACGGTCAGTTCGCCGTCGCGGAGCAGGTAGAAACCCGTCCAGGAAAAGCCCGGCATCTTGGCGTGCAGGAGGGCCGCCGCGGTGGCCATCCGCGCCACTGGGTCCTTGGTCTTGCTCAGCAACGAGGCGAGCTGCTCGCCGATCCTCCGGTACCGCTGCAACTTTCGCTCCCGCTCCATGGACACCTCCATCCTCACCCCCTGCGGCCTGGCTGCCCCCACCCCAGCCCCGCTGCCGCGGCAAGCTGCACCACGGCCAGCGCTGCAGCGCCCGCGGTCATTCCCACCCAGGGGGTGAGCAGCACGCCAAAGAGCAGCGCTCCCACCGCCGCCCCCAGTTCGTCGGCGGCAAAGCCCCACCCGGCGCCGCGGCGCGGCTGCTGCGGGGCGATGCGGCAAGCAAGGCCCGGAAACGCCGCGCCGGTCAGGGTACCGGCCAGGACGAGAGCAGCCACGATCGCTGCCCCGCTGGGCCGCAGCGTCACCGTCCCCGCAAGCAGGAGCGAGAAGGCAGCCCCCCCTGCCAGCAGGGCGGGAAGCCACCGTCCGGCACTGGCCTCGCGACCCCGCGTGACCAGAGAACCTACCACGAGCCCGGCCATGAAGGCAGCGGTGAGGGCACCAACGGCCGCGTAGGTGGATCCTTCCCGCCCCTGCCACGCCGAGAGGAGGAGCAAGAACCACCCCATCGAGGCGCCGCCCACCACCGCGGCGGCAGCGCTGGCGCTGCCACCACGCACCCCCCACAGCAGCACCGCCAGGGCCACCCCCGCCGCTCCCCACCCCAGCGCCGCCGTGGGCCAGTGG
>JACADV010000008.1 GCA_013388425.1 Thermoanaerobaculaceae bacterium | reverse complement strand
CTGGTGGCGCTCCGGGGATGACGGGATCCTTCGCCTGCTGCGCAGGCTCAGGATGACTGCAGGGGTAAGCGCAGGCTTTGGGACGACTGCGGCACACAGCGGCAGTCGGGGCAGGGCGGATCGTCCAAGGAAAGTGCTTCCACGTCAATGGCGCCGCCCCACTCCTGCTCCCAGGCCAGGAAGGCATCCAGGTCGCGGCGCACCAGCTGGGCCACCCACGCCAGCACCACCACGTCGTCCACGAGGCCCACGAGGGGGAGCACGTCGGCCACCACGTCGAGCGGGTTGACGAGGTAGACGAGACCCGCCAGCACCGCCAGGAGGGTGCGCCGTGGCAGCGGCCGGTAGCGGCCCGCCACGGTTTCTCGCACCATGCGCAGCATCGCCGCCACGTCGCGCCGCAGCGGGGCGAGACCCCGCCGGCGCAGGAGAGCCGCGGCCGCCGCCAACAGGGCGGGGAGCCGGCGGTTTGCAAGCAGGCGTGCGGCAGCGCGAACCGTGCGGCGCATCAGGCCAGGGGGGATCGTGCCCATGGCAGCAGTCTACAGGAAGCGACGCGCTAGGTGAGCCGCAGGTGCAGCTCGGCCAGCTGCGCCTCGTCCACCGTGTTGGGGGCATCGGTGAGCAGGCAGTTGCCGGCCGTGGTCTTGGGGAAGGCAATCACGTCGCGGATGGACTCGCGCCCGGCCATGAGCATCACCAGGCGATCGAGGCCCAGGGCAATGCCCCCGTGGGGCGGGGCGCCGTAGCGGAACGCCTCCAAGAGGAAGCCGAACTTGCGCCGCGCTTCCTCTTCGCCAATGCCGAGCACCGAGAACACGCGACGCTGCAGCTCGGGATCGTGGATGCGGATCGAACCGCCCCCGAGTTCCACGCCGTCCATCACCACATCGTAGGCGCGGGCCCGCACCGAGGCCGGGTCGGATTCCAGCCGTTCGAGGTCGCTCGGGTGCGGGGAGGTGAAGGGGTGGTGGCAGGCGTAGTAGCGCCTGGTTTCCTCGTCCCACTCCAGGAGGGGGAAGTCGGTAACCCAGAGGAAGTCGTGCCGGTGGGCGGGCAGCAGACCGAGCTGGCGAGCAAGCTGGAGGCGCAGGGCCCCCAGGGCGGCGAACACCACCTTGGGGGGACCACCCACCGCGACGAGCAGGTCCCCCTCGCCGGCGCCGGCGGCGGCCAGGAACGCGGCCACCCCCTCTTCGCCCAGCGCTCGCTTGGCGGGCGAGGCGTAACCCTCGGCGGTCTTGCGGAACCACAGCAGGCCAGGAGCGCCAAACGGCTTGACGGCCTCGCTGAGCTCGTCGAGCTGCTTCCTGGAAAAGGCGGCACCACCCGGCACCACCAGCCCCTTGACCCGCCCCTGGGCCGCCGCTCGCTGCAGTGGCTCGAAGGAGCAGGTGGCGCTCACGGCCCCCAGCTCCACGAGTTCCAGACCAAAGCGAGTGTCGGGGCGATCGGAGCCGAAGCGCTCCATCGCTTCGCTCCAGGCCAGGCGCGGGAAGCGCTCGGGGGGGTGGATGCCCACCAGCGGGAAGATGCGTGCAAAGAGCCCTTCGATCAGCGTGTAGATGTCCTCCTCCTGCACGAAGGAAGCCTCCACGTCGATCTGGGTGAACTCGGGCTGGCGGTCGGCGCGCAAGTCCTCGTCGCGGAAGCAACGGGCGATCTGCACGTACCGGCCGAGACCGGCCACCTGCAGGAGTTGCTTGAACAGCTGTGGCGATTGGGGCAGCGCGTAGAAGGCCCCGCGCGAGAGCCGAGAGGGGACGAGAAAGTCCCGCGCCCCTTCGGGTGTGGAGCGCGTGAGGATGGGCGTCTCCACCTCCACGAACCCCATCTCGTGGAAGTACTGGCGAATGGCGAAGGTGATGCGATCGCGCAGCAATAACCCCCGGGTCATCTCTGGGCGGCGCAGGTCCAAGTAGCGGTAGCGCAGGCGCAGCTCCTCCGAGGCGTTGACCTGGTCCTCCACCACGAAGGGGGGAACGTGGGCGGTGCTGAGCACCTCCAGCTCTTCGGCAAGGACTTCGATCTCGCCGGTGGGCAGCTCGCGGTTGACCATGTCGGCGGGGCGGGGGCGCACCGTCCCCACCACCCGCACCACGTCCTCGTGGGAGAGGGAGGCGGCCTGGCTCTTGAGGGGTTCTTCCGGGAAGAGCACCTGCACCCACCCCTCGCGGTCGCGCAGATCCACGAAGATGATGCCGCCGAGATCGCGCCGCCGCCGCACCCATCCGGCCAGCTCCACGCGCCGGCCCGCATCGGCAGCCCGTAGCTGGCCGCAAAACGGGCGCGCCCACAGCCCACATCTTGCCTCTGCCATGTTGCCCTCCCCTGGCCCCGGGGCCGAGCCGCGATTGTAGCAGCGGGGTTGTCACCTCCGCCTGCGGGACCGACAATGGAAACGATTCGGGAGGTGACCCATGCCGATTTTCATCCTCATGACCCGCCTGGCGGCGGAGAGTATTCACGATGCGGCGGGGCGGCGCGCCATGGGCAAGGAGTGGCTCGCCAAGGTGAAGAGTGCCTGCCCCCAGGTGAAGTTTCTGGCCCACTACGCCATCCTCGGGCCCTACGACTTCATGGACATCTACGAGGCGCCCGACATCGAGACGGCCCACCGCGTCTCGCTCATCTCCCGGGCCGAGGGGGCGGTGTCGGCGGAGAGCTGGCAGGCGCTGCCGTACGATCGTTTCCTGGCGCTCTTGGACGAGGTGCGGCGGGGGTGAAACGGCAACACGGGCGGTGACGGGGCGCACCGTCGCTCGGCTGGCAGGGCGCGAAACTGGAAAACGGTCATGAGTGGTGGTGTCGTTTGCCCATGGAAACGGTGGACGGGCAGGTGCCTCACTGCCCTGGCGCTGCTCTTCGCCCCCTTACCAGCGGTTGCGGGAGCGAGCCCAGGGGGGCAACCGCCGCCGCTCCTCGCCCGGGTGGAGGTGGATCGCCCTCTGGGGCAGCTGGGCTTGCCGGTCTTCGCCCACTTTGGAGATGGGAACGGGTGCGAGGTTGCCCTGGTGGTGGCGACACGAGGGGAGCTGGTGGCGGCCGGCGTGCCGTTCCAGATCCTCGACACCTACCTGCCCGAGGTGCGCTACCTCCTGGCCACCGAGCGGCGACCTGGGGTGCGGAGGGCCGTGCTGGAGCGCTACGTACCCCTGCTGGACGATGGGAGGTACCTGCTCCTGCACGCACGAGCGGGCCTCGTGGAGGAGTTGCAGGCGCTGGGGATGGCCAGCTGGCGGTTGCCCGACACCCCCCTTTCGCTGCGGGAGCCCGTGACGCCGCTTGCTGCGCCGGTGGCGTACGACCCCCTGGTGGCATCGATGCTGGCGCAGGTGGAGCAAGGCGCGGTGCTCACCTACGCCCGGCAGTTGAGCGGTGCCGAGGCGGTCACGGTGGGCGGTTCCTCCTACACGATCTCGAGACGGCAGACCAACTCCGGCGTACCCATCGACAAGGCCACCCAGTACGTGGCCGAGCATCTGCAGCGGCAGGGCCTCTCGGCCAGCTACCACCCGTGGAGTGCCAGCGGCTATTCGGGCCGCAACGTGTCGGGGCTCCTCCCGGGCGGCGAGCACGCGGGGGAGGTGGTGCTCGTCACCGCTCACCTAGACGACATGCCGGCCACAGGTACCGCGCCTGGCGCCGACGACAACGCTTCCGGCTCGGTGGCGGTGATGGTGGCGGCGGAGGTGATGCACGCCTACACCTTCGACCGTACTCTCCAGTTCGTGTTCTTCACCGGCGAGGAACAGGGGCTCCTGGGCTCGGGCGCCTACGCCGCGTCGCTGGCTGCGGCCGGGACCAACGTGGTGGCGGTGGTGAATCTGGACATGATCGCCTACGACACCGTGGACGGCCCCGTGCTGGAGCTGCATACACGGGCGAGCCAGAACCCCGGCTATGCAGCCGACCGGGCCATCGCCGACGCCTTCCGCGACGTGGTGACGGTCTACGGTCTGGGCGCTGCCCTCGAGCCCACGGTGGTGGCCGATGGGATCCCTTACAGCGATCATGCCCAGTTCTGGAACCGCGGATTTCCCGCCATTCTCGGCATCGAGGACACCGCCCACGACTTCAATGCCCAGTACCACAAGGTCACCGACACGGTAGAGAACCTGAACCCCGCCTACTTCACGGCGTTCGTCCGGGCAGCGGTGGGCACGGTAGCGCATCTGGCTGGACCCACGGGAATCGCCTGTACCGCCCCGGCGGCCCCCGAACTCACGGCACCCGCTGGCGCCTCCAGCGGCACCCCGTACCTGGTGAGCTGGACCGCGACCTCGGCGGACGGCACGTACGTGCTGGAGGAAGCTCGGGAGTCTACCTTTGCTACGCCGAGTTCGTTCGCCCTGGCGGCGACAGCGGCCGCGTTCCTGCATGCCAGTGGCGGAGACACCTTCCACTACCGGGTGCGCGCGGTGGAGGCGTGCGGCGGTGGGAGCGTGGCCTCCGAGTGGTCGCTCCCCGCTGCTGTTCCCCTGGAGGGGGGTGGTGGGTGCGAGCTGGAGGTTGCCGATCGCACGATCTCGGGCGCCGAGGTGTTCCTGTCCTGCGGCGAGCTTTCAGCCGGGCCTGATCTCCTCGTTGCATCCAGCGGGGCTGCCACTCTGCGCGCGGCCAGCGTCATGATTCTGCGCAACGGCGTGCGGGTGACGGAGGGAGGCTATCTCGCGGCCGGCACCGATTCGGCGCTGGCCGAACCGTAGGTGGCCATCGCTCTCCCTTTTGCGGCAGAGCCGACTGCCCTGTCCTCGAGGACTTTGCCCAGTGGAACTTCGCGGGGGTGGGGTGAAGCCGCTGCACGGCTTCGCCGAGACCTCCCCCATGGCCTTCGGGGACAACGCCCGGCTCTGCCACACCGGGAGGGGCGACACCCGGCGACAGGGTTGGGCGGCCGCCCCCGAACGGTGGTTCCCGGCACGTGACCAGCCAGCTCAGCGACTGACGCCACGCGCGGGGATGGTCACCAGGAGCGTCTCTTCCCCCCCTCCTGCCTGCGCCAAGGCGGTGCCATCTCGGTTCACCGCACCGCTGTTGCCCACGTGGGGAGCGTCGCTGCGGTTTGCCGCCAGGCCGGGGCAGCGCCCTGCCAGGCAGGTGGCCACAGCTGTTCGCCACCCCCCCTCGCGCTGGGCGAGGAGGGCAACGAAAAGGTCGAGCTTCTTGGCTGCGAGGCCGTTGGGCCAGAAGCGGGTGGCCATGTCCTGCCCGATGAGCATACCCACCCGCCCAAACGGGTTGGCAAACGGTGTCGCATCTCCCTGGGCTTCCGAGCCTGGTTTGGTGAAGTCGTACTCGGCAGCGTTGGGGACGACCTTGCGGTGCTTGCCGAGCAGCGTGCCGTCGGGACCCAAGAACAGCGCGGTGTTGAAGACCGGGTGCGTGGGATCGCCGGAGGGTTCCCACACGCCCAGGACCACGGCGACACCGAGCTCTCGTGCCAGCTGCGAGAACGTTTTCACGAGGTCTCCGTACGCCTGCGCCAGGTCCAGGATGGTGACGCCGTTGCGCTCCCACGGGTGGGTCCGGTAAAAGGTGAGTTCCGGCAACACCACCAGCTTGGCGCCAGCAGCAGCAGCCTTGCGAATGGCCTCCGCCACCCGCTCAGCGTCCACCCCGACCGCGTCCGGCTCCTGGACCGCGTACTGCACCACCGCCGCTCGAACGTCGGTACCACCTGCCCACGCGGCAGCCGGCGCCGTGGCCAGTAACAAGCTGCAGCTCGCGAGCACCGCCGGGCATCCTGCGAGCCCTCCTGCACAACTACGCCCTTTCATGGCCAGGTCTCCTTTCTGCTTGGAGTTTACCGGCAAGTTGCCAGGAGCGTGAAGCCGTGGCAGCGCGCCAAGTGGGCTGCGGAGTTGGCGGGGAGAAGCCGGCGGTGCTGCTGCTCGCGCGCTGGCAGCTGCCCACGGGCAGGGCTAGCCGGCGAGCAAGTGGTGGAGCCGAAGGGGATCGAACCCTCGACCTCTAGAGTGCGATTCTAGCGCTCTCCCAGCTGAGCTACGGCCCCACGCGCTCGGCTTGCGGAGCTTACCACGCCTGTGCACAGCGGGTAAAGTGGCTGCTTGGCCTGCCCCTCCAGAGAGCGTTGCTGTACCAAAGTGTGCGGCTGCGCTAGCATGCCCGCCGAAGGGGGTGGGCTGTGGGTCGATTCAACCCGTGCGAACTGGAGATTGAACTCCTCTGTCGGGGTATTGCGGTGGATCGCTCCTGCACTCTGGAGCAAGACGCCCGCGGCTTCCACCGCATCCGGGCCGGTCTGGGCTCGGGGCTGGAACTGGTGATTCCGGGGGATCTCAAGGACGTGTGGTGCAACGTGCCTGTGGAAGAGGCGTTCGTGGCCAGCACGCCTTTCTCCTTGCGCAAGAGCGGCAGCCAGTACCTGGTGGTGGACGGGCGCGACGGCGCCGAGTACCCGGTGTGGCTGCCCCCGGAGCCTGCCTGGTACAGCCGCACCACCTCGCGGGGCACGCCCATGGCCGCCATTGGGGTGTTGCAGGGGACCTACCTCGGCATCTACGTGTCCGAGACCTGTCGGTACTGGGACCCGGGGAACGACCGCCACTGCCACTTCTGTACCTCGGGGCTCAACGTGGGCAAGGCCGAGGCGCTCCGTAAGCCAGTGGAAGACGTGGTGGAAGTGGCGCTGGCGGCGCGGCAGGAGTCGGGCACCACCTTCGTGCACTTCAACGCTGGCTACCAGCGGGAGGATGTGCCGGAAGCGACCCGCTTCCACGGGTTGAACCTGGCAGCACCCTACGTGAAGGCAGTGCGGGAGCGGGTGGGCGGTTTTATCGGGGTGCAGGTCGCACCGGTGCTGCGCCACGATTTCTGGAAGTACGACTGGCTCATCGAGCTTGGCACGGATCACTTTTCCTTCTGCTACGAGTTCCACAACCCGCAGTACTTCGAGAAGTACTGCCCGGGCAAGTGCGGAACGCTGGGTCAGAAGGCGTTCTTTGAGGCCATGGAGTACACGTCCGACAAGCTTGGCAAGGGGGCAGTGTCGGGCGAGATCATTGCAGGCATCGAACCCATCGAGGACACCATGGCCGCCATCGACTACATCACCTCCACGGGGGCGTTCCCTACCGTGTGCATCTTCCGCCCGTTGCGGGGCTCGCTCATGGAGGACTTCCCGTCACCGGACCCCGAGGACATGAAGCGGGTGTTCGCCCACCTGTGGGAGGCCATGGTCCGCAACGGCATCCCCACCGATGTGATCCCCAACATCCAGGTGTCGCTCATCGTCAACCCCGGGGACGCGGCCTACTTGGGCAAGCGGGATCTGCGGTTCCGGCGCTACCGGGCCAAGATGGCAGCGCTGCGTCTCCTGGGCAAGCCGTACTTCTGGTGGAAGATGCGCCCCCGGCCGGTGGCAGCATCGGCCACCGAGCCACCGCAGCCGGCAAGCTAGTTAGAACAGTTCGATGCGGCCGGAAGAGGTGGTGACAGACACCCGCGGCCCGCTACCGGCGAGCCGCAGCCTCCCGCCCTTGGGATCCGGCTCCCCAGCGTAAACCGAGCGGATCTCTCCCCGCGCCGAGGCGATCTCGCCAGTCGGGGTGGCACCGGGCGGCAGGGTGAGGCGCACTTTCCCCGAGGAGGACATGACGCGGATCTCGTCGGTGGCGGCCAGGGCGTCGAAGCGGCAGGTCACGTTCCCCGACGTGGTGACGATGCCTACGGGCCCCAACAATCCGTCGAGGCGCACGTTGCCCGAGGAGGTATCGCACCGCACCCGGCGCGCACCGCCGGTGAGGATGACCTCGCCGCCCGCCGTTCTCGCCAGTAAGCTGTCCACGGCGCGGGGTGCGCGGACGCGCATGTCGCCGCTGGTGGAACGCATCTCGACCTGCGGCGCCCAGCCGGTGAACTCCACGTCGCCAGTGGCCGTGCGGAGGCGCAGTGGCGTAGCCTCGGTGAAGTCGCCCTCCACGAGCAGCGAGCCGGAAGAGGTGGTGAGGTCCGGACGCACGAAGGGCGGGACCACCAACTCGATGCGGGCGCGGCTGGTGATCACGCCGTGGAGGAGGGAGATGCCCCGCGGCTCGGGCGCCACCACGTGCAGGGTATCGGGGGCGTCCTGGATGTCCGGGCGGTGGGCCTCCAGCCAGGCGACGCACTGGGATTCTTTGAAAGCCGTGGCAGCGAGGTGCACGGTGAGGCGGATTTCGCGGATGTCGGCGCTGCGGACAAACAGGTCCAGAGGGCCAGCGTCGATGAGGACGGTCTTGCCGTCGCTGGCTGGGAACGCCTTGACGATGACCTCGCTGCGCTCCACTGCCCAGCCGGAAACCGCCACGAACATCATGAGTGCCGTGAGCTTCCCCCGGACCATGCGGACCTCCGTGGGTGGCATGCTACGTCGGATCGGCGTCCGCCGGCAAGGGTGGCGAGTTGCCTCACCAAGGATCTAGGCGAAAGGGGATCGCTGCCTCTCGTAGGAATTTTCGTGGGCGGGTGGGCGCAGTGACACTGCTTCCCGGAGCGGCAGGCGCATGAGGCGTGCGATGGCTG
>JACADV010000056.1 GCA_013388425.1 Thermoanaerobaculaceae bacterium | reverse complement strand
GGCGGGCTCAGGGTGACGGGGAGAGAGGGGCGGGCTCAGGGTGACCGGGTGGCGACGAGGATCACAGTGGCGCCAACGTCGGGGGGGGCCACGTCGGGGAGGCACGGCCGCGGTGCCGGCCCACCGTGGCGGGCGATCAGCTCGAGAAGCCAGCGCTCTTGAGCGCCGCGGGCGCTCTTCAGCCGGCCAGCGGCCTGGGGTGCCGCCACGCAAAACGCCAGTTCGCCCTGGGCGGTGGCGACGAAGCCAGCGAGCACCGCAACGCCACCGTCGGTGCTGGTGAGCGTGCCGGTCTTGCCCACCACACACGTGGCGAACTCCCCCGAGGAGAGGAGTGGGAAGAAGCGGGTGATGGTGCCGCCGTCGCACCCGCCCACCGGCAGCACCGCTTCGGGGGTGAGGCCGACGCGCTCGCAGGTGCGCCGGAACTCGTGGAGCAGCCGCACGATGAGGCGGGGAGAGAGGCGGTTGGTGCCGAGGCCGGAGGCGGTTTCCAGTTGAATCGCCTCCGCCGGCACGTTGCAGCGAACCGCCAGGATACCTCGGAGTTCGTCGAGAGGGCCGAGGCCAGCTGCCACTCTCTCGATATCGTTGTTGGAAAAGCAGTCGAAGCGACGGAGGGCATCCACGAGCGGCTTGGAGCGATGCACCACCAACAGCTCCCCGCGGGTGGTGTCGCCATCCACGCCGATGCCACCCCGTACCAGCACGCGCGGGGGTGTGCTGCCGTTGCGGCCGTTTCGGGCAGCAAACTCCCACCAGCTGCGACGGGTGGCGCTGCTCCAGCGCCGGGAGTCGAGCACCTGCTTGAGCCGGCCCGCCATGAGGAGGCCGCGTTTGACCGGATCGGGTTCAGTGCCAGCGGAGCCGTTCTCCCACCCCATCCAGAACCACCGGTTGACCACCAGTGCGCCGCTCACCTCCCGCACCCCCACGGCGTTGAGCGCCTCGGCCAGCAGGAAGGCGTTCTCCACGTGGAAGTCGGGATCGCCCGACCCCTGGATCACCAGGTCCCCCTGCACCACACCGCGCTCCCGATCGAAGCTGCCACGGGCAAAGCAGCGCGTCTCGTAGCGGAACTCGGGACCCAGCCGTTCCAGCGCCCAGAGGGTGGTGGCAATCTTCACCACTGAGGCAGGGTTAACCGGGTCGTCCGCCAGGCGGCTTTCCACCTCGTGCCCCTGAGCGTCTTCCACGTGCCAGACGAGTTGGATAGGGGGTCGGGCGCGCCGCGCCGTGCGCTTGGCCGGTGCAGCCGTGGCTGCCGCTGACAGCGGCACGAGGAGCAGGAGCAAGGTGGCAACGGCCCGTTTCACAGCGCGGGATTCTACCCCACTACACTGGCACGGCGAGGAGGGTAAGCCATGAGCCACCTGGACGACTTTATCGCGCAGCGGCGCGAGGGCAACCGGGCCGTGCTGGCTCAGGACCACCTGGGGATCAAGCGGTTCTACAACCTGGACGAGGCGGCGTATCGGGACGGCGCGCTGCCCGGCCGCACCAAGGAGCTGTGCGGACTGGTGGCGTCGCTGGTACTCCGCTGCAACGATTGCGTGGACTACCACCTGGTGCAGTGCCGCCGGGCGGGGTGGAGCGAGGCGGAGATCGTGGACGCCCTCAACGTGGCGCTGGTGGTGGGGGGCTCCATCGTCATCCCGCACCTACGGCACGCCGTCCGCACCCTGGAAGAGCTGCGCGGGCGCACCGACGCGGCCCTGTAGTCGCGGGGGCCACCTGCCCAGCCATTGCCCTCCAGGACGGGATCCTTCGGCCGCTGCGCGGCCTCAGGATGACTGCAGAAAGCGCGCAGGCTCACGATGACTGGATTTCTTTTCCCGTCACCCTGAGCCGCTTCAGCGGCGAAGGGTCTCGTCGATGCTGGCGGGCCGCCTGCCCTCGCCATTCGCGCGTTGGCGCGTCGAAGTGCTTGGGTACGCGAGGTGACGACAGTAAAATGAGTCCAGGGGGTAGAGTGGGTCTCGGTTCCATCGCGTTGGGCCGGCTGGCGGTGGCGGCGCAGCTTGTCGTGGTGTTGTTGTGCGCCCTCTTCTTCCTCGTCCTCTCGCGCTCCATCCAGCTGCGCCAGGTGCGGCTCTGGGCGATAGCCTGGTGGGCTGACGCGGCGGCCCTCTCGGCCGTGTTCGCCTTTGTCTTCGTCGAGCCGCCCCTCCTGCCCCCCCGCCTCGGCATGCTGCTGTACACGGCTGGCAAGACGGTATACGCCCTGCTGATCGTGGCAGGGGCGCGGCACCACCTGCGGCCCGGGGTGGAGGTGAACCTGCCCCCCGCTGCCACGGTCCTGCTGGTGAGCGCCTGGAGCCTCGCCGTGGGGCTGTTGGCTCCCAGGCTGGTGCTGGTGCAGTTGGGCCAGTGCGTGATGGTGGCCGGCCTGCTGGGGTTCGGGGGGGTGTGGGTGCTGCGGCGCCCCCGCCACCTGCAATCGCTATGGCTGGGCGTCGCCCTCCTGGCCGAGGCCGCCCTGTTTGCCCACTACGTGCCGCTGCTCGCGCCCACCATCTGGGGGGGACAACCCGTCACCGCGTACACGGCCTACTCCTCCTTCTGGGACGCGGGCGCGGAGATCTTCATGGCGCTGAGTATCCTCGTGGCCCTCGGTGGGTCGAGCGCCGAGTTCCTGCACCACATCAACGCGGAACTCGAGGCTTCCCAGGAACGGCTGCGGCAGCTCGTGGACCTGGATCCCCTCACCAACCTTGCCAACCGCCGCGGCCTGCGTGCCGTGCTGGAGCGCATGCGGGCCGGGGGCGCAGCCATCGTGTTCCTCGATATCGACGACTTCAAGCTCATTAACGATCGGCTGGGGCACATTGCCGGGGATGAATGTCTCAAGCGTCTCGCCCGCGCCTTGCCCCGCTTTTTCCGCCCCGACGATTACCTCTTCCGGTGGGGCGGGGACGAGTTCTTGGTGGTGGCGCCCGGCATGGACGAGGAGGGGGCGCGGCAGCGGGTGCTGGCGCTCTCCGCCGCCCTCGCCACCCCCGGCGAGGAGGGACCGGTCTGCACCGTGTCAGCGGGGGTCTCGGTTTTCCCGCCCGGCGGCGATCCCGACACGGCAATCCACGAAGCTGACCGCCGCATGTACACCTGCAAGCGCCCCGCTCGCTGAGGCAGTTCTCCGCCAGGTGGAGCGAGCGCCGCGGTCCACCGCGCTGGCCTGGCGTGGGCCCCCGGGCCCGGCACCGACCGGGCGCTGCTGGGGGTCGGCAGGAGCAGGAGTGCCCAAGCAGCAGGGGTTAGTGCGAGTGCCCCGCCGCGTGCGCCAGCTCTTCCGGCGTGAAGTAGAGCGACTTGAAGCGCTCGATGAGCTGCCGCAGCGTCCCCACCACCGCCGGGTCCACCGTCTGCTTGGCCTTCATGGCCGTCACCAGGATGCCGTGCAGCGTAACGAGCTGATCGGTGTACTTCTTGAGGGCAGCTGCATCGTCCCCCTGGGGCGCCTTGATGCGCTGCTGCAGGAAGTAGCTCGTGACAATCTCGGCCAGCTTGTCCGCGTGCTCGTCCTTGTTGGCGATCCAGCGCACGAGCTGGTTGAGATCGGCGGGGGACGTCTTGCCGGCCAGGGCCTGGATCGACGCGATGGACTTCTCGATGGTCTGCACATCTTCGAGCATCATGTCGATCCGCATCGTGTCCCCGTAGATGCCACACGGGATCTGGCAGTGCGCCCCGGCGGGAACGCTGACGCCGGCAGCCATTACCGAGAGCAGCAGGGCCACAGTGATCCTCTTCATCGCTTGCCTCCTCGTGGGGGTGACCCCCGGGGGAGAGAACACGCTCTCGCGACGGCGCAATCCCACCTCACGAGTCCCCGGGGGGACGCGGCGGCGGATTCGCCTCGCGCAGCTGCGGCAGGAAGGGGATGAGCGCCATGGATGGGAGGGTAGCCAGGAAGGTGAAGCCAAAGTACGCGGCAAAGCCCAGGACCTCGGCGAGGAACCCCGAGAAGACCCCGGCCATGGTTGCCGAGACGCTCATCAGCCCGGTGGCGATGGCCATGTTGGCGGCCTTGTAGGCGGGCTTGGTGGTGCGCATGACGAAGACCATGAAGGCGGCCGTGCCCAGCCCGGCGCCGAACGCCTCCAGCACGATGAGGGCCGTGACGAGCCGGAGATCGGCGTGGCCCAGTTCCGGATGCCGGAGGATGGCGCGGTAGCTGAGGGCCAGGAACATGTACGCCAGGTTCAGCACGTTCTGGGAGAGCACGAACGGCCAGATGCAGCGCCTCAAGCCCCAGCGGGCAATGAGCGCCCCACCTACCAGCCCCCCGGCAATGGAAGCGGCAATGCCGAAGGTCCCGTAGGCCAGGCCGTAGGCGGCCCGGCTCACGCCAATGTCGCGCAGGAAGGGGTACGCCATGTTGAGGAGGAACGACTCGCCCGTGCGGTAGAGCGCCACGAACGCCAGGATCACGCCAATTCTCGGCTGGTCCAGGTAGTCCACGAAGGCGAGCGCATAGGTGGACTGGGAGGCGTAGAGACGGCGCTTGAGGGCCGGAGCTCGCACTGCCACCACCGCCAGGATCGTAAACAGCCCCAGCACGATCCAGTTGGGGATGGAGAGGCGGGTCAGCACGCCCCGGAGCCCTGCCAGCGCCTCCAGCTGAGCAAGACGCTGCAGCGCCCACACGGCCAGTAGCACGACCGCTGCTCCCACCGCCACGCGGGGGGCCAAGAGAGCGTGCAAGAGTTCGCGGCCGCTGCGCCGGGGCGCTTCGAGTCGCGGCAGGAACAGGGCGTGGCACAGGAAGAGCAGCCCCAGTACCCCCCCCGCCGTTGTAAAGGCCGTGGGCCAGGAGGTGAGTCCGGACAGGGCGACGATGCCACCGCCGCCAGCAATCAGGGCAAGGCGGTACGACATGGCCTGGAAGCCCACGAAGCGGGCCTGCTGGGTGCGGTCCAGGGCCTCCAGGTAGTACCCGTCCACGGCAATGTCGTGGGTGGCCGAGGCGAGGGCCACGAGGAGGAACACCACCGAGGCGGCGAGGAGTGCCGAGGGGTGCGCCGAGGCCGCTGCCATGGTGAAGGCGAGCAACGCCAGGACCGCCTCGGCGGTAACGAGCCAGCGGCGCTTGGTGGCGTAGGTGTCCACCAGCGGGCCCCACAGGAACTTGAGGGTCCACGGCAAGCCGTAGAGCGAGGTGAGGCCGATGGCCTGCAGGGAGGCACCGGCGTCCTTGAAGAACACGGTGGAGATCTGCCGTACCAGCGAGTAGGGGAACCCCTCGGCAAAGTAGGTGGTCACCACCCACCAGGGGCGTACGGGCGGCCGAGTCGGGCGGTCGTGGCTCACCGCCCGCCATACTACACGGCGCTCACTCCCCCACGTTCACTTGCCGCTGTCGCCCGCCAGCACCATGCGGTAGTGCGCCTGGTTGCGCCGGGTCTTCTCCATGGCCGCCTGCGCCTCGGACATGGGGACCACCTCCACCGTCGCCTGGATCCCGTGGCGGGCCGCAACTTCCAGCATCTCGCGAATCACCCCCGGAGCGCCGATGGCGCTGCCGCACACGCTGCGCCGGCCGGTGATGAGCGGCATCCCCGGCACGAGCAGTGGCTCCGCCGCAGCGCCCAGCTGGCAGAACACCCCCTTGGGCCGCAGCGCCGCCAGGTACACATCCATGGCGGGCGAAAAGTGGCCGGTGTTCAAGATTAGGTCAAAGGAGCCGGGGCGCGGCTTCGAGGTAAGGAAGTGGTGCGCCCCAAAGCGCTTGGCGTCAGCTTCCTTGGCTGCCGAGCGGCTCACCGCGGTCACCTCGCACCCCATGGCGCGGGCGAACTGCAGGGCCAGGTGGCCGAGCCCGCCAATGCCGATCACCGCCACGCGGGAACCCGCGCTCGCGTAACGGCGCAGCGGCGAGTAGACGGTAATGCCACCGCACAGCAGCGGCGCGGCGGCGGCGCTGTCGAGCCCCTCCGGGATGGGGATGGCAAAGCGGCGGTTGACGCGGATGCGGTCGGCAAAGCCGCCGAAGTTTCCGGCGCAGGTGGCCTCGCTCTTGGGGCAGAGCTCCTCCTCGCCCCCCCGGCAGTACTCGCACGTCCCGCAGCTGGAGCGCTGCCACCCCACCCCTACCCGCTGCCCCGGGGCGAACCCCTCCCCGGCCACGACCGTGCCGATCACCTCGTGCCCCGGCACGAGGGGAAAGACGTTGCCCCAGTCGCCGTCCGCCAGGTGCACATCGGAGTGGCAGATCCCGCAGTGGCTGATGGCAATCTCCACCTCCTCGGGCCCGAGGGGTTTGGGCTCGAACTCGAAGGGCTCCAGCGCCGCCTTGGCGGTGCGGACCACGTACCCTCGAAACGCCATGCTGACCTCCTTTGCCGACCCGCAGGGCAGGTCGTCCTCAGCAAGAGTGGCGACAAGCGGCCGGCATTCCCGGCCGGTCGGCGCCGAGCAGTGTATCCTGGCGTGCGTGCCGGCGCTCCCGCGGCGGTGGCCGTGGCAGGGCGCCGGCCAGGGAGGCCCCATGCGTCACTCCGCAGTCATCGTGCTTCTTCTGGCGAGCAGCAGCGTTTGGGCAGCGCCACCAAAGCCCACGCCAGCCCCTGATCACGCGGTCTACCAACCCAGGTACCGCGACCCGGTCCTCGAAGAGATGGAAAACGCCAACAAAGAACGGGGAAAGCAGGAGAGCGCCGCGACCGAAGCGGTGCGCGACGCGCAGAAGGCCCGCCGAGAGGCCGAGAAGAAAGACGAGAAGGTGCTGCGCTTCGACATGTCCAAGGTGGTGAAGCCAGCCGGGCCGCAGGTGTTCCGCCAGGCGTGGCACTTCCCCCCCGTGGCCCAGTACCTCACCGGCACCTGCTGGAGCTTCTCCACCACCAGCTTCTACGAGTCGGAGATTCACCGCCTGAGTGGGCGCGAGATCAAGCTCTCGGAGATGTACACGGTGTACTGGGAGTACGTGGAGAAGGTACGGCGCTTGGTGCGCGAGCGCGGGGACTCGCTCATTGCCGAGGGCTCCGAGTCCAACGCGGTGCCGCGCATCTGGAAGCAGTACGGCATCGTGCCTGCGGCAGCGTACCCCGGTGTCCTCGCCGCTGACGGCCGGCACGACCACTCCCGCCTCATCGACCGCCTCACCAAGCTCACCCGCTGGGTGGAGGAGAACGAGATCTGGGACGAGGAGCTGGTGATTGCCATGACGCGGGCCATCCTGGACCGCGAGTTGGGTCCCCCGCCCACCACCGTGACGTGGGAGGGGGTGTCGTACACGCCGCAGGAGTTCCTTGCCCAGGTGCTGCGGTTGAACCTGGACGACTACGTGGAGATGATGTCCACCCTCTCCATCCCCTTCTACACCCGGGGCGAGTACAAGGTGCCCGACAACTGGTGGCACGACGCCAGCTACCACAACGTGCCGCTGGAGGAGTGGTACGGGGCCATCAAACGGGCGGTGGCCATGGGCTACACCGTGGCCATTGGCGGGGACGTGTCCGAGCCGGGGCTGAACGGCTTCGAGGACGCCGCCATCATCCCCAGCTTCGACATCCCCCAGGCGTTCATCGACCAGGACGCCCGCGAGTTCCGCTTCGACAACCACTCTTCCGAGGACGACCACGGCTTGCACCTGGTGGGGATGACCACCACCCCCGACGGGCACGAGTGGTTCCTGATCAAGGACTCGGGCCGCTCGGCGCGGCACGGCAAGTTCGAGGGGTACTACTTCTACCGCGACGACTTCGTGCGCTTGAAGATGCTCACCTACACGGTGCACCGCGACGTGGTACGGGATCTGCTGGCCAAGTTCCAGTAGCCGCGGGGGGCCGCCCCAGGCGGATGCAGGGGGCGGCGGGAGAGGGAACATTCGCGGCCTTTGCAGGGTTGGCAGAGGCGGAAGGGAGACAGCAATGCTCAACGAAAAAATCCAAAAAGCCCTCAACGAGCAAGTGAGGGAAGAGATGGCCTCGTTTTACCTCTACCTGTCCATGTCCGCGTACCTGGAGGCGCAGAACCTGCGCGGCATGGCCTCGTGGATGGCCAAGCAGGCCCAGGAAGAGCTGGGCCACGCCATGAAGTTCTTCCGCTACATCCACGAGCGTGGCGGCCGGGTGACGCTGGAGGCGATCCCCAAGCCCGAGAACGAGTGGGCCTCCCCCCAGGCGGTCTTCGAGGCCACGCTGGCCCACGAGCGGCACATCACCGCCTGCATCTACAAGCTGGTGGAGCTGGCCACCGCCGAGAGAGACCACGGCACGGCCAGCTTCCTGCAGTGGTTCGTCACCGAGCAGGTGGAGGAGGAGGGAGCTGCCGAAGGGATTCTGGCCCGCTTCCACATGGGTGCTGGCCAGCCTGCTGCCCTGCTCTTCCTCGATCGGGAGCTGGGAGCCCGGCAGTAAGGCACGGGCAAAACTGGTCGCACCGCCGGCGGGAGGGAGCCGCCGGCGGTGTGCCGCAGCACGGTACCCCGTGAGTCCGGTCCAACGTCAACCAGAGACGGCGCCCACTGCCATCCGCTGCACGGGTCTCGTGAAGCGGTTCGGCGAGGTGACGGCCGTGGCGCACCTGGATCTGGAGGTGCAGCGGGGGGAATGCTTCGCCCTGCTGGGGCCCAACGGGGCGGGCAAGACGACCACCGTGGAGATCCTGGAGGGGTTGCAGCGCCAGGACGCCGGGAGCGCCGAACTGCTCGGCCACCGCTGGGGCGAGGGACACGATCTCGAACTGCGCCAGCGCATCGGTGTGCAGCTCCAGGACACGCAGCTGGGGGAACGGCTCACCGTCTTCGAGACGGTGCGGCTGTTCCGCAGTTTCTACGCGCGCGGGCGCGAGGTGAACGAAACCATTGCCCTGGTGGGGCTCACTGAGAAGCGCCATGCCCGCGTCGGCAAGCTGTCCGGCGGGCAGAAGCAGCGCCTGGCCCTGGCCTGCGCGTTGGTGGCCCAGCCGGAGATTCTCTTTCTGGATGAGCCCACCACGGGACTCGACCCCCAGGCCCGCCTGCAGATCTGGGGGCTGGTGGAACGGTTCCGCAGCGAGGGGGGCACCGTGCTGCTCACCACTCACTACATGGAGGAGGCGGCTCGTCTCGCCGACCGGGTGGCCATCATGGACCACGGCCGGATCATTGCCCTGGACACCCCCGCCCATCTCGTGGCCTCCCTGGGGGCCGAGCAGATCGTGGAGTTCGAGGCGGCGGGGCCGCTTCCCCTAGAGCGGCTCGCCGCCCTCCCCGGGGTGCGCGCAGCAACGCGCCGCAACGGCACCTCCACGCTCGAGGTGGCGGCCATTGGCGAGGCGTTGCCGGCGCTCCTTGCCGAGCTCCAGCGCTTTGGGGTCGGCATCGAGTCGCTGCGCACCCACCAGCCAACCCTGGAAGACGTGTTCATTCGCCTCACCGGCAGGGCGCTTCGCGATGGGTGAGGCCTCCCCCTCCCATCCCCTCCTGGAACTGACCCGCGCCCGGGTGCTGGAGTTCGTGCGCGAACGGGAGGCGGTGTTCTGGGTGTTCGTCTTCCCCGTGCTCCTGGCCCTGGCGCTGGGGGTGGCGTTCCGGGTGCGGCCAGTGGAGAAGCTGCGGGTGGGCGTGGTGGGCGACGAGGGGGGGCAGGTGACCGCTGCCCTCCGCGCTGCGGCCGATCTGGAGGTGGTGCTGCTTCCGGATGGCGAGGCGGAGCAGCAACGGCGAGCCGGCAAGCTGGACCTCACGGTTCTCTGCCAGCGGGGGGAAGGCGGCGAGGGCGGGGTACGCCTTCGCCTCGATCCCACACGCCCCGAATCCCGTACCGCCCGGCTCGCGGTGCGGGAGGCCCTTGGCGGGAGCACGCCAACGCTGGTGCCAATCCTGGCGGAAGAGCGCGTAACTGCGCCCGGCTCGCGCTACATCGACTTCCTCGTGCCGGGCCTGGTGGGCTTGAACCTCATGGGCAGCGGCATGTGGGGGATTGGCTTTTCCGTGGTAGTGGCCCGCACCCGGAAGCTCCTCAAGCGGTTGGCGGCGACTCCCATGCGGCGGTCCCACTACCTGCTCTCCTTTGCCCTCTCGCGCCTCGCCTTCCTCGTCCTGGAGGTGGCGGCGGTGGTCGGCTTTGGGTGGGTCGTCTTTGGCGTGGGGGTGGAGGGGCCGCTCGCGGTCCTCGCCCTGGTGTGTCTCGTGGGCGCCCTGTGCTTTGCCGGCCTGGGCCTGTTGGTGGCGGCCCGCCCGCGGTCCATCGAAGCGGTCTCCGGCTGGTTGAACCTGGTCATGCTCCCCATGTGGCTGCTCTCGGGGACGTTCTTCTCCTACGAGCGGTTCCCTGCGGTTACCCACGGGGCAATCCGCGCCCTGCCCCTCACGGCCCTCAACGATGCCCTGCGGGCGGTGATGAACCGAGGGGTGGGGCTCACCGCCACCCTGCCCCAGCTGGCGGTGCTGGGGTTGTGGGGGATCGCCAGCTTTGTCGTGGCGGTGCGCATCTTCCGTTGGCAGTGAGACCAATCTTGAGCTTCCCGGTTGCCCGGGTCCGCCGCGCCGCTGCCTCGGCGGCGACCGGGAATAGCGGCGCCAGCCGTTCCCTTGGGACAGGTGCGGCCTGCCCCCGCGGCTTGGCCCTCGAGGACAGCGATGCAACAGACCCCTTTCAACGCCATCGTGGTGTCGAACCAGGAAGTGGCTCCCGGTGTCTTCATCCTCCGGGTGGCCCCCGAGGGCTGGACCCTTCCCCCCTTCAAACCGGGGCAGTTTGCCGTGCTTGGCCTGCCCGTGGAGGCACCCCGCCACCCCCTGGCCGATCCGGACGACGACCCGCGCCCCGACCGCTCGGGGCTCCTACGCCGCTCCTACTCCATCGCCTCCTCGTCCCGCCAGAAGCGGTACGTGGAGTTCTTCTTCAGCGTCGTGCGCTCGGGTGACCTCTCCCCCCGCCTGGGTGCCCTCCGCCCTGGCGACCGCCTGTGGCTTTCCCCCAAGTTCTCGGGGTTCTTCACCCTGGACCAGGTGCCGGCGGAGGCCAACGTGATCATGGTGGCCACGGGCACAGGGCTGGCGCCGTACATGAGCATGCTGCGGAGCTTCCTGCCCGAGCAGCCCGGGCGACGTTTCGGGGTGATCCACGGCGCCCGGCACTCCTGGGACCTGGGGTACCGGGGGGAGCTGGAAGCGCTCCAGCGCCGTCACGCCAACCTGCTGTACCTGCCGGTGATCAGCGCCCCCACCGAGGAGGTGCCGCCCTGGGGGGGGCTGGTGGGTCGGGTCCAGGACGTGTGGCGGCAACGTCCCTTCGATGCCCCCTGGGGCGTTTGCCCCGCGCCGCCGCACACCCACGTGTTGCTGTGCGGCAACCCGGCGATGGTGGAATCCATGAGTGCTCTCCTCCAGGAGGAGGGGTTCCGCGAGCACTCCCGCCTCGCCCCTGGCGAAATCCACGTGGAGCGGTACTGGTGAGCGGTTGACAGCGCCGCGCTGGCGTTGCACAGTGGCGCGGCGGCACGGATCTCCGAGCGGCGCCGCGCGGGGG
>JACADV010000043.1 GCA_013388425.1 Thermoanaerobaculaceae bacterium | reverse complement strand
GGTCGTGGAAGAAAGCAGCGCCGGCGGCCACGGCCCCAGCGGCAAGCCCCGCCGCAGAGAGGCGCCGGAGCAGCTCGCGTCGGTCGAAGGTGGATGCGTCGTGGCTCACTGCGGCACCTTTCCGTGCCAGGCCCTGGCCACGGCTGCCAGGAAGGGGGTTGCATCCGCTCCCCCCGAGACCGCCGTGGCCTTCAAGAGGTCTCGCCCGGCCACCGCCAGCAGCACCGTCCCGTCGGTTACCGCGTCGGCCACACCGGCCACGGCACGGCCCTGGCTGGGGGCTTCCTCGTGGAACAGTTCCCTCGCCCCGGCCGGGGTGGCGAAGCGGTACACCTCGGCCGTCACTTCGGTGGGGGAGGAGCCGCTCTCGCTGAAGGTGTACAGCGCTGCCACGCACCGTTCGAACCCCCGGGCGAGGTAGCTCTCCGCCGCGCCGTCGATCAAGGTGTAGAGGCTCGTGCGATCGTAGGACTCCACCTGGGAGCGGGAGGTGGCGCGGCAGGAAGCGGGGGCTGGGAGGGTGGGAGCGGCGTTGGCCCGCAGTACGCTCAGGATTTGGGCCGGGTCGTCGCGCTCTCGGGTACCGCGCCAGTGGATCCACGCCGCTGCTGCGACGAGCGGCATTACCAGGAGAAGGTGACCGAACCCCGGACGCGCGCGCACCGTGCCCCCTCCTTCACTGTAGCCCGGTAGCGGTCACAGTTCCAGGGTCCGGCGGCCGTGCACGAGACGATCGATGCCCCACGCCAGGGTCGAGGTGGCCAGGGCCGGGAAGATGGGCTCGAGACCCAACGGATAGCTGCCGGCCCGGCGCGCCACCGTCCACGCGAGGGCCACCGAAGCGGTGATCGCCATGGAGAGGGCAGCTGCGCGAGGGGCGAAGCGGAGGCGCGGGGGGGCGTGGGCCAGGGCGACGGGCAGGAGCAGCGCCGAGGTGACGATGCTCCCCACGTCGTGCCAGATCTGCACGACGCTGCGCAGCAACAGCGCCAGGGCCACGGCCGCCACCGCGGCCAGGAGGAGACCCAGCGCCGCCCAGCGACGCTGGTCCGCGCGGGGGCAGAGGGCTGGCACCAGATCGTGCCAGACGGTGGAGCCGGCCAGGAACAGGTAAGACTGGGCGGTGGAGGCCACCGTGGCCACGAGCCCCACGGCAAAGAACGCGTTGGCAGCGGCGGGGAGCACCTGGCTCCCCAGCGCCGGGTAGGCGAGCACGGGGTCGGGAAGGTCGGGTAGGAGCACGCGGGCCGCCAGGCCGCTGGCAGTGGTCAGGGCGTCGAAGGCGATCCAGAAGAGCACGGAAACGAGGATGCCGGTGCGCGCCACGCTGGGGCTCCGCGCCGCGTAGCAACGCTGGTAGAAGGTGGGTTCCACAAGGGTCTGGAGGGCAATGAAGTACCACACCGCCACGTGTTGCAGACCCATGCCACCGTCCCAGGAGCGGTGGGTGGGGGGGAGGCTGTGCCAGAGGGCGGCGAGCCCCCCCGCCTTGGCCAGCGCCACCGGCAGCAGCAGGGCAAAGGCGGCAAACATGAGGAGGAACTGGAGCACGTTGGTGCCCACCACGCCGCGGAATCCCCCCACCGCCAGGTAGGCAACGAGGAAGGCGGTGGCGCCGGCAGTGGCTGGACCCAAGGGGACGCCGAGGTAGATGCTGCCCAGCTCCCCCAGCATGAGCACGTACGCAGCGGGTACTGCCATGGTGAAGACGAGGAAGGTGCCGATCCGCGCGGCGGGGAGGCCGTAGGCGGCGCGGAGCTGGTCGGGGATGGACAGCGCGGCGCTGGCGCGGGCGGGTCGCGCGAGGGAGAAGGCGAAGAGCAGGGCAGCCACGTAGTACGGGACGCCAAAGACGAGCCAGTTGGAAATGCCGAAGCGGTACGAGTACTCGCCCACCCCCAGCACCCCGCCGTACCAGGTGGCCACCAGCGTGGCCACGAAGGGGAGAACGGTGAGGCGACGACCGGCCAAGAGGTAATCCAGCGTGTCCCCCCCCCGCCCGCGCCACGCCACCAGGAGGGTGGCGGTGGCGTAAAGGACGAGGGCGACGAGCACCGCAGCTTGCACGCCGCGCAGTATACGGGGAGGAGGGGCAAGATTCGGCACCGGGTGTTGCGGGAACGCTGGCGCTCTAAAATGGTCACAGGCTGGTGGCGGAACAACGAGGGGAGAGGCGATGCGGACCCAGGTGGATGCAACCAATGCGAGACGGATCGCCACCGTCCTGGCAGCAGCGCTGCTGGCTGTGGCCTGGTTGGGGACGGCAGGGGGTGTCGGGAAAGATGGCCCTGATGGTGGCCAAAAGGTTGTGGCAACGCCGCCACCTGCAGCGTCCCCGCGACCGGGGCAGGAGGGAGAGCAGCCCATGCAAGCAAGGGAAGCCTCGTGGGAGGTGGTGGAGCGGCTTGTGGACGAGCAGAAGTTCCGGGAAGCGGTGGCGCTCGTGGCGGAGCTGCGCGAGCGCGCCGCCGCGCGCGGTGCCGAGGAGGAGTGGACGCGCTCGCTGGTGCGTGAAACGCAGCTCCACATTGCCCTCCACGGCTACGAGCGGGCCGTGAAGGTGCTTTCGGAGACACCCTGGCCCGCAGGTCGGCGCTACCGTGTGGCGCTGCACCTGTGCCGGGGGAAGGCGCTTCTCGAGTACCTCCGAGTGTACCGCTGGGAGATCGCCCGGCGGGAGCCGGTGGGGGGGGAGGGGCCAAAGGACCTGGCACTGTGGACGGCCGAGGAGTTCTTCCAGGAGGCGCTGCGCGAGTACCTGGCTGCCTGGGAGGAGCGCGGCCCGCTGGGGAACGAGCCGGGGACGGCGCTTGCCTTGCTGCTGGAGGCCAACAACTACCCGCCAGGGATCCGCAGCACCCTGCGCGACACGGTGAGCTACCTGCTGGTGGACCTTCTGGCCGACAGCTCGCTGTGGCGCCCGGAGCAGGGGAACGAGCTGTACCGCCTCGACCTCACCGCCCTCCTTGGCCCGCCGGCGGCGGTGACGCAGAGCACGGCCCTGGCCGATCCGCAGCGTCACCCCTTGGCCAAGGCGGTGGAGGTTCTGGGGGATTTGGAGGCCTGGCACGCGGCCGCAGGCCGGGAGGAAGCGGCTCTCGAGGACCGGCTCGAACGGTTCCGCCTGCTCCACAGGGCGTTGACCCAGGAGGAGGATCGGCTGGCCATCAGGCAGGCACTGGAGGGGGTGCTGGCGGCGCGGCAGCACCTGGGCTGGTGGGCAGTGGGGCAGGCGCTCCTGGTGGAAATGGTGGCCAACGAGGAGAAGCCGGACGCCATCCTCCGTGCCCGCGAACTGGCCCGGGAAGGGTACCGGAAGGACCCCAAAGGGGTGGGGGGGCAACGCTGTCGAAACTTCCTGGAAAGCACGGAACGACCCGAGTTCGAGCTGGAGGGGATGTTGAGCGACGGTCCAGCGCGGCCCTCGCTGGGGGTGGTGCACCGCAACGTGCGCGAGCTGTACCTGCGCGCCTACCGGCTGAACCAGCAGGAGATGATCGACCACACCACGCGGCTGCTCTTTCAGTTCCAAGCCGAGTCGCCGGTGGTGGACAGGCTGCTCGCGCGTCCCAAGGCCGATGCAGCCTGGCGGGTCGAGCTGCCGCAAACCGGCGACTTCCGCAGTCACCGTACGTTCGTCACTCCCCCGCCGCTGGCCCCAGGGGCGTACGCGGTGGTGGCCTCGCTGCGGGAGGACTTTGCCCGGGAGGGAAACCAGCTTGCGGCGGTCACCCTCATCCAATCGGAGCTGGTGTTGTTAGCGCGCGGGGAGAGGGACGGGTCGGTGGTGGTCACGGTGGTGGAGGGGAGCCTGGGGAAGCCAGCAGCAGACGTCAAGGTGACCCTGTACGAGTACGACTGGCATCGCTCTCAAAAGCGGCAGGTGGAACGTTGGACCGGTGCCGATGGGGTGGTTCGTTTTGCCGCTTCGGAAATGGAGGGAGACCGCCAGTACTTCCTCCTTGCCCAGCGGGGCGAGCAGCGGACCGTGCTCGTGGAGCCCCTGCGCTCTTCCCGGCGGCAGCAGCGGGGACGGGAAACCCATGCCGTGGTCTACACCGATCGCAGCGTGTACCGCCCGGGGCAGACGGTGCACTTCAAGGTGGTGGTGTTCGGAGGCGTCCTGGCCGAGGGCGGCTTCCGGACCCGCTCCAACCAGCCCGTCACCGTGTCGCTGCGGGACGCCAACGGCGAGACGGTGGCATCCACCCGGTGCCGCACCAACGCCTTCGGGTCGTGCTGGGGGGAGTTCACCATCCCCACGGGGCGGCTGCTGGGGCGCTGGCGGGTGGAGGCTACGGGAGGGGGAGCCGCCACCATCCACGTGGAGGAGTACAAGCGCCCTACCTTCGAGGTGGTTTTCCTCGATCCAGCCGAGCCCCTCCGCCTAAACCGCCCGGCGCGATTGAGCGGCGAGGCGCGCTACTACTTTGGACTGCCGGTGCGAGAGGGAAAGGTGCAGTGGCGGGTCTTCCGTGAGCCGGAACCGCTGCGGTGGTGGTGGGACTGGCGCCCCCCGGATCGGGAAGAACGGCTGGTGGCGAGCGGTGAGGCAGAGCTTTCCGCCGCGGGCACCTTCTCCCTCGAGTTCGTGCCGGCGGCCGACGAGCGCGAGGCGAAGAACCCGGACGTGAGCTACCGCTTCCGCATCGAGGCGGATGTCACCGACCCCGGCGGCGAGACACGCACGGCCCAGCGTTCCGTGCGCCTCGCCTTCGTGGCCGTGGCTGCGGATATCGATTTGGAGTTGGGCTTCCTGCGCGAGGGGGTGGCCCGAGCGGTTTCCATCCGCAGGACTTCCCTGGAGGGGGTGGGGCAGAAGGGGGTGGGAAGGTATCGGCTCGTGCGGCTGCACCATCCGGAGCGGGTGCTGCTGCCCGCCGAACAGCCCATCTCCCCACAGCAGGAGGATCCCTTCGCCACGCCCGGCGACCGCACGCGCCCCCGCTGGAACCACGCGTACGCACCGGCGCGGGTGCTGCACGCGTGGCCCGACGGCGAGACGCTGGCTGGGGGCCAGCTGGTGCACGACGAAGGTGGCATGGCAACGGTGACCCTGCCCAGACTTTCCGCTGGTTGCTACCGCCTCCGCTACGAGACGGTGGACAGCTTCGGCGCCGTGTTCGAAACGGCCCGCGAGTTCGTGGTAGGGGGGGTGAAGACGCCCATTGCCCTGCCCGCCGCTCTCTTCGTGGACCGCTCCGCGGTGGAGGTGGGCGACTCGCTGGGGGTGCTGGTGGTCTCGGGGCTGCCCGGGCAACACCTGGTGCTGGAGATCCGCCGGCAGGGGGGTAGGGTGGAGGTGCGGCGGCTCGTGGCTGGCCGCGATGCTTCGCTGCTCGAACTCGCCATTGGCCCAGAGGACCGTGGCGGCATTGGTCTGCGCCTGTGGGCGGTGCGCGACTACCAGCTCATGGTGCTGGAGAAGCAGGTACCGGTGCCCTGGACTGACCGCAAACTGCAGCTCTCGTTTGCCACCTTCCGCGATTCGCTGCGCCCGGGCCGGCACGAGAGCTTTCGGGTAAAGGTGGCGGACGCCAGTGGCCGGCCGGTTGGTGTCGCGGCCGCCGAGGTGCTGGCGTACATGTACGACCGCAGCGTCGACCTGTTTGCGCCCCACCTGCCCCCCTCCCCCCTGGACGCTTACCCCACCCACATTGCCATGGGCTGGCGGCACGCGAACCTGCGGGAGACCCGGCCGTGGTGGCAGCAGGACAGCGTGCCGTGGCCCGCGCCTGCCCCGGAGCTGGTTCCCGATCGCTTGAAGTGGCTCAGTGGGTACGGCGTGGGGGGGCCGGGGAGACGCTACCCGGTGTCGAGGATGGCGGAACGGGAGGGTATGGTCGTGAGGGAGGTGGCCGAGGCCTACGTCCTCCGGGACGAGGCGGCCAAGCGCCCCGGGGTGGAGGCCGACGCTGTGCCAGTGCCCACCGCGCCGCCCCAGGCCCAGGTTGCCGAGGGGGTGGGCGAGGAGCGGACCCTGCGCAGCAACTTTGCCGAGACAGCGTTTTTCCTCCCGGCCCTCCTCACCGGCGAGGATGGGAGCGTCACCATCGAGTTCGAGGTGCCCGACGCGGTCACCGCCTGGAACGTGTGGCTGCACGCCATCACCCAGGACCTGCGTGCCGGTTTACTGCGGGGCGAGACCCGCACCGTCAAGGAGCTGCTGGTGCGGCCGTACCTGCCCCGGTTCTTCCGCGAGGGGGACGAGGTGCGGCCCAAGGTGGTGGTCAACAACACCTCGGGGAGGGAGCTGGAGGGCAAGCTCTCCGTGCGGATTGCCGATGCGGAGAGCGGCGAGGATCTCGCGGAGGCGTTTGGGCTCGACCCCTCCTGGCGGGCGGGGCGGCCGTTCCGTGTGGCGGCGGGGGGTGGCACCGCTTTAGAGTTCGACGTGACCGTCCCCCGGCGCGTGGGGGCTGCGGTGGTCACCGTCACCGCCGCCACCGCGGACTTTGCCGACGGCGAGGCGAGGGGTGTGCCGATCCTGCCCGCGCGCCTGCACCTTTCCCAGTCCCGCTTCGTGGCGCTTCCGGAAGGCTCCGAGAAGCGGCTCCACTTCCCCGACATGGCTGCCAGCGACGATCCCTCCCGCGAGAGCGAGTCGCTGGTGGTGACCGTGGATGCGCAGCTCTTCTACGCGGCCCTGGCCGCGCTCCCGTACCTCGTGGAGTACCCCTACGAGTGCACGGAACAGATCCTCAACCGCTTCCTCTCTACCAGCATCCTTACGTCGCTGTTCTCGGCTCACCCCGAGGTGGCGCGCATGGCCGAGCAGCTCTCCCAGCGGGAAACTCGCTACGAGGCGTGGGAGAGGGACGACCCGAACCGGCGCATGGCGTTGGAGGAAACCCCGTGGCTGGTTCTCTCGCAAGGTGGCAAGGACGAAGCGCCGCTCCTCAAGGTCTTAGATCCGCGCGTGGCGGAGCAGGAGCGGCAGCGCGCACTGGCGCAACTCGAGAAGGCGCAGACAGCGAGCGGCGGCTTCCCCTGGTGGCCGGGCGGGCCGCCCTCGCCGTACATGACCCTCTACTTGATGTACGGGTTTGCCAAGGCAGCCGAGTTCGGCGTCCCCGTACCGCAGGGGGTGGTGGAGCGGGGGTGGCAGTACCTGGGCAGTTACTTCCGCGAACAGTACGCCGCCCGGCAGTACGCCAGCAAGTTGATGGAGCTGGACTGTTGCTGGGAGTTTCTCACCTTCCTCAATTACGTGGCCTCCTGCTACGGCCACGGGGAGTGGATGGAGGCAGCGCTTCCCAGCGAGGAACGCCAGCAGATCCTTGACTTCTCCTTCCGGCACTGGCGCGAGCACTCCCCCTACCTCAAGAGCATGCTCGCCCTCACCCTCGCCCGCATGGGGCGGCCCGGTGACGCCAGGCTGGTGTTCGACAGCGTCATGGACAGCGCCACAACCACCGAAAACGAGGGCACCTTCTGGGCCCCGGAGGAGCGCTCGTGGCTGTGGTACAACGACACCATCGAGGGTCACGCGGTGGCGCTGCGCACGCTGGTGGAGCTGTCACCCGGCGATGCGCGCGTTGCTGGCCTCGTCCACTGGCTGCTGCTGAACCGGAAGACCAACCACTGGCACTCCACCAAGGCGACGGCGGAGGTGCTCTACGCCCTCGCCAAGGTGCTCCAGGCGGAGGGGAAGCTTGCGGTGCGGGAAGAAGTTGCCGTGCAGGCAGGGCCGCACGGTGCCCGCTTTGTCTTCGAGCCGGACCGGTTCACCGGTGCGGGCAACCGGCTGGTGGTGCCGGGGGAGGCCGTGGGGCCGGCCACGGCCACGGTGGAGGCCGCCAACCGCGGCCAGGGGCTGGCGTTTGTCTCTGCCACCTGGCACTTTGCCACTTCCCGCCCGCCGCTAGAGGGGCGAGGGGATGTGCTCACCGTGTCGCGGGAGTTCTACAAGCGGGTGGTGCAGGGGAAAGGGTTCACGCTCGTGCCGCTGGCCAGCGGGGATCGCGTGGAGGTGGGGGACGAGGTGGAGGTGCGGCTGGTGGTGCGCTCCCGCTTCCCCATGGAGTTCGTGCACCTGCGGGATCCCCGCCCCGCCGGGTGCGAGCCGGTGGTCCCCACCTCGTCGTTCAAGTGGGACCGGGGCATCGTCCGCTACGAGGAGGTGCGCGATTCCGGCATCAACTTCTTCTTCGAGAACCTCCCCTACGGCGAGTTCGCCTTCGCCCACCGCCTGCGCGCCGTTACGGCTGGGAGCTTCCAGGTGGGACCGGCGGTGATCCAGAGCATGTACGCCCCGGAGTTCGTCGCCTATTCGGCGGGCAGCTCGCTGCGCGTTGTCCAGGCTCCGTGAGGTGCGTGGGGGCGGTGTCGGGGAGAGCCTCAAAGGTCCAGTGTGAGGGTGGCCGAGAGCTTGCCGCGGCGCCCGGTGGGGTGGAGGGCGTGGAAGGTGGCCGCCTTGATCTCCCGGCAGATGGAACGCTTTCCCAAGGGGGCGGTGGCAATCCAGCCATCCCCGCCGCGCAGCTCGAAGGAGGTGGTGACGCGGCGGTGGGTGTAGAGGAGGAAGAGGGCCTCGTTCACCGTGTGGACGAGGCGTTCGGCCAGGTCCGACGGCCAGGGGAGGACGGGGTGCCACTGTTGGGCAGGAGCGCGCGGCTCGACACCCAGGGCGTGGCGCAGCGTGGCTGCCACGGCGTGGGCGATCAGGGCTTGCTCGTCCTCTCCCCAGACGAGGATGCGGCAGTCGGCCACGTGCTCCAGCACCCGAAACCGCAAGCTACGCACGAGCCACAGCATAGCGC
>JACADV010000071.1 GCA_013388425.1 Thermoanaerobaculaceae bacterium | reverse complement strand
CGAGGCGCGCCAGGTCGCGCTGGGCTGCGGCCAGCTCCGCCTCGGCTGCAGCCAACTGCGCCGCGACCCGCCTCCGCTCCTCCTCGCGACTCCCTGCCAGGAGCAGGCGGAGCTGGGCGTCGGCGGCGGCGAGTTCGGCGGCCAGGCGCGCTGCCTCGAGCTCGGTATCGGTGGTGTCGAGGCGCGCCACGAGTTGGCCGGCGGCCACCGCCTCGCCCTCGCGCAGCGGCAACTCCAGGAGCCGGCCGCCCACCGTGGCGGCAAGCCGCACCTCGGTGGCCTCGATGTGTCCGGAAGCGTGAATCGTTTCCCCGTCCGCACGGGCACGGCAGGACGAGGCCGCGCCGACTACGGCCACGGCCAGCAGCAGGGTGGAGGGGACCCCCAGGGGGGCAAGGCGACGGGTCATGGAACGACTCCTTCCTGGCCGGGCGCGGCGAGGCCGTGGAGGAGGATGTGGGTGATCTGGGCGGCAGCCTGGAGGACGGTGTCCAGCCCGGGGAGCTGGGCGCCTGCGGCGCCGAGTCGGTCCCGCAGCCGCAGGGCGTTGGCAAAGAACACCACGCTGCCGATCAGGAGGATGTGGGCGATCACCGGTTCCACGCGGCGAAACTGCCCGGCCGCCATGCCCTCCTCCACCACCTCGCGGGTGGTGGCAAAGAGGGACGCCATCTGGCGGAACACTTCCGGTGGCAGGTTGGCGCCGCCCAGGGACAGCTCGCGGAGCATGATGCGCGGGTAGTTGGGGCGCTCGAGGGCCAGCTCGAGGATGGCGCGGTGAACGGCGGCAAGTTTGTCCACCGGCGTCGCAGCCTTGGCGATGCCCACCCGCACCTGGTGGTGCACCTGGGTAAGGAAGCCCAGCACCACCTCCTCGTAGAGCTTTTGCTTGTCGCCCACGTGGTAGTAGAGCATGGCCTTGTTGACGCCGGCCCGGCGCGCGATCTCGTTCACGCCGGCGCCGCTGAAGCCGCGTTCGGCAAAGACTTCGGCGGCAGCCTCGAGGATGCGCTGGCGCCGGGCGAAAGCCATTTCGGACCGCTGGGTGTGGGCCATGGATCCCCTAACTAACCAGTTGGTCTAACCACACGGTTGATTCTAACCTCAGACCACGCCCCTGTCAAGCCCGCTGGGAGGTGCGCTGCAGCGCTCAGGGGTGGTGCATGCGACCGCGAGCCAGGGAAGCCGCCACACCGAAGGCGCAGAGCACGGCAAAGAGGAGGAAGGTGACGTGGTTGCTCTCGACCAGGGTGGCGGCGTGGGCCGGGGAGATGGGTTCGGTTCCAAAGAAGTGGGCGAACAGCACAGCCACCGCTGCGAGACTCAAGGACTGACCCACCAGGCGCATGGTCGCCAGGGTCGCGGACCCGACGCCGTACTGGGAGCGGTCCACAGCGCTCATGACCGCATTGCTGTTGGGCGAGGAGAAGAGCCCAAAGCCTGCGCCCAGCACCAGGAGGATGGCGATCACGGTGGCGGTATCGGAGTCGAGGCGCAAGGTGGAGAGGGCGAGCAGACCTGCGAGGGTCAGGAGCATGCCACTGCTGGCCACGAGGCGCGGTTCCACACGGTCCGAGATCCAGCCAGAAAGCGGCGAGAGTACCGTCATGATGGCCGGTTGGACCAGGAGCACCAGGCCGGTGCGCTGGGGGTCGAGGCCCAGCGTCACCTGCAGGTAGAGGGAGAGGAGGAAGGAGACGGCAAAGGTGGCGCTGTAGTGGATGAGGGCGGCCAGGTTGGAGAAGGCAAAGATGGTGTTTCGGAACAGCCCCACATCGAGCAGGGGCTCGGCCACGGTCGCCTGGCGTTGCAGGAAGACGAAGAGACCAGCGGCGGCTGCCAGTGCCAGCCACCGCCCGGCGGGGAGGGTGCGCCAGGCGGAAAGGCCTGCAATGAGGGCCGCCACGCAGCAGGCGTACACCGCAGCGCCCGGGAGGTCGAAGCGGCCCTGCCGGGCTGCCCGCCACTCCTGGCCCACACCGGCGGCCATGCCAATGCCCACCGCGGCACTCACCAGGCTGCTGGCGAGGAAGATGGCGCGCCAGCCCAGGTGCTGGGTGATGGCACCCCCCAGCACGGGGCCCAGGGTGAGCCCTGCGTAAACGGCACCGTTCACGATGCCCAGGGCCCGACCCCGTTGGTTCGGGGGGGCGGCAGCGGTGAGGATGGCCATGCCGGTGGCAAAGCCGAAGGCGGCACTGCCGCCCTGCAGGAAGCGGAGAACGATCAGGCTCGCCGCCCGCGGTGCAAAGGCGCACCCCAGGGAGGTCACGGCGTGGCCCAGCATGCCGGCAACGAACACCCGCTTGCGGCCCACGAGATCGGCGAGACGACCGGCGGGGAGGAGCAGTGCCGCCGACGCCACGAGAAACGCGCCGACGATCCAGTTGAGCACCACGGCCGAGGCGTGGAACTCGGCGCCAATGGCCGGCATGGCCACGTTGAGCGCCGACCCCATGCAGGGGAGGAGGAAGGATGCCGCCGAGGTGAGGAGCAGGATGCGGCGCGTCTCAGTGGTGGTGGGGGGTGACGGGGCTAGCTGGGGTTCGTCTCGCCGTGCCACGCCGGGAGTCTAGCAACTCCGGGGGGCGCGAGGGGCTCAAGCGTGCTACCGTCGTGGCGAGGGAACCGAACCCGCCAGGAGGTCTCCATGCGCCGTTTGGTGAAGCGATTCCACCCACCAGGTACGTCCCCCGGCACACTCCCGCCCCCGCGCGGGCTGGCCACGGGACTGCCGCGACTGTGGCTCGCGCTGTACGATGCAGAGTCCTTCAGCGAGGAGACGATCCCTTCCGTGGAGGGGATCCACCGCCGCGTCCCACCCGGCAAACGAGCGTGGCTGCGAATCGTGGGCCACGACCCCGAACTCATGGCCCAGGTGGCCTCGGTGCTCTCGGTCCATCCCCTGGTGGTGGAGGACATCCTCAACGTGGGGCAGCGACCCAAGGTGGAGGATCACGAGGACTACCTGTTTGTGGTCATGGACGTACCCGAGCGGAAGGATGGCGAGCTGGTGAGCCCGCAGGTGTCGCTGCTCCTCTTTGCCGACCTGCTGGTGACGGTGGAGGAGGAGGAGAGCCAGCTGTTTGCGCTGGTGGAGCGGCGGCTGCAACTGGCTCAGGGGAAGATCCGGCGCCTGGGGCTGGACTACCTGGCCTACTCCTTGATCGACGCCGGCGTGGACCACTTCTTCCCGGTGCTGGACGTCATGGGCGAGGAGCTGGACGAGCTGGAGGACGAGGTTCTGGCCGGCGCCGACCGGCACATTCTTGCGCGCCTCCACGCCCTCAAGCGGGACCTGCTGCAGCTCCGCAAAGGGGCGTGGCCGCTACGCGAGGCGCTGGGTGCTCTGGCCCGTCTCGACTCCCCCCTCGTGGACCCGGCCAACCGCCTGTGGCTGCGCGATGTGTACGACCACACGGTGCAGATCATCGACATCATCGAGAGCTTCCGCGACCTGCTCGCGGGCCTGGTGGACCTGCACCTCTCCAGCTCGTCCAACCGCATGAACGAGATCATGCGAGTGCTCACGGTGATTGCCACGATCTTCATCCCGCTCACGCTGGTGGCAGGGATCTACGGGATGAACTTCACCTACATGCCGGAGCTGCAGTGGAAGTGGGGGTACCCCGCCGTGCTGCTGTTCATGGCAGTGGCGGCCGCCGGCATGGTCGCGGCGTTCAAGCGGCGCGGCTGGTTCTAGGCTTTGTGATCTTGCCGCCGGCCGGGCTCAGGTGGCACCGGCGAGGGGTGCCTCACTCCACCTTGAAGGCAATCTCCACGGTGGCCTGCCACTCCACCACCTGGCCGTTCTTGAGGGCGCCCCGCAGCTCCCGCACCTCGAACCAGGACATCCCCTTGAGCGTATTGGCCGCCTTCCCCACCGCGGCCTCGATGGCATCCTGGAAACTCTTTTCCGCGCACCCCACCACTTGGATCTTCTTGAAGACCTTGCCCGCCATTGACACCTCCAACCGTAATGATACCAAGACGCGTGCTCGGCTTGCATCGCCGCCACGGAGGCGGTACCCTGATAGCACTGACAGCGCATCGCTCGATCCCACGGTCGAGCGCGAGAGAGGAGAGAGTCCATGTCCACATCGCCATCGCAGGTACCGCCCCCCCCGCCACCCACCGTTCCGCCGTCCAACCCGCCCTCACCACCCACGGGCAAGCGGGTGAGCCCCCTGCTCTGGGTGTTGGTGGGCTGCGGGGTGTTGCTGGTGCTGGTGGCGGTGGCGCTCCTCGTCGGCGGCGTCCTCATCGCCCGCAAGGCCAAGAGCGTGCTGGGCGAGGTACGCGACAACCCGGCCATGGTGGTGGCCAAGGCAGTGGTGGCCGCCAACCCCGAGGTGGAGCTGGTCTCCGCCGACGACGACGCGGGCACCATCACCGTCCGCAACAAGAAGACGGGCGAGCTACTCACCGTGGATCTGGAGGAGGCAAAGCGGGGAAAGTTCACCTTCACCACCGGCGAGGGGAAGCGGCTGCAGGTGACCGCCCAGGGGGGAGAGGGTGGCACGGTGCGCATCGAGAGCGAAGAGGGGGAGATGACCTTCGGGGAGGGGGCGCAGGCCGATATCCCCGAGTTCCTGCCCGTCTATCCGGGGATGCGGCTCGAGAATATCGCCTCGGCCCGCCTCGCCAGCGGCGCCACCGGCGGGTCCTGGCGCTTCACCGCCAGCGCTTCACCCCAGGCGATCCTCGATTTCTACCGCCGGGAGATGGAGGGCAAGGGCTTCCAGGTGACCGTCACCTCCAGCCAGCGCGGCCGGGAGGTGTCGGGCGGTCTGCTCCACGCCACTGCGGACGGGGGAGCGCAGGTGCTCACCCTCATGGTTGGCGCCAAGGGGGGCGGGAGTGAAGGCACGCTCAGCCTCGAGATGAAGTCCGGGGAGTGAGGCCCGGGAGCCCGGGGGGAGGGGCGTCTGCAGCAGTGCCCTGCCCGCAACCGTTGGCACCGGTGGGTGGTGGCGTGTTGGTCGGTGCCGGTAGAATCGAGCGGTGTCTGACGCGGTTCGCCTCGATGTCTGGCTCGACGTGGCCTGCCTGGCGCGTACCCGCTCCCAGGCCAAGGAGTTGTGCGACGGCGGGAAGGTGGAGGTCAACGGCGTACGGGCCAAACCGCACCGCCTCATCCGGCCCGGCGACCGGATCCAGCTGGTGCTGGGACCCGCCCTGCGGCGGCAGGTGGTGGTGCGGGCGCTTGCGGAGCGGCACCTCCCCAAGGCCGAGGCCCGTACCCTCTGGGAGGACGTGACCCCGCCCCCCAGCGAGGCGGAACTCGAGGCGCGACGTCTCGAGCGCCTGGCGCCGGCGCCAGCCCCGCCCCGCGGTCGGGGGCGGCCGGAGAAGCGCGATCGCCGGCGCATGGAGCGGGTGCGGGGGCGGTGAGCGGCAACGTTGCCCCGCGGCCATCGGCTAGTATGGGGAGGATGGCCAGGGGCGAGCGTCGCTGGAACGGGTGGGGGTTCGAGGGCGAATCGGTGTCGCTCCCCGCCACCGCCGTCCGCTGGTTGGAGGCGCGGGTGGGGAGGGGTGCCCCACTCTCGGCAGTGCCCGAGACGACAGTGACGGTCCCGCCGCCCCGGCCGCTCCCCCCCTTTAGCTCCGCCGTGGCGAGCGACGCAGCCACGCGGCTGCGCCACGCCTGCGGTCAGTCCTTTTTGGACCTACTGGCGTTGCGTTCGGGGGACGTTGCCGCCTTCCCCGACGCGGTGCTCTTCCCAACCAGCGCGGAAGCGATCGTGGCCGACCTGGGCCGGGCAGCCGAGGCGGGTGTGGCCGTGGTGGTGCGGGGGGGCGGTACCAGCGTGGTGGGGGGTGTTTCCCTGCAGCGCAGCGATCGCCCTTCGGTGGTGCTCTCCCTGGACCGGCTGCGGGGACTCGTGGCCCTCGATCCCGTGTCGCGCCTGGCCACCTTCCGGGCGGGAACGACTGGCCCCGAGGTGGAGGCGGCACTGGCAGGGGAGAAGCTGCGGCTGGGACACGAGCCGCAGAGTTTCGAGCTGTCCACCGTGGGGGGGTGGGTCGCGACCCGTTCCGCTGGACAGCGTTCCACCGGCGTGGGGAAGATCGAGGAATTGGTGGCCGGGGTGGAGCTGGCCGGGGCTGGTGGGGTGTGGCGGCTACCGCCCCAGCCCGCCTCGGCAGCGGGCCCGGAGTTGCGGCGTCTGGTGGTGGGCAGCGAGGGGCGGTTGGGGGTGATCACCGCGGTAACGTTGCGGGTGCGGCCGCTGCCGCAGCACGAGAACGGCGTCACCGTGCTTTTCCCCACCTGGGAAGAGGGGATGGCGGCGTGCCGGGCCATCCTGCAGGGGGGGCTCCCGGTGGAGGTGGTGCGCCTCTCGGACGAGGAGGAGACCTCCTTCGGCCAGAGCCTGTTGGAGCTCTCGATGCCGGCGCGGGTGGTGTCGCGCTGGCTGCTGTCCCGGCGGCGGTTCCGTCGCGCCTGTGCGCTGCTGCTGGGGTGGGCGGGGAGCGCCGAGGAGGTGGCGGAGGCGGAGAGCCGCTGCGCCACAGTGTGGCGAGCGCACAGCGGCCTGGGGGTGGGTCGCTCGGGGTGGCGGCGCTGGCGGGCCGAGCGCTTCCGCCACCCCTACTTGCGCGACCATCTGCTCGAGGCGGGGTGGGGGGTGGACACCCTGGAGACGGCCGCAACCTGGAGCGGACTGGCGGCGCTGTACGCGTCGGTGCGGAGGGCCTTGGCTGCGGCCGGCGAGGCGTTGGGGGTTCCCGTTGCCGTGCTTTGCCACCTCTCCCACGCGTACCGAGACGGCGCGTCGCTGTACTTCACCTTCCTCTGGCCCCTCGAGCCGGGCCGCGAGAGGGAGCAGTGGCAGCAGTGCAAAGGGGCAGCCACTCGCGCCATCCTGGAGGCTCGAGGCACCCTCTCCCACCACCACGGCGTGGGGTGTCTCCACGCGCCCTACCTGGAGCGGGAGGTGGGCCGGCAGGGGTTGGCGGTGCTCCGCGCCACAGCAGCGGCTCTCGACCCGGCCGGCTGTCTCAACCGCGGTGTGCTCTTGGCCGATGGCGAGCCGGAGGGGAGGGAATGATGCTGCCACCGTGGTGGCGCCAGAGCGCTTGGCAGCGCCTGGAGGAGGGGCTGGACGTCCTGGTCATTGGCGGCGGCATCACCGGTGCTGGTGTGCTGCACGACGCGGCGGTGCGGGGGCTGCGGGCCGGGCTCGTGGAGCGGGGCGACTTTGCCTGCGGCACCTCGTCGCGCTCCTCCAAGCTGGTCCACGGCGGCTTGCGCTACCTCAAGCGGATGCAGCTCCGCATCACGCGCACGGCCTGTCGGGAGCGCGATCTCCTCTCGCGGCTGAACCCGCACCTGGTGTGGCCGCTGCGCTTCCTCTACCCCTCCTTCGCCACCGACACGACTCCTGGCTGGCAGGTGAACCTCGGCCTCACCATGTACGACCACTTGACGCCGGTGCGGCACCGCCACGAGCGCATCACCCCCGCCCAGGTGGCGGCCCTGATTCCGCACCTGCGCCGCGACGGGCTGGAGTTCGGGCTCACCTACGACGACGCGGCCGGGGACGATGCCCGGCTCGTGCTGGCGGTGGTGCAGGCCGCGGTGCTAGCCGGTGCCACTGCCCTCTCGTACGCGCGGGTAGAAGCGTTGCTGCGGGGCAAGGATGGCCGCGTGGGGGGGGCAGTGGTGCGGGACGAGGTGACGGGTGAGACCCACGCTGTCCGTGCCCACGTGGTTGTCAACGCCACGGGGGTGTGGTGCGACCAGCTGCGGCGGCTCTTGGGCGAGGTGGAACCGCGACTGCGGCCGTCCCGCGGCTCGCACCTGCTGTTCCCGGCCCACCGCTTGCCCCTGGAGGCAGCGGTGACGGCGCTGTCGCCCGACGATGGTCGGCCGGTGTTCGCCATCCCGCACCCCGAGGGAACGCTGGTGGGTACCACCGACGTCTTCCATGAGGGGGACCTGGACGCTCCGCGCCCGTCGCCGGAGGAGGTGGCGTACCTCATGCGCTTCGTCGCCACCCTCTTCCCCGCCTGCCACCTGACGGTGGCCGACGTGACGGGGGCCTTTGCGGGGGTCCGGCCCATCCTGGACTCCCACGCCGAGGAGCCCTCGGAGGCCTCGCGGGAGGAGGCGGTCTGGGAGGAGGAAGGCCTCGTTTCCACCGCTGGAGGTAAGCTCACCACCTTCCGAGCCACCGCCGAGGAGGTGGTGGACGAGGTGGTGAAACGCCTGCCGCCGGATCGCGCTGCCCTCGCCCTGCCCTGTGCCACCGGCGCACTGGCGCTCCCGCACCGGGCCGACCCTGCCGCCACGGTGCGCCTGGTGGTGGAGAGCGGGGCGCCGCCGGCAGTGGCTGCGGGCATGGTGCGCCGACTCGGGGCCCAGGCGTTGCCGTGCGCGTTGGCTGCGAGCCGTCGCCGCCTGCGGCCGGTGGCCGAGGGTGTGGATGTGAGCGAGGCCGAGCTCGAGTGGCACCTGCGCTTCGGTGGGGTGGTGCACCTGGAGGATCTGCTCCTGCGGCGGGTGCGACTCGGTATGTGGCAACCGAAACGCTGCCTCGAACTGGCACCGCGGCTGGGCAGCCTGGTCCGGGATGCAGCGGGGTGGGGGTTTCGGCGCTGGCGGCAGGAGCTGTACCGGCTGGAGGATGCTGTTGCCAACTGGTTACCCCGGGAGCCGGCGTGAGCCGGGCCCTGGTCCTCGTCAACCCCGCGGCCGGGGGTGGGCGGGCGTGGGGGGTGTGGGAGCGGCTGCAACGGCGCTTGCCCCCGGCGAGGTCCCTGCCCGTCCAGCGGCCCGCCGATCGAGCCGCCACGCGGCTCGCGGTGCAGCAGGCGGTGGAGGGAGGGTACGAACGGCTGGTGGTCTTTGGCGGCGACGGCACGCTCCACCTGGTGGCGAACGCGCTCCTGGAGGTGGGGGCCGGGCAGCGGGTGACCCTGGGCGTAGTGCCGGCCGGCACCGGCTCTGACCTGGCCCGTTCGCTGCGGATTCCCCGGCGGCTGCGCGCGGCGTTGACCCTGGCTCTCGAGGGGGAAGGGGTGCCAGTGGACGCGGGGCGCTGCCTGGGCGAGCGGGCGAGCTTCCACTTCATTAACGAAACCTCTGCCGGCGTGGCCGGGCTCGTGGACGAGAGCGTCAACGCCATGCCGCGGCGCGGGGCCACCGCGTTCCTGGTGGCAACGGTGCGGGCGCTACGCCGTTTTCGGGCGGTGCCGATGCGCCTGGAGGTGGACGGGGAGTGCTGGTACGAGGGCCCCACCTTCCTCGCCACCGTTGCCAACGGCACGAGCTTCGGCAAGGGGATGCACATTGCCCCCCAGGCGCAGTGGGACGATGGGTGGTTCGACGTCGTGGTGGTGGGCGAGGTCCGGGGCACCGAGCTCGTGCGCCGACTCCCCCAGGTGTACCTCGGAACACACCTTCAGGCGCGCCCGGTCCGGGTGCGGCGCGCCAAGGTGGTGCACCTGGAGCCGTTGGCGCCGGCACCCCCCTTTGACGTGGACGGCGAAACGTACCCCTGCGGGCCAGCCACCTTTGAGATCCTGCCGGCAGCCCTGCGGGTGGTGGCGGGCCCGAGGTGACGGGCGCCGCGCCGGCGGATCGGTGCAGCGGGGAGGGCAAGGAGGAAGCATGGAACGCTTCACGCGTAGAGAACTGGTGGGCGTGGGCCTCTTCCTGGTGGCGGCAGCCGGGGCGGCGGTGTTCGCCTGGGCCAACTTCACGCGGGCGTTCCCGGAAGCCAGCCTCACCTTTGCCGTCAACCGGAGCAGCTCGCGCCCCGTGGGCGAGACCTTCCTCCGCCAGCACGCGCCCGTGGCTGCGGCCGCGCTGGCGGGGCGACGGCACGCAGCAATTTTCCAGGTGGATGGGCAGGCCAAGCTCTACCTGGAGCGCGAGGTGGGTCTGGAGCGCATGGCGGAGCTGATCCGGCAACGCCAGGTGCGCCCCTGGCGCTGGTCGCACCGCTTCTTCCTCCCCCTGGACAAGGAGGAGGTGAGCGTCGAAGTGGCGCCGGAGGGGGACGTGGTGGGGTTTTCCCATGCCATCCCCGAGGAGCGAGCCGGGGCGTCGCTGGAGGAGGGGGAGGCGCGGCAGCGGGCCGAGGCCTTCCTCGCGACGGCCATGGGGTTGCGTCTCGACCAGGTGGTCCTGGTGGAGTCCCACCGGGAGGACCGGCCAGCGCGCCGGGACTGGACGTTCACCTACGAGCGGAACGCCTGGCGGGCAGGGGAGGCCAGCTACCGGCTGGAGGTGGGGCTGAGCGGGGAGGAGGTGGCTTCGTATCGGGAGTTCCTCAAGGTTCCCGACGCCTGGGTGCACTCCTACCAGCGGCTGCGGTCGGCCAACGAGACGGCGGCCATGGCAGCACTTTTCGGTATTGCGGTGACGCTCTTTGCAGCCGTGGCGGTGCTCCTGCGCGCGGCCCGGCGGCACGAGGTCCGCTGGCGCCTGGCCTTTGGCGTGACGGCGGTGAGCTTCGTGCTGGCGCTGGCCCTGGCGCTCAACGACCTGCCAACCGCCAGCTACACCTTCGATACCACCGAGAGCTGGGGCGGTTTCGTGGCGGGGCAGTTCCTGCGCGCCCTGGGGGGGGCGGGGGTGCAGTCGCTCCTGGTTTTCATCGTCGTGGCGGCGGGGGAGCCACTGTACCGGGCCCGCTTCCCCGGGCAGATGCGCATTGCCGCCATCTTCACGCGCTCCGGCTGGCGCAGCAAGCGGGTAGCACTGGGCCTGATCCTGGGCTACTGCCTGGCGGCCCTCTTCATTGCGTACCAGGTGGCGTTCTACCTGGTGGGGAAGCGAGTCGGGGCGTGGAACCCCGCTGAAGTGCCTTTCGACAACTTGCTCAACACCTCGTTCCCATGGCTCGCCGTGCTGTTCATCGGCTTCTATCCCGCGGTGAGCGAGGAGTTCCTGTCCCGCGTGTTCTCCATCCCGTTGGTGGAACGCCTGACCCGCTCCCAGGTGGCGGCGGTGGCAATCCCGGCGCTCATCTGGGGCTTTGCCCACGCCAACTACCCCGCCCAGCCGTTCTACATCCGGGGGGTGGAGGTCTCGCTGGCGGGGATCCTGGTGGGGATCGTGTTCTACCGGTTCGGCGTGATCCCCTGTCTGGTGTGGCACTACGTGGTGGACGCGGGCTACACCTCCATGCTCCTCGTCCGCTCCGGCAACCCCTACTTCGTGGTCACCGCGCTGGTCGGCACCGGGGTCCTGCTCATCCCCCTCGCCGTGGCGCTGGTGGCAGCGTGGCGGGCGGGAGGGTTCGTGGTGGACCCCTCCCTGGACAATGCGGCCGACCCGCCGCCGGAGGAGCCGGTACGCCGGGCGACTCCCTGGCGCGGGAGCATTGCGGCCCCCTCCGCCAGGTGGCTGCTGCCGGCGGGTGTCGCCACGCTGCTGCTGGCGGTGGCGGCGACCGGGTGGGTCCCCGCGGCGGGGAAAGGCGTTGGCGTCACCGCGCGCCCCGCCGCGGTGCGCCGGGCAGCGGCCAATTTCCTCGCCCGTCGCGGGGTGGATGTATCTGCCTGGCGGTTCGTCGTGACGGCGCGCGGCGAGGTGCTGGACCGTTCCGTTCGCCGCTACCTGCTGGAACACGGCGGGGTGGCAGGCGTGCAACACTGTGCGGCCGAGGTGCCGGCCTGGCGCGTGCGGGTGTTTCGGGGGGAGGAGCGGGAGGAGTGGCAGCTCGAGGTGGACGACCGCGCGGGGGCGGTGGTGCGGTACCGGCACACCGTGCGGGAGGAGGCACCGGGGCCAGCTCTGGGCGAGGCGGAGGCGCGGTCACTGGCCGAGGCGTCGCTGCGGGAGCTGGGCATCGACCCCGCCACCCTGGCCTTCAAGGAGTCCACGTCCGAGCGCCGGCCGGCGCGTCTGGACTATGTGTTCACCTTTGCCGATCCTCGGCGCAGTGTTGGGGAGGCGGAGTACCTGCTCTCGGTCACCGTGCAGGGCGACGCCGTGGATGGCCACGAGCGTCGCATCAAGTTGCCGGAGGCGTGGGAGCGGCAGCGAGCCCGGGCCACGGTGTGGCACTACGCACTCATCGCCGTGCGCATCGGTGCTTTCGCGTGGCTGGTGGTGACGGGTCTTTTGGCCCTGGCGCGGGCGCAGCGGGCCGGGACGCTCCCCTGGAGGCCGGTGTGGATGTGGGCGGGGGCGGCGGCCGTCGTGATGGCAGCGGCTGCCGCCGTGAGCTACCCCTTGCTCTGGCAGGAGTACGTCACGGCGTGGCCCATCGCCGTTTTCCGCACGTGGATGCTCATCGGGCTTGCCATCGGTTTCCTGCTCAAGGTGGCCGGCATCGTGCTGGCGCTGGCTGCCCTCGTGGCAGCGCAGCCCATTGCCCTGGGCGCCTGCGACGCCTACGCCCGACGGCGGGTGGCGGCAAGCTCGGTGGGGGCAGCGCTGATGGTGGTGGGAGTGACCCTGCTGTGGGGCGCCGCCGTGAACCTGGCTCGGTCCCGTGCCCCGCAGCTGTTCCCCGACGCACCGGTGGAGATCCCCACGAACCTGGCCACCGCCCTGCCCGTCGTTGCGGGACTCGGCAACGCGGTGGCGGTGGCCCTCCTGCTGGTGGCGGCCGTTGGGGTGGCTGCTCACCTGGTGGGCCGGACGACTCCGGGCTGGCAGCGCTGGCTCTTCCTGGCTGCCGCGACCCTGGCGGCGGTGCCGACAGGCGCGGATGCTACGGCGGGGGAGCTGGCCTGCGGCCTCCTGCAAGGGGCTGCCCTGGTGGCCCTGGCGTGGGTAGTGGTGCGCTTCGTCCTGGCGCGCAACCCCGTAGCCTACCTCCTCGCGGCGTTGTGGACTGCCGCCACCCGGGCTGCCTTGCCGCTGCTGGGCCAGCCGGGCGCGAACTACGCGGTCCAGGGAGCCCTCCTGCTGGCGCTGGCGGCTGGCGCGGGACTCCTCTGGCTGTACGGGGCGGGGCGGAGTGGCACACCGGAAGGGGCGGTGGGAGGGACGGGCGAGGCGGGTTGAGGGTGCGTCGTGGGGGTGGGCGATCCCTGCCCCCCGAGAGTCGCGTACACTCGAGCGATGGCGCGCGTGTCCTGGGACCGCTACTTCATGAACCTGGCCGTTCAGGCGGCAACGCGATCCACCTGTCCGCGCAAGAGCGTGGGAGCCGTCATCGTGCGCGATCGGGCCGTACTCGCCACCGGCTACAACGGTTCGATCCGGGGCCTGGCGCACTGCAGCGAGGTGGGCTGCCTGATGGAGAACGATCACTGCGTGCGCACCGTGCATGCCGAGGCCAACGCCATCCTGCAGGCGGCGCGCCACGGGGTTCGAATCGAGGGGGCGGACATCTACGTCACCGCCTCCCCCTGCTGGGAGTGCTTCAAGCTGATCGCCAACGCCGGGATCCGGCGTGTCCTGTACGGCGAGTTCTACCGCGACCAGCGCATTCACGAGTTTGCCGCCGAGGCCGGTATCGAGCTCGTCTACCTGGGGCTGGAGGAAGAACCATGAGCGGTGTGCGTCGAATTGGGGTCTTGACGGGGGGCGGCGATGCGCCTGGCCTCAACGCGGTGATTCGGGCCGTGGTCAAGTCCTGCCGGCTGACCCACCACATCCGGGTGGTGGGCATCATGAACGGCTTTTCCGGGCTCGTGGAGGGCCAGTGGAAGGAGCTGGAGCGCGAGGACATCTCCGGCCTCCTGCCGCGGGGCGGCACGATCCTGGGCACCACCAACCGGGGGAACCCGTTCCGCTACGTGTACCGGCGGCCGGACGGGCAGGAGGAGGTGATCGACGCCTCCCGCATGGTCGTGAAGAACATCGAGAAGCTGGGCCTGGACGCTCTCATCGTCATCGGGGGGGACGGATCGCTGTCCATTGCCGAACGCTTCTTCAGGGAGTTGAGCATCCCGGTGGTAGGCGTGCCCAAGACCATCGACAACGACATCTCTGCCACGGAAGTGACGTTTGGCTTCGCCACCGCCCTCGAGTCCGCCACCAGCGCTCTGGACCGGCTCCACACCACGGCCGAGAGCCACCACCGGGTGATGCTCCTGGAGGTGATGGGCCGGGAAGCGGGGTGGATCGCGCTCCACGCTGGCATCGCTGGCGGTGCCCACATGATCCTCATCCCAGAGATTCCGTTCGCCTACGACCCGCTCCTCGCCAAGATCCGGGCCCGCGAGCGGTTGGGGCGCCCCTTCTCGCTGGTGGTGGTGGCGGAGGGGGCGGCGGAACGGGGGGGCGAACAGGTGTACGCCGACGAGGACGCCGTGACGGGTTGGAAGCGGCTGGGGGGCGTTTCCTATTCCATTGCCCGACGCGTTGCCGAGCTGTCGGGGTACGAGGTGCGGGTGACGGTCCTCGGCCACATCCAGCGGGGCGGTTCGCCCGTGCCGGTGGATCGCATCCTCGCCACCCGCTTTGGCGTGGAGGCGGTGCGCTTGGCGGTGGAAGGGAAGTTCGGCTACACCGTGGCGCTGCGCTGCAACGACATCGTGGCGGTACCCCTGGCGGAGGCCATCGGCCACCTGAAGCGGGTGGACCCGGCGTGCCAGCTCGTTCAGACGGCGCGCGCCGTGGGGATCGTGTTCGGCGACGAAGACCCCGAGGACGTGGAAGCAGCCGAGGGTTAGGGCGCGAGTGGGTGTGGCGACGGCGCACGACCCGGTCGTGGACCTGGCAACGGTCGGCCTCCCCCTGAGGACGGCCGAGCTGTTCGGTCGGGAAGCGCCGTTGGAGGTGGAGATCGGTTCCGGGAAGGGGCGCTTCCTCGTGGAGTGGGCAGCGCAGCAGCCCCACCGCTGCTTCTTGGGCGTGGAACGGGCGGGGAAGTACCTGGCCATTGCGGCGCGCCGTGCGGCACGGCGGGGGGTTGTCAACGTGCGGTTCGTGCGGACGACGGCCGAGGACCTGCTCTTCCGGTGCCTGGCGCCAGCCTCGCTGGCCGGCGTCCACGTCTACTTCCCCGATCCCTGGCCCAAGCAGCGCCACCACAAGCGGCGGTTCTTCAACTCGAACAACGTCCAGCGGTTGGCCGAGGTGCTGGGTGCCGGGGGGGTGGTGCGGGTGAAGACGGATCATCTGCCGTACGGCGAGCAGATTGCTGAGCTCCTGGGTGGCTGTCCGCTCCTCACCCCCATGCCCGTGGAGGAAGCCTTCACTGCCCTGCCCGAGACGAGCTTCGAGGCAAAGTACCTCCGGGAGGGCAGAGCGGTGCTCCGCCTCGCCTTCGTCCGGGTGGGCTAGCTTCCACTGGTGTGCGGCCCGGCGACGGCCTTGCCCCACGGCGGCGGGGCGTGCCGGTGGGAGTCGTCAGCGCTGGCCCGATGACTCCGGCGGCTTGAGGGCTGCCATGTTGATCCCCTTCGCCCCCACGGCCCGCGCCGCGTCGAGAACGCGCACCACCGCACCGTAGTCCGCCCCCCGGTCGCCGCGAATGGTCACCGTCTGGTCCGCCGAGGCGCCGAGGAGGCGGCGCAGCTCGCGTTCCAGGTCGCGCTCGGCAACCACCCGCCCAGCAATGATCGTTTCGCCCCGCTCGGTGACGAGCACCTCTGCCCCCTGCGGGCGCTCGTTCGTTCCCTGCTCAGCCGTTCTGGCCTCGGGGAGCTTCAGGCGCAGGCGGTCATCGGCCACGAACTGGGTGGTGACCGCGTAGAAGAGCAGGAGCTGGAAGACCACGTCGATGAGCGGCGAGATGTCGATGCCAGGTCGCCGCCCCTTGCTGCGGGAGAACTTCATGGCGTGCCCTCCGGAGCTTGCTCTCGCCGCACCAAGTGGAGGAACTCGATGGTGCGCGCCTCGATGGCGTGCACCAGCGATTCCGCCCGGGCCTCCAGGTAGGAGTGCAGGAAGAGCGCCGGGATGGCGATGATGAGGCCAGCGGCGGTGGTGATGAGCGCCTGGGCAATGCCCCCCGCCAGCATTTCGCCCCTGGTCGTCCCGCTCAGGGACACGGCCTCGAACACCTGGATCATGCCGAGCACGGTGCCCAGTAGGCCGAGGAGGGGGGCAGCGGACACCACGGTGGCGAGACCTGGCAGTCCCCGCTGGAGCTGGCGCAACTGGTGCCGGCCGGTGTCCTCCAAAAGTTCGCGCAGCTCGTCGTACGGGGCGCCCCGGTTGTCGATCAGGGTCGCCACCAGCGTGGCGAGGGGTCCTTCCTGCTGGCGGCAGTACGCCAGGGCGCGGGTAAAGTCGCGGGCGGCCAAGAGCTGCGAGACTACGGCCACCTGGGCGGGATCGAGGAAGCGCTTCTCGCGCAGCACCAGCAGGCGTTCGATGACGATGGCGACGGCGACAATCGAGAGCACGGCGAGCGGGACCATGACGGGTCCGCCCTTGAGAAACCAGTCAAACACTGCTACCTCCCCACATCTTTTGGTGGCTCCGTGTTGTAGAAGAAGGTGATGGTTACCCCCTCCCGTTCGACGCCGAACAGGTCCGGCGGCAGCGGGGGGAGGGGTGACGCATTGGCAATGGCGTCCCGGGCGGCAAAGTCCATGGACGGATGCCCCGATTCGCGCTGAATCTCGATGCTGCTCACCCTGCCGTTGCGTTCGATCACGAAGTGAATGCGGGTAACGCCAGCAGCGCCCAGCCGCGCAATCTCGGGCACATTCCAGTGGTAGCGAATGCGGCGCAGCATCTCTGCAGCGTAGGGTCCCCAGTCGTACCACTGGGTGTCGAAGGAGAGCGGTCCCAGGTCCACCTGCCCGCCGCGCCGATGGGGGAGGGCACCCCCGGTTCCCGCCCCGCCCTCCAGGGGTGACAGCCCCCGCAACTTCAAGGGGGGCACGGGAGCTGGGGTAGGCGGTGCCACCAGGGTGCTAGCACCCCGATCGGGGGTGGCTGGCTCGGGGGCGGGGGTGGGGGCGGGCTGGACCTGACCGGCTGGCTGGGATTGCCCGGCGTGGCCGGGCAGGGGTGGAGCAACGCGCAAGTCCGGCGTCGTGCCCACCACACCCGGCCGGTCCGCCGGCTCCCCCTCCCCGCCGTGGGCCCGGCGGGAGAGGTCGGAGGCGGGTGCTTTCGGCTGCGCGGGCGCCTCCTGGCGCTCGACGGGGAGCTCCACGAGCTCGAAGCGGATAGGCTCCTGCGCTGCATCGGCAGGATTTGCCAGGGGGGGCGGTGGCACGAGGGCCAGGACGGCCCGGTGCCCGGCTGGAAGCAGCCAGGCGAGGAGCAGGTGCAGGAGCAGCGACAGCTCCAGGGCCAGGCGGAGGCGGCGATCACGGAACATACCCGCTCACGCTCACATCCTAACAAGACGCTTGCCAAACTCAGCGGCGTTCGCACCGACGCCTGCCGGGGCCGCCTGTCCTCTCCGGCCATTTCCAGCTTGGCTCGCGCCACCCTGGCACCTCCCTTGACCGGTAGCGCCGGCTCGGCCGATAATCCGTCGGTGGCGCAGTGGCAAGCGTTCCTGGCGACGCCCGCAGGGCGTTTTGTCGTCAAGTACCTGGTGGCCCTCCTGGTGGGCTTTGTCCTCATTGCCCTCAAGCCGGTCAACGACCACTTCGTCAATCCGTACACAACCTTGGTCGCCCACGAGGCGCGAGTGGCCTTGAACCTCTTTGGCGAGGGGGCGACGGTGCAGGATCAAGTCCTCTCCTCGCCGCGCTTCTCGGTGAAGATCTTCAACGGCTGTAACGGACTCGAGGCGATCCTCATCTTTGCCTGCGGGGTGCTGGCCTTCCCGGCGAGCTGGCGGAGCCAGGTGGTGGGGATTGTGGGCGGGCTCGTGGCCATCCAGCTGGTCAATGTGGTGCGGGTGGTCTCGCTGTTCTACGTGGGCGTGTTCAAACCCCAGTGGTTTGCCGCCACGCACATCTTCATCTGGCAGTCGCTGATCATTGTCTTTGCCGTGGTGCTGTGGTTGCTCTGGGCCCAGAGGTACGCCGGTGTCAGCGCCCCGCGGTGAACTCGGCCGGTTCCTGCGCCGATTGCCGCTCTCCGTACTGGCAGCGGCGGCGATCTGGGTGGTGGTGCGGCCCGTCTACGAGCCTGCCCTGTGCCGGAGCGCGGAGATTGCCGCGCGCATGGTGGAGTTCCCCAAGGTGGCCAAGATCCAGCGCGACGACGGGCACGCGCTCATCGGCAGGACCGATCTGCGAGCCGACTCGGCGTGGCTAAAGCTGTCGCTGACGCAGATCCACTTCAACGCCGTACCGTTCCTGGCACTCCTCTTCGCCTTTCCCGGCGCCCGCCCCAAGGGCACGTTCCGCCGCGTGCTCGTGGCTGTGGGCGTGCTCCTGCTCTCGCACGTTCTGGCCCTGGTGGCGAACGTGAAGGTGTTCTACGCCGCCGACCTGGGGAGTTGGAGCCAGAGCCATTACAGCGACACGGCTCGGGCGCTGTACGGTGCCCTGCGCTACTTCTTCGACATCCCCGTGACCTTCACGCTGCCGCTGCTGCTCTGGGTTGGTGTATTTCGCGAGCGCGTCCTGGCCCTGGCGGGGATGGCAGTGGGGGACGCTGCCCCACGGCCCTCGGGCCGAAAGGAACGGCGCCCGGCTGCCCCTGCCTAGTCAGCTGGCGTCGGGTGGCGGCTGGCGGCGGAGCGCCTCCCGCATGGCGGGGGAGAAGGCGAGGGGCCGGCCAGTGTGCCGATCCACCAGGAGGTGCCGCGTCTCGCCTTCAGCCAGGAGGGTGCCGTCCGGGCCCTCGACCCGGTACGCAAACACCACACGCCGGCTCGCCAGCTCTGCCACCCACACCCACACGGTGACCAGCTCGTCGTAGCGGGCTGGTTTGCGGAAGCGGCAGGAGAGGTCGGTGACCATGAGGAGGGCTCCCTCCGCCTCCCACTGGCTGTAGGGCAACCCCACAGCGCGCGACAGTTCGGTGCGCGCCGCTTCGAACCACACCGGGTAAACAGCGTGGTGGACGACCCCCATCTGGTCGGTCTCGGCGTAGCGAACTCGCAGGCGGACGGGGAAGGGCGGGTTGGCCATTGGTCAATGATAGGGAATCTCCGCAAGTGTGGGCGTGGGGGCCTGCCAGGGAGGGATGGCTCGTGCTAGCCTGTTGGTGGAGGGTCTCAGCCCATGTGGCAGCAGACCTCGATCGTGGACAACCGCGACGTGGCGGGCACCGGCAAGATCGTTTCCCGCTCGCCCGCCACGGGGGAACCCCTCGCCACCGTGCCAGCCCTCGACCAGGAGGGCGTCCAACTTGCAGTGGAGGCTGCGACGCGGGCCTTCCCCGTCTGGTCCAGCACCACGCTCGCGTACCGGCAGCGACTCCTGGCCCGCTGGTTGCGCGCCCTGGTAGAGGAGGAGGCGGCCCTGGCCGAACTGGTGGCACGGGAGGGGGGGAAGCCAGTGGCCGAAGCGCGGCTCGTGGACATCTTCCCCGCCTGCGAGGCCCTTTCCTACCTGGCGCGCCGGTTGCACCGCCTCCTGGAGTTCCAGCCGGTGGCGCCGCGCCAGGTGCTCTTTTCCCACTGGCGGGCCGGCTACCGCTTCGAGCCGTTGGGAGTGGTGGCCATCATCACCCCCTGGAACTACCCGGTGGGGATCCCCGTGATCGAGATTGCCAGTGCCGTGGCGGCGGGCAATACAGTGGTGTTCAAGCCGGCCTCGGCCACGGTCCTCACTGGGCTTTCGGTGGGCGAGCTGGCCCGCCGGGCCGGTTTTCCCCCCGGCGTGATCAACGCCGTGGCGCTGCCGGGTGCGGCCACGGACGCCCTCGTGGACGATCCGCGGGTGGCGAAGGTGCTCTTCACCGGTTCGGTGGAGGTGGGCCGACGGGTGGCCCAGCGCTGTGCTGCCCGGCTGGCCCCGTGCCAGCTGGAGCTGGGCGGCAAGGATGCTGCCGTGGTGGCCGCCGATGCCGACCTGGAGCGCACGGCCCGGGGGTTGGTGTGGGGTGCCTTCGAGAACACCGGCCAGACCTGCGCGTCCATCGAGCGCGTGTACGCCGTGGAAGAGATCTACCAGCCGCTCGTGGAACGGGTGGTGGCGCTAACCCGGCAGTTGCGTGTGGGTGACCCCCTCTCGGAAGGGGTGGACGTGGGCCCCATGACCACCCTCGAACAGCGCGAGGTGGTGGCAACCCAGGTGCAGGAGGCGCTGGCCGGCGGGGCGCGGGCCCTCACCGGTGGAGCGGTGCCGGAGGGGCCGGGGTACTTCTACCCGCCCACGGTGCTGGTGGAGGTGTCCGAGAGCATGCGGGTGATGCAGGAGGAGACCTTTGGTCCCGTGCTCCCCATCGTTCGCGTCAGGGACCTGGAGGAGGCGGTGGCGCGGGCCAACGCGTCTCGGTTCGGGCTCACCGCCTCGGTGTGGACCCGTTGCCGCTCCACCGCGCGGCGACTCGTGGGAGAACTCCAGGCCGGGGTGGTGACCGTCAACGAGCACCTGGTCACCTTTGCGGAAGCCACGGGGAGTTGGGGCGGGGTGAAGGAGAGCGGCATCGGCCGCTCGCACGGGTGGTACGGCCTTCTCGAACTCTGCAACGTAAAGTACGTGGCGCAGGACTTCAGACGACAGCGGGCCATGCCGTGGTACTACCCCTACGACGAGGGGTTTTCCCGGTTCGTGGAGGCAGCCGTGCCGGCGCTCTACGCGGTGGGGTGGCAGCGACTGCGCGGGCTGGTGCGGCTAGCGCGCACACGGCGCTTTCGCGACCGCGTTGCCAAGTTGCAATTGCTGGCCGCCCTCGACCGCTTGCTGTGAGGCGCCGGGTGGAATCTCGGACGGCACGCGTGCCGGGGTCCATGGACGTCAAAGGCAGCAGCACTGCCACACCAGCCACCGTGGGGGAGGAGAGAGCGGTGCTGAAACTCGTGATTCTTGACGGCAGCGATCGGCAGTACGTCATCCCGGAAGGGGGTGAGCTGCGGGTGGGAACCGGTGCTCAGTGCACGGTGCGCCTGCAGGCGGAGGATGTTTCGCGCGCCCACGCCCTCATTGCCGAGCGGGGGGGGAGGGTCGTGCTGCTGGATCTCGGCAGCAAGAACGGGACCTTCCTGAACGGGAGGCCAATCCGGGAGGCCGAGGTAGCAGCAGGCGATCTGGTGCGGTTCTCGTCGGTACCGGCGCAGCTCGTGCGGTCGGGCGATGAACCGGCAGAGGGGCCAGCAGAACCGCCGCCACGGGAAACGCGCCCAGCGGCAGTGGGGGATACCGACGATGCCATTCCCCTGGCTTTCCCGGCCGGCATCGTCAGCCTCCTGAAAGCCTGGCAGTCGGACGACAGCTTGGCCCTCGTCTCGCTGGTGCTGTGGCTTGTGCAGCGCCGCGGCGTGCAGAGCGCCGCGGTGGTGGCGGTGGTGGGGGAGGAGGTCACGGTGGCCGCAGCGCACGGCACGATGGCCGGCATGCTCCAGGACCCGCGGTGTCTGGCGGTGCTGCGCAACTCAGGCGCTCTCGGTCCCGGCCCGGAGACCTCGCAGTTGCTGCTGGGAGATCAGCGGGTCCTGGCGATTTCTGCACCGGGACTGCCCTGGTTGCTGGTAGCCACGGGGGAGCGGCAACCCGAGGCCGGCGAGGTGGAGCTGTGGGTGCACCTGCTGGCCCTGGCCTGCCGGCTCGACCAGCGCTCGGTCTGCACGTCGGGGCGGGAGCGCCACCAGGCACCGCACCGGTGACACGGTGCCCAGCCACAAGGAAGAGCGGCCAGCGGCCGCTCGCTCGAGTTTGGGCACGTTGGGGGTGGCAGGGCGTGGTGCGACCTGGAGGGAGTTACTCCTCCTCTTCCTCGTCTTCGTAGTCGTCCAGGTCCTCGAGGTACTCCTCCTCCTCGTCCTCTTCCTCGTCTTCCTCGTCCTCTTCGAAGTCCTGGTCGAAGTCCTCTGGCAGGGCAAAGGCGTCCGGGTCGGAGTTGCCACACACCTCGCACACCGCGCGTCGAATCTCGCCGTCCCGCCACGTGAAGTCATCCACCTCCGACTCGCACTCCAGGCAGATCAGATACTCAGGTCTCGCCATGCTCGCCTCCCGTGCCCGGACCCTCCATGCGGGCCGGTGGAAAATGTAGCGAGGTCTGCTCCCCCGTGCAACTGCTCCCCGGGGTGGGACGAGGTTGGAGGAGGGGGTACGTCCTCACGGTGACTCGCGCCGAACGGCCACGCCAACGGCCCCCGGACCGGTGTGCGCCGCCAGCACTGGGGCCAGGTTGACCAGCGGGATGTCGGTGGCGCCCCGATAGCGGCGGAGCTGTTCGGCCACGTACTCCGCTGCGCCCACCGCGGAGGCGTGGGCGATGAGGAAGCGGGCGGGCGCCCCGCCGGCCCACCGCACGGCCCTTCGGTACAGCCCCTTTAGGGCCTGCCGGAAGCCCAGTGCCACGCCACTGCGACACGTGGCTCCGTGCTCGTCCAGGGAGAGGATCGGCTTGAGGTGGAAGAGACGGCTTGCGCGGGCGATCCTGGCTGGAACTCGGCCGCCGCGCACCGCTGTGTCGAGGGAAGGCAAGGCCGCGTAGAGTCGTACGCTGGCAGCAGCGGCGCGGGCCAGCCGCTCCACCTCGTCCAGGCTTTTCCCGGCCAGGATGGCCTCGCCGGCAGCTTCGGCCACCAGCCCAGCCGCCACCGACACCCCGCGCGAGTCCACCACCCGGATCCGGGAGGGATCCACGAGCCCAGCGGCAGCCACCGCCGCCTGGTACGTGCCCGACAGCGCCGAAGAGATCGTGACCGCCACCACGCCTTCGTGGGTGTCCAAGAGCCGTGCGAAGGTGCGCTTGAAGTCGCCCACCGCCGGCTGGGAGGTGGACGGCGCTGCGTTCGAGGTGGCTAGCCGCTGGTAGAACTGGGGCGGGGTGATGTCCACGCCGTCGAGGAACGACTCCTCGCCGAGGCGGAAGGTGAACGGGACGCGTACCAGCCCGAACCGGTACGCCACCGCCTCGGGGAGGTCACACCCCGAATCGGTGACCAGGGCAATGGGAACACCGCGGCCGGCCAGCTGCTGGAGCACCATGTCGTCGGTCTTGGTGCGCTCCAGCTTTCCAAAGGAGGCCAGTTCGTTGAAGAAGCGTTGCGGCTCGTTGGTGTGGAGGTGGACCCGCAGCCGCGCGCCGCCGCCCGCCACCACCAGCGAGTTGCCGAGCGGCGACACGGCTGCCGCCACCGCCTTGCGATCCAGCCTCGTGCCGGTGATGAGCCCCTCGGCACAGTAGCGGTAGGTGTCGTCCACCTCGGCGTGGGCGGCAGCAAAGGGGGTGGGTTGCTGGGGGCTCAAGCCGGCGCGGGTCCAGTCAGCGGCGCGCCGGTCGCGGAAAATGGCGGAGATCCCCTCGAGGAAGTAGACAAACCCCTGGGCGCCTGCGTCCACCACGCCGTGCTTGGCGAGCACGGCCAGTTGCCGCGGCGTCTCGGCCAGTGCGTCGCGCGCCCTGGCCAGGCCGTGGGCGAGCAGATCGGCAAAATCAGCGACCACCTGGGCTCGCTCCTCCAGGGAGGCCGCCCAGGTCCGCAGCACCGACAGGATGGTTCCCTCGGTGGGGTGCTGGAGGGCCTGGTAGGCGGCGTCCACGCCGCGCCGCACCGCTGCTGCAAAGTCGCGCGTGGTGAGGTAGGCCCGGTTGCCGACCACCTCGGCCAGGCCGTGGAAGAACTGCGCCAGGATGGCGCCGGAGTTGCCACGCGCCCCGTCCAGCGCCGCATCCGCCGCCGCCCTGGCCGACTGGCCAACGGTGACGATGTTGGGCATCACCATGGCAGCTGCCGCAGCTCGCAGGGTGGACGCCAGGTTTGCGCCCGTGTCGGCGTCGGGGACGGGGAAGACGTTGATACGGTTCAAAGTTTCCTGCTCGCGCACCACGGCCAGGGCGCCGGCCCGCAGGGCACGGGCAAAACGGGGGCCTGTGAGTGTCTGGACCATCAGCAGCTCCGCAGGAACAGTATAGGGCTACGAGTCCTCTCGTTCACTGTCGCGCAGGGCCATCTCCTCGAGATCGTCCTCGGTTGCAAAGGCGCTGGGATCGTCGTTGCCACAGGCCATGCACAGCGCCTCCACGATCCTTCCTTCGCGCCACTCGAAGGTGTACGTGGGGGTCTCGCACTCCAGACATACGAGGTAGTCGGGCGCCGCCATGCCACGATGCTACACCACCCGGGCTGGGGTGGAGAGCCGAGAGAGTGGGAAGGCCTTGCTAAGATGCTCGCGTGAGCCTGCCGGGGAGCCTGTACGACCTCACCTGGCGCCGGGTCCGTCACCTGGGGGGGGTGTCGCTGCTGGCGATGGAGACGGTCCGCCGCATGGTGATGCCTCCCTACAACGCCCGGGCGGTGGTGGCGCAGGTGGAAGCGCTGGGCGTGCGCTCGACGAACCTGGCGGCCATCATTGCCACCTTCACCGGGATGGTGCTGGCGTTGCAGACGGCGTACACCCTGGCGGCGTTCGGGGCCAAGCTCTACATCGGCGAGGTGGTGGGGATGTCGCTGGTTCGCGAGCTGGGGCCCGTGCTCACGGCCCTCATGGTGGGGGGCCGGGTGGGTGCCGGCATCACGGCTGAGCTGGGCGCCATGACGGTGAGCGAACAGGTGGATGCGTTGCGTTCGCTGGGGGCCGACCCAATTCGCGAGCTGGTGGTGCCGAGAGTGTGGGCGCTGGTGCTCGGGTTGCCGCTTCTCACCGTGCTCGCCGATGCCACGGGCATCCTCGGGGGCATGCTCATCTCCACTTGGGAGCTGGGGCTCGACCCCAGCTTCTACTTTTCCCACGTGCTGCGGCTCATGGGTTACGGTGACTTCCTGTCCGGTCTTGGCAAGTCGGTGTGCTTTGCGCTGGCGATCGGCCTCATTGCAGCTTACAACGGGCTTTCCGCCAGTGGGGGGGCAGACGGCGTCGGCCGTGCCACCACCGACACCGTGGTCGCCATCGCCATCACCGTTTTGGGGCTGGACTTCTTCCTCACCAAGTTGTTCCTGTCGCTATGAACGAGCCCCGCGAACCGGTGGTGGTGCAGTTCTTCGAGGTCACCAAGTCGTTTGGAAACAAGCGAGTGCTGAACGGGCTCTCGTTTACCGTGCGACGCGGCGAGACAGTGGTGGTGCTGGGTGCCTCGGGATCGGGAAAATCCGTGATGCTCAAGCACATCAATGGACTTGTCCGGCCCGATGCCGGGGGGGTGCTGGCGCTGGGCTGCGGTGTGTCGCACCTGGAGGAGGAGCAACTCGCCCAGTTGCGCCGGCGCATCAGCTACATCTTCCAGCAGGCGGCCCTCTTCGACTCGTTGTCGGTGGGGGAGAACGTGGCGTACCCCCTGCGTCTCCACACGGATTTGGACGAGGAGGCGATTGCCGAAAAGGTTGCAACGCTCTTGGCGCGCGTAGGCCTTTCTGGCACCGAGGGGCTGCAGCCGAGCGAGCTGTCGGGGGGGATGCGCAAACGGGTGGCGCTGGCCAGGGGGCTGGCGCTGGAACCGGAACTGATCCTTTACGACGAGCCCACGGCTGGGCTCGACCCGCTCACCGGCCTGGCCATCGTGGACTTGATCCGCCAGGTGGCGGCAAGCAGCGGGGCTACTTCGCTCGTGGTCACCCACGATCTGGCGGCCGCCCAGCGGCTCGACTGTCGCGTCGCCTTCCTGGAGGAGGGCCGCTTCTCCTTCGATGGGCGACTGGAGGAGGCGATGGCTGCTGCCGGCACGGTGGGCAGCTTCGTACGGGCAGGGGGGTTCCATGTTTGAGCAGGATCCGCGTCGCAAGTTGCGGGTGGGGTTGTTCACCGCGGGGCTGTTGGTGTTGCTCGGCTTTTCCATCCTCTTGCTGGGGAAGAAGCAGCAACTGTTCGTGCGGCAGGTGCGGTTTCTGGGGCGTTTCAACTACGTGGGGGGGCTGGTGCCCGGCGCTCCCGTGTGGCTCAACGGGGTGGTGGTCGGTTCGGTGGAGGATGTGATCCTCCCCGCGGATCCTGCCGAGCGCGAGATCACGGTGGTGTTCCGCGTGGCGGCGCGTGTGGCACGCCGGCTGCGGACCGACTCGCGGCTGCGCATCCGCACCTTGGGGCTGCTGGGGGATCGGTACCTGGAACTCACCTCGGGCAGTCCGAGCCAGCCGCGGCTGGAGCCGGGGGCGGTGGTGGAGAGCGAGGAGCCGACCGACCTTGCGGCGGTGATCGCCCAGGGCGGTGACGCCATGACCAACGTGCAGGCCATCACCTCTTCGCTGCGAAAGGTGCTGGACCGCATCGAACGCGGCGAGGGGATGCTGGGACAGCTGACGGTGGACCCGGAGAGCGGCCGGCGGGCGGTGCGGAGCCTCTATGCGCTCATCGAGGAGAGCGAAGGTCTGGTGAAGGATCTGCGCGCTGGCAAGGGGGCCGTGGGACGGCTCGTTGCCGATCCTACCCTCCAGGCCTCGCTGGTGGACGATATCGCCGGCATGGCCCGGTCGGGGCGGCGCATTGCCGACCTACTGGTCCGGGACCTGGAGCGGAACGACTCGTTGCTGGCGGGGATCCTCCGCGACCCCCAGGGGAGAGAGCGGCTCCAGCGCACCCTGGAAGACCTGGCGGCGGCGGGAACGGCGGTGGCAGGCGTGGCCGGCGAGCTCACCCACGGGCGCGGAACCCTGGGCAGGCTGGTGGGTGACGAGGCGTTTGCCCAGGAATTCCTCGCCGATCTCCACGCCCTTGCAGCCAACTTGCGCAGCATTTCGGAAAAGCTCGACGGGGGGCAGGGGAGCGTAGGCAAGGCGATCAACGACCCCCAGCTTTACGAAGACCTGGAAAACGTGGTGAGGGGGATCCGCCAGTCGCGGACGCTCGGGTGGCTCATCCGCAACCGGCGCGCCGCCGGCGAGGCGGCGGGCGCGGCGGCGGCAAAGGAGGCAGGACCGTGAGGAAAGTGCTCGTCACTGGGGGTGCCGGTTTCATCGGATCGACGCTCACGCAGGCGCTTCTGGAACGCGGCTTCGAGGTGGTATGCCTCGACGACTTCAACGACTACTACAACCCCGAGTTCAAGCGCGCCAACGTGGCTGGATTCGTGGGCCACCCGGGGTGGAAGCTGGTGGAGGGGGACATCCGGGACGCGGCGCTGGTGGAGGAGGTGTACCGCCGCCACGGCATTTCGGTCACGGTACACCTGGCGGCCCGTGCCGGGGTGAGGCCGTCCATTCGCGAGCCCCGCCTCTACGAGGAGGTGAACTGCCTCGGCACCCTGAACCTGCTGGAGGCGGCCCACCGCTGGGGGGCGTACACCTTCATCTTTGGCTCGTCGTCCTCGGTGTACGGGGTCAACTCCAAGGTGCCGTTTTCCGAGGACGACCCCATCACCTGTCCCGTCTCCCCCTACGCGGCCACCAAGCGCGCCGGCGAACTGCTCTGCTTCACCTACCACCACCTCTACGGCCTCAAGGTGACGTGCCTGCGCTTCTTCACCGTGTACGGGCCGCGGCAGCGCCCCGAGATGGCCGTGTACCACTTTGCCGAGCGGCTGTCGCGGGGGCAAGCCGTGCCGCGCTTTGGCGACGGCAGCACGGCTCGCGACTACACCTACATCGACGACATTGTCGCGGGCATCCTGGCGGCCCTGGATGGGGATGCGGCGTTCGAGATCGTCAACCTGGGTGGCTCGCGCACCACGACCCTTGCCGAACTCATCCAGCTGATTGCCGCCCGGCTCGGCGTGCCGCCGCGCGTGGAGGAGTTGCCCCTGCAGCCCGGCGATGTGCCCATCACCTATGCCGACGTGTCCAAGGCCAAGCGCCTGTGGGGGTGGGAACCGAAGGTGAGCATCGAGGAGGGGATCGATCGCTTCATCGACTGGTACAACCGCGAGCGGCGCCGCTAGAGGCCCACGCTTTCCCGGTGCCGCTGCCGGTATCGTGCTCTTCCTCTGGGGGCTGGCCATCGGCGCCGTCCCGCTCCTCAAGGGGCCGCCGGGTGGCGACGACGCCTACTACCACGCCATGTACGCCGTGGAGCAGGCGCGGTGCCTGTCAGCCGGGGTGGTGTTCCCCCGCTGGTACCCGGACCTCAACGGCGGTCTCGGGGGTCCCGAGCCGCGGCCCCGTCCCCTCCTCCCCCTGCTCTTGGGCGGGCTTCTGGCCTGGCTTCTCGCCGACGGGGTCGCCGCGATTGCCGTGACCACGGCGGCTGTGCCGGTGGTGGCTGCATTGGCAGGGTACAGCGCCTTGCGCTGGCGGGGCGCAGGCCAGGGCTGGGCAGGGGCGGCGGCAGCCCTGTGGGCCCTCTGTCCCTACTTGGTGGCCAGCCTTCACCAGCGGGTGGCGCTGCAGGAGGGGCTGGCGCTGGCGCTGCTGCCGTGGGTGTGGGCGCTCCTGCTGCCGCCGGGGCCGCGGGGCCGGCACCAGGTGCTGGGCGGGGCGTTGGTGACGGCTTGCCTCTTGGCAACGCAGCTGCTGGTGGCTGCCATGGCCGCTACTGCCGTGGCGGCTGCCCACCTGGCGAGCCCGCAGCGGCGGCTTGCCGCGGTGGCGCAGGCGGCGCTCCTGGGGGCGGCGTTGTCGGCCGTTTCGTGGCTGCCAAACCTTTTCTCGCTAGGGAGGCTGCGGGCCAAGAGCTTCGTCGAGGGGTGGTTTGATTGGCGCACGCGCTTCCTCTTCAGTTCCGAGACGGCGGCATCCACCCTCGGCACAACGTTCGAGTGGGCGTTTCTTGGCATGGCTGCGGCGGCAGTGGTGCTCCTCACGCTGCGGGGCGCCCGCCTCCTGGCGGGGCTGTCCCTGGGCTGTGCCCTTCTGGCCACCTCTCCATCGCGGGTGCTGTGGGAGCTGGTGCCGGGGAGCGACCTGTTGCAGTTCCCCTGGCGCTGGTTGGGGGTGGCGTCGGCGCTGGCCGTGTGGGCAGCAGCCACCGCTGGTCCGCGGTGGCGCAGCCTCGTGGCCCTCGCCCTGGTGAGCGCCCCGGTGGTGACGACGCACCCCCTGGCCGACCGGCTCCCCCCTGGCCCACCGCTGCGCCCCAGCTGGCAGGCGGCGGAGCTGGGCCGCGCCGCCACGAGGTTTGGCGTCTTGCCGATCCTCCCTTCATTTCCTGCCGCGCTGCCGCGGGGGGCCGATCCCTTCGAGGCGCTGCGGGAGGCGTCTCGCATCGAGCCGGGCACCCTCTCGCAGCGGCAGGGAGGTCCGTCGCGCTGGAGCTGGATCGTCACGAACCGCCAGGGAGCAGTGGTGCGCTTGCCGCTCTTGGCAGCGGATGGGTGGGAGGTGCGCGTGGGCGGGCGGGAGGTGGGGTGGGTGGCGGAGGCGAGCCTGGTGTCCGTGCCCGTCCCGGCGGGTCGCACCTTCGTGGAGGCGCGGCAAGTCTTGCTCGCCGAGGATATTCTTGGGATCGCTCTGTCGGCTCTGGCGTGGCTTGGCCTGGCAGCCGCGCTCCTCACCTGGAGGGAGAGGGGGTGGCGGGGTGGGGTGCGGTGACCTGCGCAGAGAGGTAGAGCGTGGCCGCGGGAGTGGTGAGCACCGGCAACAGCGAGAGGCGGGCAGCCATGGCCTCGAGCTGGGCGGTGACGGGGAGGTGTGGAGCGACGAGGAGGGCAACGCTTGGAGCTGCGGCAAGCAGGGCAAAGAGCTCCTCGCGCTCCTGGGCAGTTGGGAGACAGGTGGGGGGGTCGTACCAGCCGGGGTGACGGGCCACGCAGCGGGGGTAGGCGAGCACAGGGTAGGTGGTGCCGCTCCCCTCCAGGGCCTGGGAGAGGTCCAGCCACCAGTGCCCCGAGGCCACCACCAGCGCGCCGGCAGGTCGCTGGGTGCGGATGGTTGCAGCAAAGAGCGTCTCGAAGGGGGGAGGTGCCGCCCGCCAGGTCTGGAGAACACTTGCCGTGGCCAGCGCCGCAGCTACCACCAGGGCAGCCGCCACGGCACTCCCGAGGCGCCCACCGCCGCTGCCGGCGGCGCAGAGTGCCAGGGCGGGAACGAGGAAGAGCGCCTCGGCTCGGCCGGGGTAGTAAGCGGGAGCGCCCAGGGCAGCGAGCAGGGGTAGCCCCAGGGCGGGCACCGTGGCCAAGAGGAGCAGGTGGGCCGGGGGACGGGAGCGGGCGAGGAGCACGGCACAGCCCCCAGCCGCCAGGAGCGTGAGGGCGGCTGGAAAGGTGGGCAAGTCCATGCTCCGACCAAAGGGGGCGAGCGGCGGCAGCAGCCGCAGGGGGGCGGCGATGCGCTCGACAGGCGGGAGCGCACGCCAGGCATCGCTCATCCATGCGGTGGCGGCAGCAGGCTGGCGGAGGGCGAGGGGAAGCCACGGCAGGAACGAGAAGAGGCCGGCGGCCACGCCAGCGAGGCACCGCCGCCGTGCCGGCGCCGGCAGCGTGAAGGAGGCCAGAGCCACCGCCCCTGCCAGCGCGGGGCCGAGGCCGTGGGACCAGCAGGCCAACCCCACGGCTGCGGCCAGGCCGCCCGTGCCCCGACCCTGGCTCCGGATGGCCTCCAGTCGCTCCCACGCCCAGGCGGTGGCCAGTAGCACCAGGGCGTACGCGCGCCCCTCGCTGGAGAAGGCGAGCGCCAGCGGGTGCACGAGCAGGAGACTTGCAAGGAAGAGCGCCTGCCGCTGGCCAATGGCCACCACCGCGGCCTTCCAGGCGAGGTACACCGAAAGCGTCCCAGCGGCCACGGATACGAGTCGTCCGGCGGCCAGGGGCGCGAGCCCGATCAGGGTCAAGAGCTTGGTCAGGAGGTAGGGGAGCGGTGGCCCCGAGTCGAGACGCAGGGAGGCGAGGAGGTCCGGGAACGACTGGCGGGCCAAGAAGACGGTGAAGTACTCGTCGTGCCACGGTGGGCGCAGCAGCGCACCGGCACTGCGCACGGCCAGGGCCGCGCCCACAAGCCCCAGGGGTGAGAGAAAGCGGCGGTCCACCGCACCAGTGTCTCGTCGGGGGCTCCTCCCGTCAACTTGCTGCAAGGGGGAGGCGAGACTACACTTCGCCGGCGTGCCCAGGGGGGCACGGTGCGGAGGGGGCGATGCACATTGCCGTGGTGGGGAGTGGCTACGTTGGGCTGGTGACCGGGGCCTGCCTTGCGGACTTCGGGATGTCGGTCACCTGCGTGGACAACGACCAGCGCAAGATCGAGATGTTGCAGCGTGGCGAGATCCCCATCTACGAACCGGGCCTCGATGCCCTGGTGGCCAAGAACTGCCGCGCTGGTCGGTTGCGCTTCACCGCCGAGCTCAAGGAGGCGGTGGAATCCTCGCTAGTGCTGTTCATTGCCGTGGGCACTCCGCCCAAGGAGGACGGTTCGGCGGACCTGTCCTACGTGGTGCAGGTGGCCGAGGCCATTGCTGACCACATGAACGGCTACAAGGTGGTGGTGACCAAGTCCACCGTTCCCATCGGTACCGGCAAGCTCATCGAGGAGATCATCCGCAAGCGCAACGGCCGCTTCCCCTTTTCAGTGGTGTCGAACCCCGAGTTCCTGCGCGAGGGTTCGGCCATCGAAGACTTCATGCGACCGGACCGGGTGGTCATCGGCGCCCGCGATCCCCAGGCCATTGCCATCATGAAGGACGTGTACGCCCCGCTCTACCTCATCGAAACACCCTTCGTCATCACCAACGTGGAGTCCTCGGAGCTCATCAAGTACGCCTCCAACGCCTTCCTGGCCACCAAGGTCACGTTCATCAACGAGGTGGCGCAGCTGTGCGAGGTCCTGGGGGCGGACGTGCACCATGTGGCCAAGGGGATGGGGCTCGACCGGCGCATCGGACCGAAGTTTCTGCACCCGGGACCGGGGTACGGAGGCTCCTGTTTCCCCAAGGACACCAAGGCTCTCACGGAAATTGCGCGCCAGGCCGGATGCCCCTTCGAGACGGTGGAGACGGTGGTGCGTGTCAACGAGCGGGTGAAGTTGCGCATGGTGGACAAGATTCGCGAGGCCTGCGGGGGGAGCGTGGCGGGGCTGACCGTTGCAGTAGCGGGGCTGTCGTTCAAGCCCGAGACCGACGACATGCGGGAAGCCCCCTCCATCGTCATCGTCAACGCACTGGTGGAGGAGGGGGCCACGGTGCGCGCCTACGACCCTGCCGCCATGGCCAACGCCCGCGAGGTGCTCCCGCCGCAGGTGGTGTACTGCCAGGACGCGTACGACGTGGCGGCGGGCGCCGACTGCTACGTCATCCTCACCGAGTGGAACCAATTCCGTTCCCTCGATTTTTCCAAGCTCCACACCCTCCTGCGCCAGCCGCGGCTGGTGGACCTGCGCAACGTGTACGAGCCCGACCGGATGCGCGAAGCCGGCTTCCAGTACTGGGGGGTTGGCCGCGGCTGAGGCCTAGGGCGCTCCGCCTAACCGCGAGAGCTGCGCAGCAGTTCGGCCACCTTGGCCCAGTTCACCACGTTCCAGAAGTTGGTCACGTACTCGGCCCGCCGGTTCTGGTACTTGAGGTAGTAGGCGTGCTCCCACACGTCCAGCCCCAGGATGGGGGTGTGGCCCTGGGAGAGGGGGCTGTCCTGGTTGGGCAGGGAGTACAGCTGGAGTTCGCCGGAGTTCGTGACCACCAGCCACGCCCACCCCGATCCAAAGCGTCCGTTGGCAGCCGCCGCGAACCGCTCGCGGAACGACTCGAAGCTGCCAAAGGTGGCGTCCAGAGCGGCAGCCAGGTCTCCCGTGGGCACCCCACCCGCGTTGGGGGCCATGACGGTCCAGAACAGGTTGTGGTTGACAAAGCCACCCCCGTGGTTGCGCACTGCGGTGCGGATGTTCTCGCTCACGCTGTCAACTGCGGCGAGGACCTCCTCCACCGGGCGGTTTTCCAGCTCGGTGCCAGCGATGGCCTTCAGGTAGTTGTCCAAATAGGCCTGGTGATGCTTGTCGTGGTGGATCCGCATGGTCTGCTCGTCGATCCACGGTTCCAGCGCGTCGTAAGCGTACGGGAGTTGGGGTACGGTAAGGCTCATGGTTGCTATCTCCTCCAGGTTCGTTCGTGGGTCCGGTGCAACCGGCCCTCGGTCCACGGCAACGCGACGGGAATGAGATTCATTCCAGGATTGCTCTCCCCTAAGGTTGCACGCTTCGTGGTCGACTACCCGAGGCGGTCCGCTTCGTGTACACTGTTGGCGAAGCGAACGAGGGAGATGGTTCGATGCGGACGCTGGATCGTCGCACCAGTCCGAGAGTGATACCAGGCCGACCGGTTCGGGCCAAGGTGAGATCGTCTATCCCCGCGCGGGTGCTGGACGTGTCGCTCACCGGCATGCAGATCGAGCTGGAGACGCCGCTGCGGCCCCAGGTCACCTGCGATGTGCGGGTGATGCTGGAGGAGGGCGAGGTGACCCTGCGGGGCTCGGTGACGCGCTGCCGGGCTGCGGGGTTCGCCTTGGACGAGCAGGACCGGCGCATCCTGCTCTATCGGGCAGGGATCGAGTTCAACGACGTTTCCGAAACGTGCTTGGAACGGTTGCGCAGCCAGCTCCTCGCACCGGTGGCAGAGGCGGCCGCGGTGCCTGGGGCGGGTGGGGAGGTGAACCCGGAGGCGGGCCCGGCAGCGGCTCTGGCTGGGCCTGGGGAGGCGGGGGCGAAAGCGTCCACCGCGGCGCCGACCCAGGGTGCACCTGCGGGAGAGGTCAGCGAACTCCCCCGGCAGCGGGTTCCCCGCGATGGGCCGGTGAAGATCCGCATCGGTTCGGCGAACGTGCGCCGCATCCTGGAGGGGAAGAAGGACTAGGCGGAAGCTGCCTGCCGGATGCGCTCCAGGCAGCCGGCCACCTCGGCGCGGATCCCGTCCACGTCTAGGGTGGCGAGGGCCCCGTTGCGAACCACGAGCCGGCCGCCTACCAGCACGTGGCGCACGTCGGCGGCTCGTGCTGCGTAGGCCAGGTGGGCAAAGGGGTCGAAGAGCGGCGTGCCGTGCGGGGTGTCCAGACGCAGGCACACGATGTCCGCAAGCTTGCCCACCGCGAGGGTGCCAATGCGGGCGTCGAGGCCTAAGGCCCTGGCTCCCCCGATGGTGAGCAGTTCCGCCACGGTGCGGGCCGGCAGGCAGGTCGGGTCGCCGGTGAGCCCCTTGTAGAGGAGGGCGGCAAGCTGGGCGTCGCGCAGCAGGTCGAGGGTGTTGTTGGAGGCCGCCCCGTCCGTGCCTAGCCCCACCCGCAAGCCGCGGGCCAGCATCTGCGGCAGCGGCGCCACACCGCTGCCTAGCTTCAGGTTGGACACGGGATTTGCAGCAACCCCCACGCCAAACTCGGCGAGCAAGTCCAGGTCCTCTTCGCTCACGTGGACACAGTGGGCCGCCACCGTGCGCTCGGAGAGGATGCCGAGGTCCGCCAGGTAGCGGACCGGCGAGGCCCCCTTCTCCTTGCGGATGGTTTCTGCTTCCCAGCGGGTCTCGGCAACGTGGATGGCCAGGGGGGCATCGAACTCCTCGGCCAGCTCCGCCTCCTTCACCAGGTACGCTGCGGAGACGCTGTACGGTGCGTGGGGCGCCACCCCCGCTGTGACGAGGGGGTGGTCGCGGTAGCGCTCCAGGAGCCGGCGCTGCGCTGCCAGGGCGTCGGCCGGGGTGGGAGCCGAGGGGGTGGGGTAGTCGATGAGCCCCTCGCCGATCACGGCTCGCAGCCCCACCTGCGCCACCACCTCGGCCACCGTCTCGGTGTGGAAGTACATGTCGAAGACACAGGTGACGCCAGCCAGCAGGCTTTCGGCAGCGGCGAGACGGGTGCCGAGGGCAACGGTGGCCGGGTCCATCAGCGCTCTCTCGGCCGGCCAAATGTGGTGCTCCAGCCAGTCCCGCAACGGCAGGTCGTCGGCCGCCCCGCGCAGGAGCGTCATGGCGAGGTGGGTGTGGGCGTTGACGAAGCCCGGCAGCACCAGGCAGCTTGTTGCGTCGAGACGTTCCGCCTCCGGGTACGCTGCCAGCACCCCCTCCCGCTCGCCGACGGCGACGATGCGGTCCCCTTCCACCGCGACCGCGCCATGGGGGAGGGGGTGATCCCCCTGCTCCATGGTCGCCACGATCCCACCCTCGATGACGAGACGACCGCTCACGTCTCCCCCTTCCCCGGGGCCAGAGCCCACCCGCGCCCCTCACCAGGAGCCAGAAGCACCCCCGCCTCCGAACCCACCACCGCCGGGAGAAAAGCCACCTCCTCCCCTGAAACTGCCCCCACCAAACCCGCCCCACCCGCCAAAGGGCAGCCAGTAGCGAGAACGACGGCGGCCCGAGAGAACCTGGAGGAGCAGCAGGACGACGAGGAGGAGCAAGACCCCCGGCAATCGCCCCTGTCGTTGCTCCTCGCCCGCGGGGAGCTCGCCGCCCCCCACCAGGCGTTCGACCGCATCGGCCAGACCCAGGATGCCAGCCGCATAGTTACCCTGCTGGAAGGCGGGCTTGACCACGGTATCGAGGAGGCGCGCTGCGCGGGCGTCGCCGATCCGCTCCTCGAGCCCGTAGCCCACCTCGAGCCGCATCCGGCGCTCGCGGAGGAAGGCGAAGAAGATGAGGCCGTCATCCAGGCCTTTGCGGCCGACCTTCCAGCGCTCGGCGCAGCGCACGGTGAAGTCTTCCAGGGCTTCCCCCTCCAGCGAGGGGAAGAGCACGGCGATTAGCTGGTGACCCGAGTGGCGTTCGAAGGCAGCCAGGCGTGCTTCGATCCGCCGGCTGTCGCCCTCGCTCACCACTCCGGCCCGGTCGGTGAAGTAGGTGCTCGGGGTGCTCGGCACGTCCAGGGCACGGACCGGCACCGCTGCGACGGCGATGGCCATCGCCAGGTGAAGCCGCATGCGCTAGAACTGCACCTGCGGGGGCCGCTCCGAACCGGGCGCCGCCTGGAAGTAGGGCTTCTCGGCAAAGCCGAAGAGGGCGGCGATGAGCACGGTAGGGAAGCGGCGGCGCGCCGTGTTGAACGCCTGCGCCGCCTCGTTGAAGCGGCGCCGCTCCACGGCAATGCGGTTCTCCGTCCCTTCAAGTTGCGCCTGCAGCTCCCGGAAGTTCTCGGTGGCGCGCAGCTCCGGGTAGCGTTCCACCACCACCAGGAGCCGGGAGAGGGCCGACGAGAGGCTGTCCTGGGCCTTCTGGAACTGGCCCAGCTGCTCGGCGCTGGGGACCCCGCTGAAGTTCATCTGGCCCACCTTGGCCCGTGCCTCCACCACCGCTGTGAGCGTCTCCCGTTCGAAGTCGCGTGCGCCCTTGACCGTCTCCACCAGGTTGGGGATGAGGTCGGCCCGCCGCTGGTACACGTTCTCCACCTGGCTCCAGGCTGTTTTCACGGCCTCTTCCAGGGTCACGAGCCGGTTGTAGGCGCCCGCCGTCACGGCGCCGGCAATCAGCAGGACCACCAGGACGACGATGCCGCAGCCAATCAGCCCACGCTGCTTCATGATCCCTCCCGCTCGACGCGGCGGCAAGCCCGGTGGGCTATCCCTCCGCGCCGTCCGATTGTACCGTACCACCTGCTGCAGGCCGTGTGGTTCTCACCGGTCTACGAGCTCTGCGGGGGTGAAGACGCGCTCGCCGGGGCCGGGGCGGCGACGCCAGCGCCGGTGGCTCCACACCCACTGCGCCGGGAAGCGCCGGATCTGCTCCTCGATGCGGGCGGTGAGCAGCGCTGTGAACGCAGCCAAACCGGCTTCGTCCGTCCCGGGCGGTGGGGCAGCCACGGGCGGGTCGAAACGGAGGTGCATCGAGCCAGCTTCGGTGCGGTGGGCGAAGCCGGTGACCACGGGCCGGCCCGTGTGGGCGGCCAGGAACGCCGCGCCCGTTGGCGTCCAGGCAGGCTGACCGAAGAACTCCACGAAGGCTCCCGGAGCGTCGATATCCTGATCGATGAGCAGGCCGATTACCTGGCCGGCCCGCAGGGCGGCCACGAGTTTCTGCCCGGCCCGGCGGCCGCGCAGGGCGCTCTGGGTCCCGAAGCGGCCGCGCAGCCTCTGCACCAGGGCGTCGATGCGGGGATCTAAGATCTCGCGGGCGGCCACGGTCATGGGCACACCTGCGGCGGTAATGGCCAGGTTCATCCACTCCCAGTTCCCGCAGTGCGCCGTGACGAGCACCACCCCACCCCCCTCGCCCAGGTGATCGGCGAGGTGCTCGAGCCCCGAGAACTGCGTGCGCGCGAGAATCTCTGCTGGCGGCGCGTGCCACAGCCACGCTACCTCGCCCAGGAGCTCGCCGGTGTGCCGCACGAACTGGCGAAAGACCGCCCCCACCTGGGCGGGGGAAAGCTCGGGGAACGCCAGCGCGATCTGGTGTCGGGCGCGCCGGCTGCTGCCCCGTGCCGCCACCACGGCCAGCGTGGCCAGGGCTCCGCCCAGGCGCCGGAGGGCGTGGAGGGAGAAGGGGCGAGCGGCGAGGAAGAGGCCGCGCAGCCCGTGATAGGCCAGGTCGTGCCGCAGCGGGGCGAGGAGTCGGCGCACCGCGCCAGTGTATCGCGGCCCACCCGCCAGGCGGGGTGCGCCTCGCCGCGGGGGCGTGGGAACGGTATGATCACCCCTCGGAGGCTTGCGGTGGCTCTGGAACGAGGCGACCTGTTCGTCGTAGCTTCCCCCTCGGGCGGCGGGAAGACAACGCTCATCCGGCGCGTGCTCGAGGGGTTCGCCCAGGAGGGGGTGAAGGCGTACTTTTCCATCTCCCACACCACGCGCCCCCCTCGGCCCGGCGAACGCCACGGCGTGGACTACTACTTCGTGGACCGGGCAAGTTTCGAGAGGATGGTTGACGAGGGCGAGTTCCTGGAGTGGGCGCAGGTGCACGGCCACCTCTACGGAACCTCGCGGCGCGCCGTGGAGGAGCAGCTGGCTGCGGGGTCCCACGTCTTTCTCGACATCGACGTGCAGGGGGCTCGCCAGGTGCGGGCTCGAGTTTCCGAGGTGGTGAGCGTTTTCATTCTCCCCCCTTCGCGCGAGGAGCTGCTGCGGCGACTGCGCCGGCGGGGAGGGGACAGCGAGGACACCATCGCTCTCAGGATCCGCAATGCACTCATGGAGATACGGCAGTGGAGCGAGTTCGATTATGTTATCATCAACAGTTGTGTCGAGGAGGCGGCGCGCACCCTGGCATCCATCGTGGTGGCAGAAGGATGCCGGCAGAGCCGGATGCGCGACAGGGCGGTAGCGATCCTCGCTGACTTCGAAGGCGGATCGAAGGAGGGTTGATGGTAGAGCGGAGTGACGGTGTAGACAGTGTGTTCCGCTACATTCTCATTGCTGCCCGGCGGGCCGAACAGCTCATAGACGGGGCGCGGCCGCGCCTGGCAACCCGGTATTCGAAGCCCACCCTGGTGGCCCTGGCCGAACTCGATGCCGGGGTCGTTCCATGGCGGCGCGTGACGCCCGAGGAGTACGAGCAGCTCCGTCAGGAAGAACTCCTGCGTGCCCAGGGTGAAGAGCAGACGATGCCGATCCTCCCCCTGGTTCCGCCCCCCGTCGAGGCCGAGGCAGTGGTAGGCGAAGAGAGCGACGAGATGGACGAGGCTGAGCTGGAGGACGAGCTGGAGGGCCCCGACTTCGATGCTGCGGGGCTGGAGGATGTGGAGGAGCCCTCGGCTGACGAGCTGCTTGCGGAAGAAGACGTGGAGTAGCTGGGATCGAGGACGATCCAGGATGGGGCGAGCTGCGCGGGACGCCGGCGGCAGGATCACGGGGGCCGACCTGCTCCGCTACCTCCGCGACCTGGGGTGGCGGGACGTGGCGTGGCAGCCGCCTCCCGCCAAGGCGGTGCCACCGCCGGTCGCCCACGCCAGCTCGACTCCCCCGGCGGCGCTGGATCCGAGCCGGGCGGAGAGCCTGGAGGAGATGGCGCGCAGTCTCGCCGATTGCCGCCGCTGCCGACTGGCAGGGAGCCGCAGCCGGGTGGTGTTCGGTGCGGGCAGCAACCGGGCTCGCGTGCTCTTCGTGGGGGAGGGTCCCGGGGCGGAGGAGGATCGGCAGGGGGTGCCGTTCGTGGGGAAGGCGGGGCAGCTCCTCAACGCCATGCTGCGGGCCGTGGGGTTACGGCGCGAGGATGTGTACATTGCCAACGTGGTCAAGTGCCGGCCGCCCGAGAACCGCGACCCGCAGGAGGACGAGGCGGCTGCGTGCCTCCCCTTCCTGTGGCGGCAGATCGAGCTCGTGGACCCGGCGGTGATCGTGGCGCTGGGGAGAGTCGCGTCGCAGTTCCTGCTCGGGACCAAGGCGCCCATCAGCAGCTACCGGGGCCGCTGGACATCGTGCCGGGGGCGTGACGTGCTGCCCACCTTCCACCCTGCCTACCTGCTCCGGACCCCGTCGGCCAAGGCGGCGGTGTGGGCGGACCTGAAGCTCCTGCGCCAGCGGCTGCGCGATGGCTGACGGGACGGCACGTCGCGGGCGTGGTATATTCCTGGCGTTCCCATGAGCAGTGGCTGGCCTTTTTCGCGCTCGCTCTTCTACCCCGTGACCGTGGTTCTGGTGGCGCTGGCTGTGCTGCCCGTGGCGCTGGCGGGGTGGGGGTTCGTGAGCTCCAACCGGGAGCAGGTAGCCACCCTGGAGAAGCAGATCATGAGCCGGCAGTCGGCCGCGCTGGCCCGCGAGGTGGAGCTCTTCTTCCACGACAGCGTGGACCGCATCGAGACGGTGGCGATGGCCATCGGGCGCGGGTGGGGCGAGGGGTGGGGGACACCGCTCGGTGCCGCTCGGCTGCTGGGTGACCTCATCCAGGGGAATCGCCACATCGTGCTGCTGCGGCTGCTGGACCGCGCCGGCGCCGGGGAATTCGTGCAGAACCGTGAGCTGTCGGCCAGCGTCGAAGGGACGCTGACGCCGCTGCTGAAGGAAGCCTTTACCGCCAACCTGGAGGGGCGGACGGTGCGGCACAACTTCATCTCCACGGGGGGTGGGACGGCAGTTGCCCTGGTGTCGTTCCCCGTCCGAGACGTGGCGGGTCGCACGGTGGGCTCCCTCCAGGGGGTGGTGTCGCTGGACTGGCTGGCGTCGCGCCTGCTGGAGGAGGGGGGGCAAGGGGTAAGTGTGGATCTGGTGGACCGGAGCGGTCACGTGCTCTTCTCCACCGAGCGGCAGCGGGTGGGGAGGGTGGCGGCTGGGCACCCGCTGGTGGCCCAGTTTCGCCAGGCACCGGTGCGGATCACCAGGGCTTACAGGGATCCCCTCGCCCCCGGCGAGGCGGAGGTGGTGGGATCTCTCGCCCCCGTGGAAGGGGTGGACTGGGGCGTGGTGAGCGCACGCGACATGGGGGTGGCCTTTGCGGCGGTGCACAGCATGGCCCGTCGCGCGGCGGGGCTCGCCCTGGTCATGGGCGTGATCGCCACCGTGGCGGGGGTGCTCCTGGCCTGGCGGATCATCCAACCGGTGCGGCGGCTCGCCGAGGTGTCGAGTGCCATGGCCGGCGGGGATCTGGCCCGGCGCGTCAGCATCGCTTCTCGCAACGAAATTGGGCGCCTGGCGGCCAATTTCAACCTCATGGCGGGCGAGGTGGAGCGCACCGTGAACTCCTTGCGGGTGGCGCTCAAAGAAAACCAGGAGCTGCTGGTGGAGGCGATCCGCGCCCTGGCGGCTGCCATCGACGCCAAGAACCCGTACACCCGCGGGCACTCCGAGCGGGTCAGCAAGTACGCGGTGGCCATTGCGCGGCAGCTCGCCATGCCGCCCGCGGAGATCAGGAACGAGGAGATCGCTGCCCTCCTCCACGACGTGGGGAAGATTGGCATCGAGGATGCCATCCTGCAGAAACCCGAGGCTCTCACCGAAGCGGAGTTCAGCGCCATGCGGGCGCACCCGCTGAAAGGGGCCGCCATCGTGGGTCCCATCAAGCGGCTGCGCGAGGCCCTCCCCGGTATCCGCTCGCACCACGAGAACTGGGACGGGGGCGGGTATCCTGACGGCTTGAAGGGCGAGGCGATCCCCTTGATTGCCCGGGTGATTGCAGCCGCCGATGCCCTGGACGCCATGACGACCACCAGGCCCTACCAGGAGGCCATGCCGCTGGAGGTGGTGCTCGTCCGGCTGCGAGAGCTGGCGGGGAAGAAGCTGGACCCACGGGTCGTGGACGCGCTGTTCGCGGCTTTGCGGAGCGGGGAACTGGAGCTCGACGTGGCAACGGAGGTGGCCTGATGCGACGGGTAGCCTGTGCGTGTCTCGGTCTCGTTGTGTGGGGGTGTGCAACCACCGGTCCCAAGCCGGTCCCGGAGGCGAGGGAGGTGGATGCCAGGGACCCGCTGGCAGCCACCACCCTGATGCAGCAGGGGCAGGCGCTCCTGGCCGAGGGAAAACCGGAGGCAGCGCTCGCCAAGTACGGGGCGGCCGTGAAACTCCAACCCAGCAACCCCACAGCCCACAACCTCTACGGTCTGGCGTTGCTGCAACTGCGCCGCTCGGCCGAGGCCATGGAGAGCTTCAACCGGGCGCTGGCCCTGGCCCCCACCTACTCGGATGCCCGCAACAACCGGGGCGTGGCGTACATGCAGCTCGGACAGTCCGCCCTGGCCGAGTCCGACTTCTTGATGGTGCTTGCCGACCGCACCTACGCCAACCGTGCGGGTGTCTTCTACAACCTGGGCTCCCTCTACCTGGGGCGCGGCAACCTCACGGCTGCCGAGGAAAACCTGCGGCGGGCGGCGGTGCCCGCCGGGCCCATCGAGGCGTACCTCCTCCTGGCCCAGGTGGAGGAAAAACTGGGGAAGGTGGAAGCCGCCGAATCGGCCCTCCGCACCGCCATGTCCCGCGCCCCCGAACGGCCTGACATCCCGCTGCAACTGGGTCTCCTCCTGGAGGGAGCGGGGCGGGGGGAGGAAGCGCGGGCACTGTACCGCCGGGTGCTGCAACTGGCTCCCGACTCGCCCCAGGCCACCGAGGCGCAGCGGCGACTGGGGGGCTGAGGTGCCGTTCCAGTACCTCCTCACCAACCTGCTGGTGGACGTGCCCGGTGCCCACGGGGCCATCTTCCTCGACCCCGAAGGGGAAGCGGTGGAGTTCGTGTGTCGGCAGGCCACGCCGTTCGAACTCAAGCTGGAGGGGGCGTACCACGGCATCTTCTTGCGCCACGCCCGCAAGCTTGCTGCGGCTGCAGCGGCGGGGGAAATGGTGCAGCTGGTCATTGCCGGGGCCGGCATCAGCGTGCTGAGTCGCATGCTGCGCGCCGGCTACTATCTCGTGCTCGTGGCGGATCGCAGCACACCGCTGTCGGTGGCCAGCGAAGCGATGCGCCGGACCGCCCAATCTCTCAACGGGGAGATACCCTAGCGTGGCACGTTTCCACGACAACTTTGGGCCGAGGGGGCAGGCGGTTTGCGGGTGGCGAGCGCACCACTGGGGTGAGAGGGTCTCGTGAACGTGCTGGAGCGTTTGCGGCGCGCGTTGGGCGGCACGGCGGCGCGTTTCGGCCAGTTCCTCGCCGAGGGCGACGCAAGGCTGGCACCCCAGGCTCTGGAGGAGGCGCTCATCCTGGCGGACGCCGGCGTGGAACTGGCTTCGGAGCTGGCCGCGGAGTTGGCCGCCCTCCAGGCGAGCAAGCGGCTTGCCGCCGGGGAGGAACGCCAGTGGCTGGCCGAGCGGTTGCAAGCGGCGCTGCCCGTTGCCCAGGAAGCCACGGGGGGACCTCCCCACGTGGTGCTGGTGGTGGGGGTGAACGGGAGCGGCAAGACCACCACCGTGGCTAAGCTCGCCGCCTGGTGGCAGTCGCGCGGCCAGCGCGTGCTGATGGTGGCGGCGGACACGTTCCGAGCGGCTGCCATCGAGCAGCTGGAGGCGTGGGGGCAGCGCCTCGACATCCCGGTGGTGGCCCAGCGGGCAGGGGCAGACCCCGCGGCGGTGGTGTTCGATGCACTCAGCCTGGCCGTGGCGCGCCAGGTGGACGTGGCGGTGGTGGACACGGCCGGTCGGCTGCAGACGAAGCACAACCTCATGGCGGAACTGGAGAAGGTGCGCAGGGTGTGCGGCCGAGTCGTGCCCCAAGCCCCGCACCAGGTGCTGCTCACCCTCGACGCCACCACCGGTAGCAACGGCCTGGCCCAAGCCAGAGAGTTCCAGGGGCGGGCCGGGGTTAGTGGCGTGGTGCTCACCAAGCTGGACGGCACTGCCAAAGGGGGGGTGATCCTGGCGGTGGGGCGGCAGCTGGGCGTGCCAGTCCGCTGGGTGGGTGTGGGCGAGGGGGTGGACGATCTCTTGCCCTTCGATCGGTCCGCCTTCGTGGCGGCACTGCTGGAGGGGGTGGCATGACGACGACGCGGGAGCGCTGGTCGGCGCTGATGATCCGCGCCCTGGAACTGGCCGAGCAGGGCCGCTACGGTACCAGCCCCAACCCCATGGTGGGGGCGGTGGTGCTGGACAGTAGCGGGAACGTGGTGGGTGAGGGGGCGCACCGGCGCTGCGGCGGGGAGCACGCCGAGGTGGCTGCCCTGACTGTGGCGGGACCGCGCGCGGTGGGGGGCACGCTGGTGGTGACGCTGGAACCCTGTGCCCACCACGGGCGCACCGCTCCCTGTGTGGATGCGGTGCTGGCTGCGGGGATCCGCCGCGTCGTGATCGGGACGCTGGACCCCAACCCCCTGGTGAACGGGGCCGGGGCGGCAAAGTTGCGTGCCGCCGGGGTGGAGGTGGTGGAGGGGATCGAGGCGGACCGGTGCGCCGAGCTAAACTACAAGTTCTTCCATTTCATGCGCCACAGTGTTCCCTACGTGACGCTGAAGATGGCCATGACGCTGGACGGGAAGCTGGCGGCGCGAGGCGGTCGGTCCAGGTGGATCACCTCGGAAGCCGCGCGGCGGGAAGGGTACGCCCTGCGGGAGGAGTTCGACGCAGTGCTGGTGGGCGTCGGTACGGTGCTCGCGGACGACCCGCGCTTGACGCGACACCTGGGACTCAACCCCAACCCGGCCCTGCTGCGGGTGGTCCTGGATTCCCACCTCAGGGTGTCGCCCACGGCCATGTTGCTCGAAAACCGTCCCGAAGACGTGGTGGTGTTCTGCCTGGACGAAGCACCGGCTGCCGCGCGTGCGGCGTTGGAAGGGGCAGGGGCGAGGGTTGTTTCCGTGGGGGACGACGGCCAGGGGCGCTGCGATCTGCGCCAGGTGCTGCGTTGGCTGGGGGGAGCCGGTGTGAGCTCGCTCCTGGTGGAGGGTGGGGGGGAGGTCCACTGGTCGTTCCTCAAGGAAGGGCTGGCGCAACGCCTCCACGTTTTCCTGGCCCCGCTGGTGCTGGGGGGCAGGGAGGCGACCCCCGCGGTAGGGGGGGCGGGGTTTGCTTCGCCCCAGGAGGGGGTCCGGCTGGCGGTGCGCGAGGTGCGGCGGGTGGCGGAGGACATCGTGATCGTCGCCGAGGTCGGCGGTGTTTAGCGGTCTCGTGGAAGCGGTGGGGCGGCTGCGCTCGCGCACGCCCCGCAGTGGCGGGGCGCGGCTCGAGGTGGAGTGTGCGCTCGCGGGCGAGCCGCTGCGCCACGGCGAGAGCGTCGCGGTCAACGGGGTGTGCCTCACGGTGGCTGCCAGCGGGGCGCACGGGTTTGCCGCGGACCTCTCGCCGGAGACGCTGTCGCGCACCACCCTGGGCAGGGTGCCGGTGGGAGGGCGGGTGAACGTGGAGCGCGCCCTGCGGGTAACCGATCGGCTCGGGGGCCACATCGTGCTGGGGCACGTGGACGCCACGGCGGCGGTGCGGGCGGTGCAGTTGCTGGAAGCCTTCCGGGTGTTGCGGGTTGCGCTTCCCCCGGCGCTCGCTCCGGAGGTTGCCGAGAAGGGGTCGGTGGCGGTGGACGGGGTTTCCCTCACAGTGGCCGCGGTGGGCGGAGACTGGTTCGAGGTGGCAGTGATCCCCGCCACCCTCGAGGGGACGACGTTGAAGGACCGTCGCGTCGGCGACCTGGTGAACCTGGAAACGGACGTTCTCGCCAAGTACGTGCGGCGCGCCCTGGGGGAAGGGCGGGCCAGCCTGGAAACAGTGCTGGCCGGATGGGGCCATGCGGAGGGTTGATCCCTCCTTCCCGGACCTCTTGCCCCTGGAGTACCGGCTCGGGGCGGTGGGACCACCGGCACAGGGGGTTGGCCTCGACCCCGTGAGCATGAGGCTGGTCTGGCCCGGTAGCCACGACGCCTCGCTACGGGTGGACCCCGGGCCGGTGCGGCGCCCGGCTCGGCTTTTGGTCCACGCGGGGGTGCTGGCGGGTCAGCCGGAGGTGATCGTGCCCCTCCTGGAGGCGGGGTGGGGGGTGCTGGTGGTGCTGGATGCGCCACTGGAGGCGGCGGCACTCCCAGCGCCTGGCATGGCCGGGCAAGTGACGGTGCTCGCCCCTTGGCTGCCAGCCCTTTGGGGGGGGCGAGCGCTGCCGGAGCTGCAGCCGTGGGAGGCGCGGGGGGTGGCGGCCGGTGTGCTGTTGGGACTGGTGCCCGTGTTGGATGCGACCGGCGAGGTGGAACGGGGAGTGGCAGCGGCGCGGCAGGCGGGGGCCTCTTTTGTCCTTGCCGTGCCGGTGTGTGTGCCACCCCTGGACAGGCGGCGGCTGTTGAACGAGTGCTTCGGGGAGGAGGGGAACGAGGCGATCGAGGACCTGTTCTTCCACACCGATCTGGCCAGCCTCACCCTGGAGATGGAGCGGGCCGCATCGCGCTGCGCCCACCAAGAGGGGCTCGGCGAGAGGCTTCCCGGTCCTGCCACTGCCCGGCTGGGGCGCGAAACCTTTGCTGCAGCGACCTCGCTCCTGCTGTGGGCGCGGCGGCTGGACCTCCTCGACGGTGTGGGCTCGGTGGGGTGGCAGTTGCGGCGGGCGGCCCAGGCCCTCATGGCCTCGGCCAAGGATGTCCGGGCCCTGCTCGAAGAGGACAACCTGCGGATCATCCCGGGGTTCGACCCCTGGGTGGAGGCGTTTGCGCGGGCCGTGTGGGCCGACCAGGGGGCGCCCTTTGAGGAAATCCGCTCGCGCTGGCTCTGGAGTTAGCAACAGCGCCGCGCCCACTGCCCCGTACCGCCGGCACAGCTGCGGCCTGTACCTGCACGTCCCTCTCTGCGTAAGCCGCTGTTCCTACTGTGCCTTCGTTTCCACCACCGAGCTGGAGCAGCGCGGCCGTCTGGTCAGTGCCATCGCCGGCGAACTCGACACACTGGGCAGACGGGCGGGGCGCGAGCTGCGGACCCTGTACTTCGGCGGCGGCACGCCGTCGCTCTTGGGGGCAGCGGAACTGGCCACCATCATGGCTGCCCTGCGGCGGTGGTTTGTCGTGGCGCCGGGGGCGGAGTTCACGCTGGAAGCAAACCCCGAGGATGTGGCCGAAGAACGCTTGCAACGGTGGGCGCGGCTGGGCGTGACACGCCTGTCGTTGGGGGTCCAGTCGTTCGACGAGAACATCCTCCGGCGCCTGGGGCGGCGTCACTCGGCAGTGAAGGCCCGCTGGGCCGTGGCAGCCGCCCTGGCGCACGGTTTTACCGTGTCGCTCGATCTCATGGTGGGTGTTCCTGGGGAGGGTGCGAAGCAGGTGGAGCAGAGCATCACCGAGGTTCTGCAGCTCTTGCCCCACCACGTGTCGGTGTACCTCCTGGAGCTGGACAAACCAACGCCCCTCGCGGCGCTTGCCACCAGATGCCCGGACACCTTTCCGGACGAGGATGCTGCCGCTCGCGCCTACCTGCAGGTGGGGAAGGCCCTGGTGGGGGCTGGCTACCACCACTACGAAGTCTCCAACTTTGCGCGCCCGGGCTTTTCCGCCCGCCACAACCTGCGCTACTGGTTGGGGCGCAGCGTGCTGGGGGTGGGGCCGGCGGCGGCCGGGCAGGTGGGTCGGCAGCGCTTTGCCAACGTGGAGGACATCCAGCTCTACCTGGAGCGCCTGGAGGCTGGCTCGAGCCCCCGAGCCTGGGCGCGGACCCTCTCCGAGCACGAGCTGGGCGTGGAACGGCTCATGCTCGGCCTGCGGCTTGCCCAAGGGGTCGGGGAGGGGGCGGTCCAGCGCCTGGCGCCCCCGGAGTTTTGCGAACAGTTGCAAGCGTTTCTGGCCCTCGGTCTGGCGCGTCGGCGCGGTAGGCGGGTACGCCTCACGCCCCGCGGGTGGCTGGTCTCCAGCGAGTTGCTGGCGTACCTGGTGTGAATGGTAAAATGTCCAGGCGGGAAGCGGTCTCTCCAGAGGGGAGCACGCGATGCGACACGGCAGACAGCTGGGGGCATTGGATCCACACCGGGCGAAGGCCCCAAGGGGCGCGGGAGAGTGACGATGCGACAGGGTGGAGGCGTCGGTCCCCTTGCTCTTCTTGTGATCACTGCGGGTGTGCTGGCGGCCTGCGGGCGAGAGGCGGACATGGCGGCGCGCGTGACGCTGGCCCGGGCTCATCACGAGGTTCGTCCCACCGCCTATCAGCCGCGGCGGGGTGCCAACGGCGAACCGTCGCTGGCCCTGGACCTCTTTGTCCTGAATCGGGGGCGGGAGCGGCTGCGCTCGCTCACCCTCCAGGTGGTGGTGGTGGATGCCAACGGCAAGGATCGCGCCGCCAAGCGCGTGACGGTGGACACCTCCGGCCTCTTGCCCGGCGTGGCCAGTCAACTCACCGCCGTGGTGGAAGGCCTAGAGGTGCGCGAGGGCGAGACGGTGCTGGTGGAGCTCGAGAACGAAGTGCCGGAGAGCGAGCGAGGGCAGTTCCCCGAGTACGCGGAGGGGGTCAGTTGACCGGAGCCACGCTGGCGATCCCGAAACGCTCCATGACGATACGTTCCAGCCGCGGGCGGATCACCAGGTCGAAGGTGTCGTGCTGGCCGGGGAACAGCCGGGCCGCGGTGGTGCGGGCCGCTTCGATGAGCCGCAACGCCTCGCACAGCGTCAAGTGGCGGTCCTCCGCCAGCACCTGGGCGGTGATGTCCACGACGAGACGCAGTTGGCGTACTCGACGTTCTTCGTCAGCGAGGGCGTCGTCGATGGTCATCCCGATGACGGGAACGCCAGGGACCTCGCTGGGCATTCCCCCCACCCAGCCGCTGCCGGGAAGGGTGGAGAGGTAGCGGTGGCTGCCCCATTGCCGCAACGCCACCTGCTGGGCGTGGCCATCACGGCAGCGCAGCTGGGGGGCACGGTGCTGCGCCGCTTCTTCGGTCGTCTAGAGGCGGCTCAGGTGGAGGAGAAGGGGGTCAACGACTGGGTTTCCGCCGCTGACCGGGAAGCCGAGCGGGCGATTGCCGCCTACCTTGCCGTACAGACCCCCGAGTTCGGTCTGCTCGCCGAGGAGGGTGGGGCGTCGGGGGGGGCCGGGCCGCGCTGGGTGGTGGATCCGCTGGATGGCACGGCCAACTTTGTCCGAGGGTTCCCCCACTTTGCCGTATCGGTGGCCCTGGTGGTGGGGCGAGAGGTGGAAGTGGGCGTGATCTACGACCCCATGCGGGACGAGACGTTCTCGGCCACCCGGGGTGGTGGGGCCTACCGCAACGGCCGCCCCGCCTCGGTGAGCCACCGCTCGTCGCTGGCCGGGGCGTTCCTGACGACCGGTTTCCCCTACCGGGTCGCCCGGCACATCGACACCTACCTGCAGGTGTTCCGCGAGGTCTTCTTCCAGGCTGGCGCGTTGCGGCGCCCGGGGGCGGCAGCCCTGGATCTCGCCCACGTGGCCGTGGGGATCTTTGACGGCTTTTTCGAGTTCTCCCTCTCTCCCTGGGACGTGGCGGCCGGATCGCTGATCGTGCGCGAAGCGGGGGGGGTGGTGAGCGATCTGGACGGTGGCGCCGACGTGCTCACCCGGGGGAACGTCCTGGCGGCAACGCCGGCGGTGCACGCCGCACTGCTGGAGATCGTCGCGCGCTTCTGCCGGGAGGCTGATATCACGCCATGAGTGCCGCGTCGTGGTCGTCGGGGTCGCATCCGCGACTGGTGCCCGCTCAGGAGCGGATCGAGCGCCGGGCCGCCGATCTGGAGCGCTACTTGAACCTGTGGCGGATTGGGCTCAGTCTGGCCGCCTGGCTTATTGTTCTGGCGACGGTGCTGCTGCACGGTTACGCCACCCCCGAACAACTATGGGCGCTGGCACTGCTGGGCGGCTACCTGCTCCTGGCGCTTGCCTTCCAGGTTTTCTTGGCGCGGTACGGGTGGGACGAAAGCCTCCCCGTGGCCGTGGTGGCGGCGGACATCCTCGCGGTCATGACGTTTCTTGGCGGGGCGGTGCTGCTCGATCGCAGCATGGCAGCCGTCAACTCCCAGGCGGCGTTCTGTGCCTACTTCGTGGTCGTGGCCATGAGCAACCTGCGCTCCAACCAGCGCGCCGCCCTGTTGGCGGCAGTCGCCATTCCGGCCAGTTACGCAGCGGTCCTGTTCCTGGCGGTGGCGTGGCGCCACGTGGAGCTGGCGCCACCGGACCCCCGCTACGGGGAGTTCCGGTGGGAGGTGCAGATCATCAAGCTCCTGGTGCTCGTGGGGGTGACCTGGATGGCCCGGGTGGAGGCGACGCTGGGGGTGCGGGAGCGGACGCGTGCCAGTCTCGACCCGCTCACCGGCGTGTTCAACCGCAGGTACCTGGAAGAGGTGCTGTCGGTGGAGGTCCGCAGGGCGTTGCGCCGGCAACAGCCCCTGGCGGTTTTGATGCTGGACCTGGACGGCTTCAAGGGCTACAACGACACCAACGGTCACTTGGCGGGCGACCGCCTGCTGGTTGAGGTGGCGACTGCCCTCTCGGGGGCGATCCGGGCGGGGGACCTCATCGCCCGCTACGGGGGGGACGAGTTCGTCATCCTCCTGCCGCACACGCCCGGGGAGACCGCGCGTCGGGTGGCGCGGGAACTCATGAACGTGGTCCCCTCCTCGGTGACCCTCTGCGCCGGCGGGGGGTGCGTGGGCGCTGGCGTGGACACGGTGGAGAAACTCCTGCTGGCTGCCGATGCGGCCCTGCGCCGCGCCAAGACGGCCGGTTCCGGGGTGGTGGCCGGGTAGCAGGCCGGCTGGTCGGGCGGCCTGGGCCTTCCCGGCACTCACGTCACAACGAGGAGGTTGGCTCGCCCAGGAGCTCCTCCAGCTTCTCGGCGGTGGGCCATAGCACCAGCATGCCCACGGCGGCGGGGGCGGCAAAGATCCAGAACCAGTCTGTCCGCCCCGAAAGTAAGAACAGGACCAGTCCAAAGATGGAGACGGCCTCAACTCTGCTGTACGTCACCAGGTGCGCCACCAGGTGGGCCCGCAGCAAGGGTTGGAGCTGGCGGCTGTGGCGGAAGACCCGCTGCGGCCCTGCCAGCATTGCCCGGTGGACGGGGAGCAGCGTGGCCAGGTTCACCACGGCCAACGCCAGGAGCGCCCAGGCCAGGTGGACACTCTGGGGGAGCAGCGGGGGGGTGGGTGGTTCCACCACTCCCACGATCACTGCCAGGGCGCCCAGGGTGAGGAGGTAGGCAGCGGCCACGATGCGCAGCAGCAACAGGTGGCGCTCGACCGCTTCGTGCATGACCCCACCTCCCGGTAGCAGCGTTGCCACCATGCTAGAGCACCTTCCTCCTGCGGGCAACCTCCTCCGGCAGCGAGGCCATCGCGGGAGGTTCCCGCCGCGCCACGACCAGTGGGTGGGGAACGGGCGGAAGTCAGCGCTGCTGGATCGCTGCCACGATAGCGGTAGCCGTCTCCAGGGCGGCGGTGCCGGCGGCCGCGTCCACGAAGGGTGTTGGCACACCCCGGCACGCCGCCTGGAAGGCGAGGTGCTCGGCCGCCAGCGGCTCCCCCTTGGCCACCTGGACATCCACCGCTACGATCCGGGGTTCCCCCTGGCGTTCCAGCCGGTAGGCGCTCACGCTCTGCTCGGCGTAGTCGATGGAGAAGTACTCGTCAATGGCAAAGATGCGCAGCTTGCGCACCCGCTCGGAGGAGACCCGGGAAGCGGTCAGGTTGGCCACTGTTCCGTCGGTAAACTCCAGGCGCACATTGGCCAGGTCGGTGCGGTCGGAGAGCACCGGCACGCCGGCTGCGCGAACTTCGCGCACCGGCGCGCTGCGGCACAGCGCCTGGGCGATCTGCAGGTCGTGCACCATCAGGTCCAGCACCACATCGATGTCCAAGGAGCGCCGCGTGAAGGGAGACAGGCGCTGCGCCTCCAGGTAGCGCGGCCGCGGGTCGTGGGCGAGCACCGCCTGAACGGCGGGGTTGTAGAACTCCACGTGCCCCACCCCCAGCACCACCCCGTGGGCGGTCGCAGTTTGGAGCAGCTTCTTGGCCTCGGCCACGCTGGCAGCGATGGGCTTTTCCACCAGCACGTGGCGGCCGGCGGCAAGAAACCGGGAGGCCACCGCACAGTGGGTCGTCGTGGGGGTGGCAACGATGGCAGCAGCGCCCTTCTCGACGGCTTGGTCGAGGCTCGTGAGGGCAGGGACGTTGAAACTGGCGCACACTTCAGCGAGACGGGCCGCGTCGCTATCGTACGCCCCCACGCACTGCCACCCCGGCAGGGTGGCGGCGAGGCGCAGGTGATGCCGGCCCAGGTGGCCCACACCCACGACCACCACGGGGATGGGGGCGATGCTCACGGGGGCAGAGCTTAGCGGAGCCAGCGCGCTCCGGCAAGGGCTGCTCGGCTACACTCCGTGAGGAGGATGTGGTGATCGATTCCCACGCGCACCTGGCCATGTTCCAGGACGGTGAAGTGGAGGGGGTGCTTGCGCGGGCCGAGGAGGCGGGGGTGGAGCGAATCCTTGCCCCCGCTACGGGCCCCGGCGATTTGGAGCGGACCGTGGCGCTTCGGGATCGCTTCCCCGAGCGGGTGGTGGCAGCCGTGGGGTGTCACCCTCACGAGGCGGCTGCTTTGGATGCGGCGCTCAAACGCCGCCTGGAGGGGCTCGTCGGTCGGGATGGGGTGGTGGCCATCGGCGAGATCGGTCTGGACTACCACTACGAAATTGCGCCGCGAGAGGACCAGCGGCGGGCCTTGGCGTGGCAGTTGGCGCTGGCTGTGGAGAGCGGCTTGCCGGTGGTGCTGCACGAGCGCGAGGCCTGGCCCGATTTCCTGGCAGCTCTGGCCGCCCAGGAAGGTGTGCGGGGTGTGGCTCACTGCTTTACCGCCGGTGTCGAGGCGGCCCAGGAGGTGGTAGCGCGCGGCTTGGCCGTGGGGGTTGCTGGGATGGTGACCTTTCCCAAGGCGGAACAGGTCAAGGCGATGGTGGCTGCGCTGCCGCTGGACCGTCTCTTGCTGGAAACCGACAGCCCCTACCTGGCGCCAGTGCCGCACCGGGGGCAGCGCAACGAACCGGCCTTGGTGCGGCTCGTGGGCGAAGCCGTGGCCCGCGAGCGATCGACGAGCCTGGCCGAAGTGGAGGCGGTGACGAGCAGCACCTTTGCTCGCCTCTTCGGACCGGGCGCCGGCGTTGCCTGAGACGCTCACGTCAAGCGGCGACGCGGGTCGAAGAGGGCTCGCTTCGGGTACCATGCGCGCGTGCGGGTGCTCATCACCGGAATCACCGGCTTCGTGGGGTCTCACCTTGCGCAGCAGCTTGTCCTGCACCCCGAGCTGGAGGTGTTCGGTCTGCGCCGCTGGCGCTCGAACACCTCCAGGCTGGGAGCGCCGGCTGAGAGCATCCGCTTCCTGGAAGGCGACCTCCTGGACCCGCCTTCGCTCCTGCGCGTGCTGCAGGCGTGCCAACCGGGCGTGATCTTTCATCTCGCCGCCTCTTCCTCCGTCTCCAGCTCCTGGCAGACACCCACGGAGATGCTGCAGGTCAACGCAGTGGGAACGCTGCACCTGCTCGAGGCGGTGCGGCAGCTGCAACTGGACGCCACGGTGGTGCTGGCGTGTTCGGCCGAATCGTACGGAATCGTGAAGCCCAGCGAGTTGCCAATTACCGAGGAGCAACCCTTCCGCCCCGTTTCCCCCTACGCAGTCTCCAAGGCGACGGTGGATCTCTTGGGCTTCCAGTACTTCCGTGCCTTCGGTGTGCGCACGGTGCGGCTGCGGCTGTTCAACCACTGCGGGCCGGGGCAATCGGACCAGTTCGTCATTGCCGCCTTTGCCCGGCAGCTTGCCGAAATCGAAGCGGGGATGCAACCGCCGCGCCTGGCGGTGGGCAACCTGGACGTGAGCCGCGATTTCGTGGACGTGCGGGATGCAGCGCGGGCGTACTGGCTGGCGGCGAGTCGGGGGGAGGCGGGCGAGGCGTACAACGTGGCGAGCGGCCGTTCCCGGACCTTGCGCAGCGTGCTCGAGGAGCTGCTGGCCATGAGTCCTGCCCGGGTGGAGGTGGTGGTGGAAGAGGCGCGGTTGCGGCCGGCCGAAATCCCGGTGCTGGAGGGGGCCGGCGATAAGTTCCAGGGGGCCACCGGTTGGCGGCCCGAGGTGCCGTTCGCAGCGACCCTGCGCGACACCCTGGTGTACTGGCGGGAAAAGGTGCGGAGGCGGTCGTGAGGGGTCTTGCAGCCATCCGCGGCCGGCCCCTGGCGGCTGGGGAGGCGGCTCGCAAGCTCGTCCACGCCAGCATGGGGGTGTTTGCCCTGGCCCTGCCCTTTCTCCTCTGGTGGCAGGCGGCGCTCTGCGCCCTTGCGGCGTTCCTCCACAACTGGCTCGTGCTCCCGCGCGTGGTGGGCCACCGCATGCGGAGCGCGCGGGAGGGTGCCTCGGACCGCGGGGTGCTCCTCTATCCCGTGGTCGTCGGCGCTCTCATCCTCGTGTTCTGGCGGGACCTGTCGCTAGCTGCCCTGGGGTGGGGGTTGTTGGCTGGTGGTGACGCGGCAGCCGGAGTGGCCGGGATGAAGTGGGGGCGTCGCCGGCTCCCCTGGAACCCGCGAAAAACCTGGGCGGGGCTGGTGGGGGCGTTCCTCGGGGCCCTCGTGGGGGGAGAGGTGCTGTACCTGGCGTTCCTCACCCGGGTTTTCACCGTACCGCTTTCCAGCACCGAGGTCGGCCCTGTCTGGACATGGCTCGTTGCCGCAGGCGCCGTGGCGGCCCTGGTTTTTGCCCTGGTGGAGGGAGCCCCCCTGGCGGTGGATGACAACCTGCTGGCCCCCTCGCTGGGAGCGCTGGCGTTCTTCTCCCTCTCGGTGGGTGGAGGGGGGCTGGAGGCCTGGCGTGGCGCTCTCCCGGAAACCCTCGTGGTGGCGCTGGCGGTCAACGGGGGCTGCGCCCTCCTGGCTGCGTGGAAGCGGGTCCTTTCCCCCGCTGGCATTGCTGGTGCCTATCTTCTGGGGGGCGTGACCTGGGTCTTCGGCGGCGTGCGGCTGTGGCTCGTGCTCTTCCTCTTTCTTGCCGCAGGGACGGCGGTGACCCGGGTGGGGTGGCGGAAGAAGGTCGCGCTGGGCATCGCCGAAGGGCACGGCGGGCAGCGGGGCCTTGGCAACGTGGCGGCCAAGGGGGTGGTGGTGTTTGCCGCGACGCTGCTCATGCCCTTTGCCGACGCCTGGGTGCTGCGGGCCATGGCGGTGGCGGCTCTAGCGGCGGCGCTTGCGGACACGGCCGGGTCGGAGGTGGGCAAGGCCTTCTCGCGCCGTGCCTACACCCTGCCCCGGTTGCAGCCGGTGGCTGCCGGCACGCCCGGGGCCCTCTCGGCGGTGGGTACCCTGGCCTCGGCCGCGGCTGCCGCCGGGCTGGTCGGGCTTGCCGCTGCCCTGGCCCTGGTGGAGTGGCGCACCGCCGTGGTGTGCGGGATCTGCGGGTTTGCTGCTGCCCTCGTGGAGGGGCAGTTTTCTCGGGATGTTGGGCATGACGCGGTAAATCTCACCTTGACACTGGTGGCCGCTGCGCTGGCTGGGGGACTGCTCGTCATGATGGGGAGGTGAGTATGCGTTGGCGCGATGCGGTGGATCTGGATCGGCCCTTCACCCTGCTGCCGCCACTGTTGGGGATTGTTTCGGGGGCAGTCTGCGCCTTCGGCTCCGCCCACAACCCCGATCCCACGCGTACCTTGAGTTGGTCCGTGGTGCTTACGGTGGTGCTGGGTAGCCTGTGCGCGGCGCTCCTCAACGCCGCCTCCAACACGCTCAACCAGATTGCAGACCTGGAGGCCGACCGGATCAACAAGCCAAGGCGGCCCATCCCTTCGGGGCGGGTGAGTGTCCGCCAGGCGTGGTGGTTGGCGCTGGTGCTGTACGTGCTGGGGACCGTGCCGGTGTGGCTCGTGGTGCCCTACCCGGCGGTCACGCTCGCGGATCGGCTCCGGGCGCCCCTGGGGGACCACGCCGTGCTGTTCCTCTACGTGGGCGCCGCCCTTGCCACCTGGGTGTACTCGTGGCCAAGCTTCGGGCGGACGAAGCGTTTTGGCATCTGGGCCAACGTCACCATTGCCATTCCGCGCGGCATGTGGCTCAAGGTGGCTGGGTGGGGGATGGTGGCCAGTGTCTGGCACGCCGAGGCCTGGTGGATCGGTCTGGTCTTTGGCCTGTTCCTGCTGGGAGCCTCCAGTACCAAGGACTTCTCGGACATGGCGGGGGATGCGGCGAGCGGCGTCCACACCCTGCCAGTGAAGTACGGGGTGCGCAAAGCCGCGTGGATGATCGCGCCTTCCTTTGTCTTCCCCTGGCTCTTGATGCCGCTCGGGACCGTGCTGCGGGACCCGGCCGACCCGTCGCTGCCAATTCTCACTGGGAACGCCACGGTGTTGGTGGTGCTCGGTTGTGCCCTGACGCTGTGGGGTGTGTTCACCTGCTGCCTGCTTCTGCGGGATCCCGACGCCCTGGCCACCACCGAGAACCACCCCTCCTGGACGCACATGTACCTGATGATGATGACGGCGCAAATTGGATTCGCCGTGGCCTACATGGTGTGAGGGGCGAGGGAGCCGCGCAGCGGTAGCGCCAGGGGCTTTCCCCTGCGGTATGGCTCGCAAAAAACGAGGGCTGCGGGTATTGCCCGCAGCCCTCTGGTGTTTGGTGTGAGAGCGTGGAGCTAGAAGAGACCGAGGGATGGATAGAGCAGAGGAATCGTCGTCGGATCGCCGGTGGTGGCGTCGATCACCGAAGCGTACGCCCAGGCAACCCCACCCTCGCTGACGACCTGGACGACGGCATAGGCGATGTCCGCCCCTCCGACCCCAGCCGCGGCAAAGATGTCATCCTGCTGCACCCACTTGCCGGGCGGGAGCGAGATGGTGACGTTGTTCCCGAGGGCGCTGCCGTCCGCTCCGAAGAGCCGGACGAGCACGGTGCAGGCCGCCGTCCCCAGGTTTACCGCCCCCACGTTGGTCCGGAACCCAGCGTTCTTCTTGAGTTGCGGGAGGAGGCCCCCCTCGTTGGAGTGGATCGCCCTGTTGGCAGCCAGCGCCGGGTAGTACTGACCGAACGTCTCGGTGGCGCTCTTCTGGTTGTAGGTGCGGGAGGTCACGTCCACCTCTACCGTGGATGCGATGGTGAGGGTGCCCTTGACGCTGGCCGTGTCGGAATAGCCGAAGAGGCTCGTGAGGATATCGCGCCACTCCACGGTGCCGCCGGCTGCAAGTTCCGCCGTACGAACGACCGGCGCACTCCCCACGTAGTCGGCGAAGGTCAAGGTGAGGGTGGCTGGCGTGGCGTTGCGGTTGACCGCTGCCACGTCGGTGCGCCACTTGGTGCCGGCCTTGCCCGGGGCGTGGGCCACCGAGGGAACGACCCGGGTGGTGGTGCCCAGGGAGGCCAAGAGTGGAATGGTGGTCGGATCGCCGGTGGTGGCGTCGATGACCGAGGCGTAGGCCCAAATCTTGCCACCGGCGGTCTTGGCTTCGACGGTGGCGTAGGCAATATCGGCGGAGGCCACCGAGGCAGCGGCAAAGATGTCGTTCTGCTGCAACCACCGCTCGCCCGCCACGGTGAAGGTGACGGTGTTGCCGAGCTGGCTGCCGTCAGCGCCGAAGAGCTTCACTTCCACCTCGCAGGCAGCGGTGCCCAGGTTGAGCACCCCCACGTTGGTGCGGAAGCCAGCGTTCTTCTTGAGCTGTGGCAGCACGCCCACCTGACCGGCTCCCCACGCCCAGGGTTCCGCCACGGCCGGGTAGTACTGGCCGAAGGTCTCGGTCGCCGTCTTCTCGTTGTAGGTGCGGGAGGTGGCCCCGACCGGAGCGTTGGCCTCGATCTTGAGCGTCCCGCTGGTGTTGGCGTCAATCCCCAACTCGAATAGACTCACCAGGATGTCACGCCACTCGGTGGTAGCCCCGGCGGCCAGGGTCGCGGTGCGGGTGACGGCGGTGCCGGAGAGGGGGTAGTAGGTCATGGTGAGGTTGGCGCTGGCGGATCCGCGGTTGACCACAGCCAGGTCCGTGCGCCACTTGGTCCCGGACTTGCCAGGCAGGTGGGCCACCGATGGGACGAGGTAGCGGTAGGTCTCGGTCGGTGGCTGGGTGACCGTAACCGCGGCTGTGGCCGAGCCGCCGCCCAAGGCCGCGGGCAGGGTGGCCGTTACCGTGGCGGAGCCTGCTGCCACGCCAGTCACCGCAAACGAGGCGCGCAGCGAACCAGCCGGCACGGTGACGCTCGCTGGGACGGTGGCAACGGCGGAGTTCGAAGAGGCCAGAGCCACCACCACCGGAACTGGCTGCGCAGCGCTCAGGTTCACCTCGAGGTTGCCGGAACTGCCAGCCTGGATGGACAGAGAAGTTGGGTTGAGGGCCACCGTGATGCCGGTGATCGTCACCTGGGCGGTGGCGGTAGCGCCCCCCAACTCCGCTGGCAAGTCGGCCGAAATCGTCACTGGCCCACCCACCGCCACGGCCGTGGCAACGAAGCTTGCCGAGGTCTCGCCAGCGGCGATGGTGACCGAGGACGGCACCGAGGCGATGGAGGGGTTGCTGGAGGTGAGCGTCACCGCGGTAGCCGTGGCCTGCGGCGCAGAGATGGTGGCCGTGAGGGTGCCGGTCGCCCCCACCACGATGTCCTGGCTGGCCGGTGCCAGCGACAGGCTCGGCGGCGGGGGAGCGCTGGAGAAGGCCACGATGTCGAGGCGGTTCTCGGGGAAGTTGGGGTCGGTGCCGCCTACGGCGTACAGCTTGTTGCCGATGAGCGCCGCCCCGTGCCCCTCGCGGTAGTAGAGGGAGTTGCCGATGGACCAGGTGTTGCTGGCCGGGTCGTAGACCTGGATGATGGCGGGGGTGGAGTAGTAGATCGTGCCGCCCTGGTTGTAGAGGTGCCGGCCTCCGTACACCACCACCTTGCCGTTGTAGGCTACTGCTGCTGCTGCGTACACGGGCTTCGGCATGGCAGCACCGGTGGAGTAGGTATTGGTGGTGGTGTCGTAGATCAACAGCTCTTCGTGCACCCCGTTGTCCGCACTGTTGTCGTAGCCTCCACAGATGTAGATCTTGCTGCCAATGGCTGTGGCCGTGGCCTGGATGATACCGGCGGGAAGCGGCGCCTTGCTACTCCAGGTGTTGGTGGCGAGGTCGAGGGCCCGGGCAGTGGTGAGCAGGTCCTCGCCCGTGGAGCTCCCGCCGAAAACGTACAACGTGCCGTTTACCACGTCGCCAAAGGACCACAGGGCCGCTGTGGGATCGGCGGCCAGGGTCTCAAAGGAGTCGCTCTCGGGGTCGTACGCTTGAGTGTCGCCCGTCGTTCCCGTGCCGATCCACCCCCCCGAGAAGATCACCTTGCCGTTGGCGGCGGCGGCTACTGCTGCCTGGCGCGGTTGGGCGTTCACCGCTGCCGTCTGGCTCCACTCGTTGGTCGCCGGGTCGTAGGCGAAAACTCCCTGGTTGCCCAGTGAATTGAGGAAGTAAAGCTTGCCAGAGACCGCCACCAGGTTGCCCTGGTCCACGTTGAAGGTGGGGATGAAAGCGTTCGGTTGGTACCACTTTCCCGTGGCTAGGTCCAGTTCGTCCACCACCGTGCCGCCCACCGATCCCTGGGTGAGGTAGATCTTGCCGTTGAGATACGAGGCTGCGGCGTTGGTGCGGGTGAGCGGGCTCGGCGGGTAGAGGGTACTGGTCTGGTCGGAGAAGGTGTTGGTGGCGATGTCGAGCACCTGGACACTCACCGAGGTGCCGCGGTCCTCGCCCGCTTCCACGTCCCACATGAGGCCGGAAAAGACGTAAATCTTGTTGGCCACCGGATCGAGGGTGCAGGCAAACTGCGACACCTTGTCGATCATGTTGGCGGTGGGGTCGAGCCACGCGTTGAGGTTTGGATCGTACTGGATGGCGTTGCCGTAGTACTTGGAGGGTACGGACCCGCCGTTGTCCCCGCCGATGTAGTAGAAGCGGTTGTTGGAGGGGACGAAGACCACTTGCCCGTAGGCCCGGGCTTTGGGCATCTCCTCCCCGGTGGACCAGGAGTCGGTGGCCGGGTTGTAGATCCGGACAGTTTTCTGGTAGGTACCGGTGTTGCCGCCAAATACGTACACCTTGCCGTTGTAGGCACCGGCGGCATGGCCACGGATGGCCTGGGGGATGGGCGCCTTGGTGGTCCAGGTGTCGGTGGCGGGGTCGTACGCCTCGTTGACGTTCACTGGCCCCCCGCTGCCACTGGCATCCAGGGTCCGGCCGCCGATCACGTAGATCTTGCCGTCCACCTCGGTGGCGGTGGCCAGATACCGAGCCGTGGGCATGTTGGCGCCGCGCGTCCAGGTGTCAGTGGCAGGATCGTAGATGAACGTCGTGTTCAGGGTGACGAGCCCCTCGGGGTTCCAGTCCGAGTTGCCACCGAAGATGTAGATCTTCCCGTTGTACGTGGTCTGGGCTCCCCAGTAGAAGCCGTAGGGCATGGGCGCCCTGACCCCCTGCCAGTTGGTGGGGAACGGCAGCTCGGCAGCCGGCGCCAGGGCGGCAGCCACCACCATCGTTGCCACACAACCGGCCATCAGTATGGTTTTCTTCCACCGCATACGAAGTCCTCCTTTCCGCGCTCCGGCGGAGTCGACGTGTTACCCGTGACGCAGGCACCGCGGTGGAAGAGGGCAAACCCTCCTCCGCCGTGGTCCTGGTGGTCACACCGATGCATCGGCGCAAGTATCCCCGCTCCCCGCCAACCCGTCAAGTTGAGCCCGCGGCCAAGGTATACTCCCCCCGTGCCAGCGAACCTGGTGCCGCGCCCGCTCCTGAGCTGGGATGGCTTCTCGGTCCGGTGCGACCTGGATCTCCTGGAGCGCCTCGCGGAGCGGGAACTGCCGCGGCGGGTGGAACAGCTCCAGGGCGTGCGCATCGCGGGTGCGGGGCCCACCCTCGTGATCACCCTTCGCCTCGCCTGGCAGGGCTTGCCGGCCCAGCTGGTGGTGACCGCCACGGACCTGCGCGTGTATCGCCGGTTCCTGGGTTGTCGGATCGAGTCGTTGCGGGGCCCGCTGGGCGTGCCGGTGCCGCTGTCGATGGCGGCTGCTCTCCTGCGGCGTTTCGCCCAGGACCGCGTGCGCCTCGACCCAAAGGACGGGGTGCTGCTGGTGGACCTGCGCCCGTACCTGCCGGAGGGGGTGCACGTGGGCGTTGCGGCCGCCACCGTCACGGGTCGCGTACTGGAGCTCGAACTCGCACCCGGGAGCTTGGCCCCTCCAGCTTGAGCTGGCAAAACGGGCGAGGCCGAGACTGGCGCCACAGGCAGGGAGCCATGCGAGAACTGGGTGAGTGCCAGGTAGCCGTCATTGGGGCCGGGATCGTTGGGCTAGCTGTAGCGCGTTCGCTAGCGCAGCGCACCCGTGCCCGGATAGGGGTGGTGGAGGCGGAAGCGGCAGTGGCCGCCCACCAGAGCGGCCACAACAGTGGCGTGATGCACTCCGGCCTCTACTACGCCCCCGGTTCGCTCAAGGCGCACAACTGCACGGCTGGACGGCAGGCGCTGGAGCGGTACTGCGAGGACAACGCCATCCCGTGGCGGCGGTGCGGCAAGGTGGTGGTGGCGACCGAACCAGCCCAGCTGCCTGTGCTGGAGGAGCTGGAGCGGCGCGGACGCGCCAACGGGCTCGTGGGGATTCGCCGCTTGGCGGCTAACGAGATTGCCGAGTTCGAGCCTGCAGCGCGGGGGGTGGCCGGGTTGTGGGTGGGCGAGACCGGAGTCGTGGACTATCGCACCGTGGCTGCTGCCTACGCCCGGGATGTCGCCAGCTTCGGGGGGACGGTGTGGCTTGGCTCGCGGCTGTTGGGTGTGCGCCAGAGGGGGCGCACCACCGTCTTAGACACCGAGCGCGGTGAGGTCGCGTGCGAGGCGGTGGTGAACTGCGCGGGTCTCCAGTCGGACCGGGTGGCCCGGATGTGCGGCCACCACCCGCGGGTGCGGATCGTTCCCTTTCGCGGCGAGTACTACGAGCTGGCTCCGGCGGCAGCGGAGCTGGTGCACGGCCTCATCTACCCCGTTCCCGATCCGCGCTTCCCCTTCCTCGGGGTCCACTTCACGCGGCGGATCGCCGGCGAGGTGGAGGCGGGTCCCAACGCCGTGCTCGCCTTCAAGCGCGAGGGGTACCGCTGGACCGCCGTGTCCGTGCGGGACCTGGCCAGTACCCTCTTCTTCCCGGGGTTCTGGGTCCTTGCCGGTCGCTATTGGAAAACCGGCTGCGGGGAGGTGGTTCGCTCCTGGAGCAAAGCTGCCTTCGCGCGGGCGTTGCAACGGCTGGTCCCGGCGGTGCGGCAGGAGGACTTGCGGCGTGGCGGGGCCGGGGTGCGGGCCCAGGCCCTGGACGCTTCGGGCCGCTTGCTGGACGATTTTTGCATCGTGGGTGGGGAGCGGCAGATCCACGTTCTCAACGCCCCCTCTCCCGCGGCCACCGCTTCTTTGGCCATCGGCGAGACGGTGGCTACCATGGCCATCGAAGCCTTTTCCCTCCCCTTGCGCGGCCGAGCGTGAAGGGACAGCTACTCCGGTTCCCCAAAGACGTCCGCCGTGAACACCTGGAACGAGGCGCCGGAGCGCCAGGCGTCGGGGGGCAACCCAGCCTTGAGCGAGAGCTGCGAGAGGAAGGTGGGGAGATCCCACCCCGTTTCCGTGGCGACCTGGGGGAGGAAGAGGGCGTGCCGGCTCCCCTTGGTCAGCAGCACGCCGTGGATCCCCAGCCGGATGGCGTCGTAGTCCGGCACCGGGCGCAGGGGGGAAAGCACCGAAATTTCGAGGCTCACCCGCGGCAACTCCTCCCGGGCCAGGGGGGGGAAGCGAGGGTCGTGGGCCGCTGAGACGGCTGCGTGGACCACGGCATCCACGAGCGGCTCGTGCGCCTCGATGACGCCGATGCAGCCACGCAATCTCCCCTCCAGGCGGGCCTTTTCCGGGCGGTTGTGGATGGTGACGAAGGCCCCCGCCTTGGCGGCGAGGTTGCCAGTCACGGGGTGGGCGGCAAACCAGCGGGCGAGCGAGGTGTCATGGACGAGATGGCTCTCCAGGGTAGCGCGGGCCAGGGCCAGGAGGGCCGTTTTCTCCTCGCTGCTCAAGGTGCCTAGCTGCGGTTCCTTTGGGTCGTCGCGCCAGGGTTGCCACCGCCCGGAGAAGACCACCCCTGCGTAGGTCACCACCTGGCTCCAGGTGCCGCTCACCTCGCCCGAGGTGGTCACCTCCACCACCCGCCCCGAGCCGGCAAAGGCGTGCGAGAGCAGCGCCAGCAGGACGCTGATAGGCCGCGCCCCGCACACGGTATCGCCGGACACGTCGATCTGCTGCGAGAAGCCGCGAAGATCCAGAGCGGCGGCGCGCTCGGCCGTGTCTCGTCCGATGGTGACCAGCCGTCGCCCCAACTCCCGCTCGCCAGCGAAGGGGGCGTAGCCGTACGGCGAGCCGTGGTGGGTGAAGTCCGAGGACACCACCACCACCGTACCGTCCCCCACCACGCGGGACAGGCCGCGGGCCAGCTCCTGCACGGTTGGGGCATCGGTGGCGCTGCCCACGAGCACGGGGACGATGGGCACCTCGCCCAGGGCCGCCTGGAGGAACGGCAACTCCACTTCCAGACAGTGCTCGGGAGCGTGGGCCGAGGGAGGGCCGTCGAAGAGCGGGGTGTGGCGCAGCGTCTCCACCGCCGCCCGGTCCAGGGGGAGGGTGCCGAGGGGGGTAGCAAAGGCAGTGACGCCGGCGGGCGGGAGTGCACCGCCGCGGAAACTTGCATGGTGCGAAGGACCCAGGAGCACGACCCGCGAGACGGAACGCCCGGCGAGGGTGGCGAAGGTCTTCCCCGCTGTGGCCCCGGAGAACACGTAACCGGCGTGTGGGGCAATGAGGGCAACGACTTCACCTGCCGGCGCGCCAGCGGCGAGGAACTCCTTCACCTCGCGCTCGAGAGCCGTCCGTTCCCCGGGGTAGAAGGAACCGGCCACCGCGGGCGGCCGGACCTCAGCCGTGAGTCTCGTTCCGAGCATGAGTACCCCCGCCAAGGCAGCCGCCTTGTTCACAGGAAAGAGATAAGGCATTCGGCGCCAGAACGCAAACCCTCGAGCCTAGCCCGCCGGCAGGAGGATGCGGTTGAGGGGGTCGCGAGTCTCCCCCACCGAGAGGACGCGGATCGCGGCCTCCTCCCCCACCGGGCAGCGGTTTTCGCAGATGCCACACCCCACGCAGCGCTGCGGCTCCACCCACGGGCGTTGCAGGGCAACGCGACGGCCGTCGCGCGTGGTTTCCTGCACCAACTCGACCCAAACGGCCTTTGGATGCGTCGGACACATCTCCTCGCAGACGATACAGGGAATCTGCATGCCCCAGGGCAGGCAGCGGCCGCGGTCCACGAAGGCGGTGCCGATCTTCACCGGCTCGCGGCCGTCGTACCCGGTCTTGCGCGCCGCCTCCAGGGGCTGGATGGCGCCGGTGGGACAAACCTCCCCGCAGCGGGTACAGGCAAACTCGCACCAGCCGCGGCGGGGCACCAGCACCGGCGTCCAGAACCCCTCCACCCCCGCCTGGCCGATGGCCGGCTGCAGCGCCCCGGTGGGACAGGCTTGCTGGCAGAGCGAGCACTTGATGCAGCGAGCGAGGAATTCGCTCTCGGCGCGGGCGCCAGGCGGCCTCAAGAGACGCGCGTTGGCGACGCTGCGACCTCCCCCAGCCACCTGTAGGAGGGGTGCTGCCACGAGGCCCCCCAGGGCGCTGCCGATGAGGTAGCGGCGGGAGAGGTCGGGTGCCTCGGCGGGGGGCGTCGTGGCCAGCCACCGGTAGGCGAGAGCGCCCTCGGGACAGGCCGCCGTGCAGTTGAGACAGACGTGGCACTCGGCCACGCGGTGCTGCCCCAACGGTTCATCGGCCCCCTGGCAGGCAAAGGCGCACAGGTTACAGGTGGTGCAGGCCTCCTGACGGCGGGAGATGCGGAACAGGGCAAAGCGAGCGAAGACCCCCAAGAGCGCCCCCAACGGGCAGAAGGCGCGGCAGAACAGCCGCGGTATCCAGCGGCTTGCGAGGAGGATGGCCAGCACCAACGCGCCGGCGATCCAGCCACCCGGTACGGGGCGACGGCCAGGGAGGAGTGGCCAGACGGCGCTGGCGAGCCCCCGGGCGAGGGTGGAGAGGGGGTCCAGGAGCCCCGTCTGCAGGGTACCGGCGGCCGCGGCTAGCAGCAGGGCGGCGAGCAGGTAGTACTTGACGGCGTACCAGCGGCGGTAGCGGTTGACGGCAAGGCTCTCCCGCCGGGAGCGCGGGGAGAGGATCCAGCTGGCCAGCTGCTGCAGCGTGCCCAGCGGGCATACCCAGCCGCAGAAGACACGGCCGAAGACGATGGTGCAGAGCAGCAGGGCGGTACCCCACACGAGCGCTCCCGGGAGCGTGGCTGAGGAGAACACCACCGCCACGGCCGCCAGGGGATCGCTGTGGAAAAAGGCCCCGAAGGGGAGGTCGCGGGGATCGGAGGCGGCGAGGCGCGCGAGGAGCCAGAGGAAAACGAACAGGAAGAACGTCTGGTAGAGGATGCGGAGGCGCGTCGTCCAGCTCATGCCGTGCCCAGTTCCTGGACCAGTCCCACCTCCGCCCGGCCCAGGCCGCGCTGGGCCGCTTCCTGGATGCAGGCAAGATCGGTGGGGTGTACCCCCAGTTGCACGGCGCCCCAGGCATCGCAGAGTACCGGATCGGTGCCGGCCGCCACGGCCCCCACCTCCCGCACGTCCGCGAGACTCCCACCCTGGGGGCCGTTGGCCAGGAGGACACGGGTGGCGTCCACCACGGTGAGGGTAGGACGGAAGGTGGCGGCAAGCTCGGCGATGGCCCGGTGGACGCTCTGGTGGAGGCGGTTTCGCCCCGCTCCCAGGACGCCGAACCAGTTCTTCATCCCCAGCGTGGCTCCGGACAACCGGTGGTGCTTGACCACCGGCACGTTGATCACGCGCTCCGCTGCCAGCAACTCCTCCACGACCTCGAGCCCCTGGGCGAGTCCAGCCAGATCCGCGGGCACGAGGCGCAGGCGATCGGACACGATCACCTCCCCCCCGGCCGCCGCTACGGCTGCGGCAATCCCCGAGCGGGCAAAGCAGCGGCGCGGATCGTTGCAGGAGATGTCGGTGACCACCACGCGCCGAGCCCCAGCGCTGCGGCACAGGCGGACCAGCTCTGCCACCACCGCAGGGTCCGTGTTGGCCGCCTGTTCGGGAAGGCGGTCCCAGCCCACGTTGGGCTTGACCAGGACTCGCTCACCGGGGCGAACGAACCGTTCCATCCCCCCCAGGGCAGCCACGGCGCGGCGCACGTTGGCCGCCGGATCCGGGCCGCGGGCAGCCACCACCGCGGGGTAACCTGCCGCTCCAGGGAGGCGCCAGTCGGG
>JACADV010000007.1 GCA_013388425.1 Thermoanaerobaculaceae bacterium | reverse complement strand
GTGGTGGAGGGCCGTGACATTGGCACCGTGGTGTTCCCCGACGCCCCCGTCAAGGTGTTCCTCACCGCCACGGCCGAGGTGCGGGCGCGCCGCCGTTTCGAGGAGCTGCGCCGGCGGGGTGTGGCGGTGGCGTGGGAGGCCGTAATGGAGGAGCAACGCTGCCGCGATCTGCGCGACGCCACGCGCACCGACAGCCCCCTGCGTCCGGCCGCCGATGCCTTCATCCTCGATACCTCCCACCTGACCTTGCCCCAGGTGGTGGCGGCCCTCGAAGCGCTGGCAGCCCGTGCGGCAGCGGAGTGAAGCGGCGCCCTCGCCGGGTCGGGTGAGGGGCAGGGGCGGTCCCGCTACGGGGCGGTGTTGGGGCGGGGTTGGCAGGCGCTTGCGTGTCGCTCGATGAGCGCAATCGGCACGGCGCCCACCACCGATACCACGGTGCCGTCGAGCCCGACGCGCACGTCCCGCAACACGTCCACCAGCTCCGGCGCCCGTTCCTGGGCCTCGAGCCGCATGGCCGCCAAGGCACCCTTGATGGCGTCGCGCAGCAGCTCCGCGTTCTCTGCCGTATCGGCCTCGGCGAGGCCTTTGAGGTGCAGCGCCTCGTCCAGGGTGGCCTGCATCGTCGCCCGGCGTACGGTGCGGGAGGCCAGGAGCACCTCCCCCATCTCGCGGGCACCCTCGGCTGCCTGGGTCAGTTCGGCCGCTCTCTGGGGGCGCTCGGGAACGTCCGCCACGACCCAGAAGTGCGCGGTGAGGTCCACGCGGCCCGCGGCCACGGCAGCAGTGAGCAGGGGGATGGGCGCTGGCTGACGATGGGCCGCGGCCGCCACCGCCTCCTCGGTGCCTGCCAGGATGGTGGTCGCAAGGGGCAGGATGAGGGTGGCGCGTCGGGCTCCCTGGGTGGGGCGCTCGGGCGGTCGGTAGGCAGTGGCGGGGCCGAGGGGCACCGCGGTGGCCCCGCGGGCGAGCAGCGCGGCCCCCAACGAGGCGGGGTCGAAGCGGCCGCCCACCAGGGCGAGCACCTGCTCCCGCCCCTCGGAGGGGGCGAAGCCCAGCACCAGGGCGTCGATGTCCTGCACCGGATCCACGCCGGCGTCGCGCAGGAAGGCCGCGGCATCGGCTGGGACGCCGCTCCACGGCGCTTGCTGCTCCAGCAACCATCGCTGTACGGTGGGGTTGCTGCGCAGCGCGGCCGCGTCCACCGCCACCACCACCTGCACGTCGGGGGGCAGGAGCCCCGCCAGATCGGCAGGGACGGTGGCTGCGGCCACGGGGGAGGCAAGAGCTGCGGTCAAAAGTACCGAGAGTCCACGCACGGTATCCTCCTAGAAGTCCTTTCGTGCAAAGCACACCAACCCCAGCACCAGGCAGCCGAGACCAAAGGCACCGGTGGTGGCCAGCGCAGCCAGCGACGGGGTACCCCGGCCCAGCACGAGCTGGAGCATGTCCCTCCCCAGTTCGGCGGACTTGGGGAGGACCCAGTAGAGGGTCCGCACCACCCCGGCGGCCAGCCGTGAGTCCACCAGCGCCTCGATGCGTTGGTGCGCCGCCAGGGGCATGGTGATCATGTAGATGGCGTAGGGGATCATGATCGACAGCGGTGTCGAGCCCGAGAGCGCGCCGATCAAGAACATGAGCCCCAGGTAGGAGAGGAACACGAAGAAGATGAGGGCTCCGGCGGCGAGAAAGCGGAAGTTCCACACCGAGGTCTTGAGCGACACCACCAGGAACACGCCGCCGCACAGGTAGGCAATGTTGGCCGCCACCACCGTGGCCGCCCCCAGGAAGCGGGCCAGGAGCACGTGGGTGCGGGAGGTGGGTCGGGTGAGGTAGAGATCCACGGTGCCGCGTTTGCTCAAGTTGGGCACCAGGGAACCGGTGGTGAACACGGCGAGGAACAGGCCGAGGGCGTAGGCCATGCCCGCGAACGCTGCTTCGCTGTTGGTGACCAGCTCGTTGACGGGGACCGGCCTGGAGGAGACGTCGAACGCCTTCCCGAACAGCGAGCCGGCGGCGAGCACCCCGTCCACGATGTCGAGGTTCAGGGCAAAGGTGAGGGTGAGCAGGAACAGCGTCGAGGCCACGACAAAGCCGAGGAGGGTGTAGCGCGCAAACGCCTCGCGCCAGGTATCCACGACGAGGGCCCACGTCCTCACTGACCGTTCTCCTGGTCGAGCACGCGCACGAACACGTCTTCCAGGGCGTGGCGCACGGGCTGCACCTCCGCCACCAGCACCTTCTGGGCGCGGATGGCGTCGAGGATGCGGTTCAACTCCTCGAGGTCGTTCACTTCCACCTCCAGGTGGCCGTCGCTGGCGAGGAGACGTCGCGCACCCAGAGTCGGAAGGTCGAGGCGCTCCTTTTGGCCTGGCGCGAGGCGGAGGGTGTAGCGCATGGTGGGTCGCGTGAGCTCCTCAACGCTCCCCTCGCACACCACCCGGCCGCGGTCGAGGATGGCGACCCGATCGCAGGTCCGCTCCACCTCGGAGAGGAGGTGGGAGTTGATGAAGATGGTCACGCCCCGCTGTTTGCAGGCGAGGAGGATGTCGCGGATGGTGCGCCGTCCCACCGGATCGACGCCGTCGGTGGGCTCGTCCAGGAAGAGGAGCTCGGGGTCGTCCACCAGCGCTGCGGCCAGGCCCAGGCGTTGCGTCATCCCCTTGGAGTAGGTACCCAGCCGGTCGCCGCCGCGGTCGGCAAGCTCCACCAGGTGCAGCAGCTCGTCGATGCGAGAAGCGAGCAGCTTCTCCGGCACCCCCGCCAGGCGGCCGAAGAGGCGCAACGCCTCGCGCGCGGGCAGGTAGTCGGGGAAGCGATGCCCTTCCGGCAGGTAGCCGACTCGCCTGCGTGCCGCTACCTCGCGGGGGTCGGCCCCGCGCAGCCGCACGCTCCCCTCGGTGGGCCTGGCCAGGCCGAGCAGCAGCTTCACGAGCGTCGTCTTGCCAGCGCCATTGGCGCCCAGCAGGCCGAAGACCTCGCCCCGCCGCACGGCCAGGCTCACCCCATCCAGGGCGCGCAGCCGCCGCCCTCGCGAACGGAAGATCTTCACGAGGTGGCTGGTCTCGACCACGGGTGGGGGTGTCCCCATGCCCATAGATACGGAATCGGCTCGTGAGATGTTCCCGCCTCACGCCGCGGTGCCGGACCCGCTAGCCCTTGGCAACACCCTCTCAGGGCCAATTGGTTAACCCCACCCACGCCGCTCTGCCACGGCCACGGCCCCTTCCCGGGCGAAGGGTCTCGCCAGTGTTGGCAGCCCGGCCGCACGACCGCAGCGCTCCCGGGATGACGGGATCCTTCGGCCGCTACGCGGCCTCAGGATGACTGCCCTTTTCCCGTCACCCGGAGCCGCGTCAGCGGCGAAGGGTCTCGTCAATGCTGGCACAGCCCGGCCGCACGACCGCGGCGCTCCCGGGATGACGGGATCCTTCGGCCGCTACGCGGCCTCAGGATGACTGCCCTTTCCCCGTCACCCGGAGCCGCGTCAGCGGCGAAGGGTCTCGTCAATGCTGGCACAGCCCGG
>JACADV010000037.1 GCA_013388425.1 Thermoanaerobaculaceae bacterium | reverse complement strand
CGCGCTCTCCCCGTGCATGTACCCGATCGAGTACACGTGGATCAAAAACCCCACCAGCGTCACAAAAAACACCATCACCGCCGACAACGCGTCCAACCGCAACGCCCAGTCGATGGAGAGGTCACCGGCGGCGATCCAGCGGAACAACGTCTGGGTGAAGGGGGTGCGCCCCGTGGCCCAGAACTGGGCCAGGGCCGCCAGGGCAACGAGCAGGGAGAGGCCGACGGAACCCACGCCAATGGCGGAGGTGGTACGGTGGGAGTTGCGCTGCGCCGTGGCCAGGAGGAGGAGGGCGCCGGCCAGCGGCAGGACAGGGACGAGCCAGAGCCAGGCAAGCATAGCGATCTCCTACCAGCGCATCACGTTGAGACGGTCCACATCGATGGAGCGATGGCGGCGGAAAATGGCCACGAGCAGCGCCAGCCCCACGGCCACTTCCGCGGCGGCCACCGCCATCACGAAGAACACCAGTACCTGTCCGTCCAGGTTGCCGTGCTGGCGCGCGAAGGTGGCAAGGGCCAGGTTCACGGCGTTGAGCATGATCTCGATGCCGAGGAGGATAGAGATCCCGTTGCGGCGCAACAGCACCCCGGCGGCGCCAATGGCGAAGAGCGCCGTGGCGAGAAGGATGAAGTAGTTGGTGGGAACGGTCATGTCACTGCTTCCTTTTCACCAGGACCATGGCCGCCACGAGGGCGGCCAGGAGGAGGACCGATACCAGTTCGAAGGCGAAGAGGTGGGGGCCGACCAGGAGTCGCCCCAGGGCGTGGGCGGTGCCGTCGGTTGGCGTGGCTGCAGTTGCCAGGAGAGTGGGAGTCAAGACGGCGGCCCCACCGGCCAGGAGCACGAGCGGCAGGAGGATGCCGCCCCAGCGTTGGAGCGGCCGCTTGGCCTCGTTCTCCTCCACCACCGGGGCGTTGAGGAGCATGACCACGAACAGGAAGAGCACGAGGATGGCACCGGCGTACACCAGGATCTGGGCCGCCGCAAGGAAGGAGGCACCCAAGAGGGCAAAATTCACGGCCACGCAGAAGAAAGTAACGATGAGGGAGAGCACGTTGACCACCGGCTGCCGGTGCACCACAGCAACGCACGCCGAGACGATGGCCAGGGCAGCAGTGGCGGCAAAGACGATCAGCTCCATCGGATCAAGCCTCCTCGACGAGGACGCGGCTGCGCTTTTCCCCCGGCAACGGGAGGCTACCGGTCTGCCGGTAGCGCGGCGGCAGGAGGTGCCCACGCGTGAAAAGCTGCGCCGCCATCACAGCCACCCGTAGCCAACGCCCACGCCGACCCACACCAGGTTCAGGACGGCGAGCGGGAGGAGGACCTTCCAGCCCAGACGCATGAGCTGGTCGTAGCGGAAGCGCGGCAGCGACCAGCGCACCCACACGAAGGTAAAGAGGACGAACGATACCTTCACGAGCATCGACAGGACGGAGAGTAGTAACAGCGGCCAACCGGACAGGGCGCGGTGGCCAGGGAACGTCCAACCACCCAGGTAGAGCGTCACCATGAGGGCGGAAATGGTGACCATGTTCACGTACTCGCTCATGAAGAAGGCGGCAAACTTCATGGAGGAGTACTCCACGTGGTAGCCGGCCACCAGTTCCGTCTCGGCCTCGGGGAGGTCGAACGGCAACCGGTTGGTCTCGGCAAAGGCCGCCACCACGAAGACGAGGAAGCCCACCAACTGCGGGATGGCGTTCCACAGGTGCTGGGACTGGTAGGCCACCACCGCATCCAGGCGCAGCGAGCCAGCGGCCAGGATCACCCCCATCACGGACACCGTCATGGCCAGCTCGTAGGAGATCAGCTGGGCCGAGGAGCGGAGCGCCCCCAGGAGCGAGTACTTGTTGTTGGAGGACCACCCGGCAAGCACGATGCCGTAGACCGAGAGGGAACCCAGGGCCAGGAGGTAGAGGACCCCCACGCCCAGCCCTGGCGCCACCATCACGCCCGAAAGCGGCACACCGAAAACCGTGACGTCGGTGCCGGCACCGAAGGGGATGACGATGAACGTCACCAGAGCCACGAAGATGGCCACCATGGGGGCCAAGAAGTAGAGTCCCCTGGAGACGCCCGCCGGCGTGATGTCTTCCTTGAAGAACAGCTTCACGGCATCGACGATGGGTTGAACGAGCCCGAGGGGACCGACCCGGTTGGGACCGAGGCGATCCTGGATGAACGCAGCGCCCCGGCGTTCCACCCACACCATAACGGGAATCGCCGTGAGGAGGCCGACGGCGATGAGGAGGAGTTTGGCCGCAGTCACGGCAAGTTCAGCCCACATGCTGATGCTCCCGATAGGAGTCGGTATCGAAGCCCCCCAGTTCCTCCCAGGCGAGCCCGGCGAAGCTCCGCTCCTGGCTCACCATGAGCTGGAACACGTCGCGGGGTGTGGCCACCGCCAGGCGGGCAAGCCCCAGCTCGCGGGCGAGCAGGGTGAACCACTGCCACAGCGGCAACGCACCACGAGGTGGGGCAAAGGCAGCCTGGAAGCGCTGCACCTGGTCCGCGCCGGAGGTGAAGGTGCCCTCGTTGCAGGCGAGCGACGCCACCCCCATCGTCCAGCGGGCAAACTCGCAGACCGCGTGTTGGCGCTGGGAGAACACCAGGGTGTGCCCCACCCGGAGCAATTGCAGGGCTTCTTCGCCGGCCAGGTAGGGGTGGGCAAGGGGATCGAGGAGGACGGTGAGGTCGGCGGCTCCGTAGAGGAAGCGAGCCAGTCCGCTCTCGTCCACAATGTCGAGGCCGAGCCGGCGGGCACCGTTGGCGTTGGGGTGCGCGTCGCTGCTGGCAAGCCACACCCCGTGGCCGTTCTTCATGCGTCGGGGTTCCCCCGGCCAGACCGGGGTCACCAGCTCCCCGTGCAGATAGCCGGCAAAGATCTCGCGGGCCAGGAACAGCTCCTCGTTGGAGAGGTTGGCCGAGGCCACCACCCGCAGGGTGCGGGCCGCCTTGAGCTCCAGCGCCAGGGCGCGGACGGTTTCCTCCAGGGGTGGCGAGGAGGAGCTCCCGTCCTCGTCGCGGAAGGTGGGGGCGGGGCCGTGGGCGTTGAGCGACTCGGCCAGGAAGCGCCCGTAGTCGCACAGCCAGGTGGCGTTGATCTTTGGGTTTTCCCGGGGGGTGAAGCGGTAGACGATGCGCTCGTGATGGTCGATCCAGAGGTTGCAGCCAATCGAGCACCCCGGGCAGATGGAGGGGGTGGAGCGCAGCTTCCACGCCCGCTTGCGGAAGCGAAACTCGCGCAGGGTCAAGGCGCCCACGGGGCAGACGTCGGCAGCACAGGCGGAGAACGGGTCGTCAAAGGGGCGACCGTCGAAGGTATCGATGTAGGCGTGATTGCCGCGGGAAACGTAGGTGAGCTGGGAGGTCTCGGAGATCTCCTGGGTGAAGCGGATGCAGCGGGAGCAGTGGATGCAGCGGTTCTGGTTCTGCACCACGTGGGGGCCGAGCAGGCGCCGCTCGAGGCCGGGGAAGGTGCGGCGGGTCTCCACCATGTGGGTAGAGAACTGCCCCCCCTGTTCGTCCATGGAGTGGTCCTGGAGGAGGCACTCCCCCGCCTGGTCGCACACCGGGCAGTCCAGGGGGTGGTTGGCAAGGAGGAACTCCATCACCGCCTCGCGGGCCTCGCGCACGCGGCTGGAGGTCTGGGAACGGACCACCATGCCGTCCGCGGCGGGTGTGGCGCAGGCAATGGCCAGGCGGGGTTGTCCTTCGATCTCCACGAGGCAGATCCGGCACTGCCCCACGACGGAGAGGTAGGGGTGGTAACAGAAGTAAGGGATGGCAATTCCGGCGAGCCGGGCGGCCTCGATGAGGTTGGTGCCCTGGGCGACTTCCACTTCCCGGCCGTCGATGGTCAGCTTCGGCATGCGGGGTGACCCTCCTAGCGCCCAAAGCCCGGTCGAGGACCGGCCCATGGGAGCACGGGATGCTTCCTCGGGGGAGCAGGGGTGGCGGCGGCGATGCGACGCTCGAATTCGTCCCGGAACTTGGAGACAATGCTGGAGATCGGCAAGGAGAAGGCGTCGCCCAGCGGGCAGATGGTCATGCCCTGCGAGGCGAAGCGGCAGATACGGAGGATGGTGTCGGGATCCTCGGCGCGGCCGTGCCCGGCGAGGATGCGGTGGAGGATGTCCACCAGCCAGTCGGAGCCCTCCCGGCAGGGGGTGCACTGGCCGCAGGATTCATGGGCGTAGAAGTGCGCCAGGTTGGCGGCCGCCTCCACCATGTCCACCGTTTCGTCGAGGACGATGACGCCGCCCGAGCCCAGCATGGTCCCCGCTTCGGCACAGGCGTCGAAGTCGGCCTTGGTATCCACCTCGGCGGCGGTGAGCACGGGAGCGGAGGAGCCACCGGGGAAGAACGCCTTGAGCTTGCGGCCAGCGCGGATGCCGCCACAGTGCTCGAAAATGATCTCGCGGAAGGTGACGCCCAAGGGGAGCTCGTACACCCCCGGTCGCACCACGTGCCCCGAGACGGAGAAGAGCTTGGGGCCGGTGTTGCGGGGGCGCCCGATGGAGGCAAACCACGCGGGTCCACGCGTGAGGATGGAGGGCAGGCAGGCCAGGGTCTCCACGTTGTTGACCACCGTGGGCTTGCCGAAGGCGCCCACCACCGCCGGGAACGGCGGCTTCAGGCGGGGGAACCCCCGCTTGCCCTCCAGGGACTCGAGCAACGAGGTCTCTTCACCGCAGATGTAGGCACCGGCGCCGCGGTGGACCCAGATATCGAGGGAGTAGCCGGAGCCCAGCACGTCAGCGCCAAGGATCTTCTCCCTGCGCGCCTCGCCCAGCGCCTGTTCGAGAAGGTTCGCCCAGCGCACAAACTCGCCGCGGATGTAGATGTAGGCCGTGTGCGCGCCGATGGCGAAGGAGGCAATGGCAATCCCCTCGATCACCAAGTGGGGGTCGTGTTCAATGATCTCTCGGTCCTTGAACGTGCCCGGTTCGGACTCGTCGGCGTTGCACACGAGGTAGCGGGGCCCGGGGTGGTCCTTGGGGACGAAGGTCCACTTGCGCCCCGTGGGGAAGCCGGCACCGCCACGCCCCCGCAGTTCGGAATCGATGACGGACTTCGTGACCTCTTGAGGGCCCAGGGCGAGCGCCCGGCGCAGCCCCTCGTAGCCGCCCCGGGAGAGGTAGCTGGCGAGGGTCCGGGAGCCTTCGAGACCGCGGGCCTTGAGCAGGGTTGGCTCCATGCTCACTCCTTCGCCGCCGCGAGCTCGTCCAGGAGGGCGTCGAGCTTCGCCGGATCCAAGTTTTCGTAGTAGTCGTCGTTGACCTGCACCACGGGGGCGCTGCCGCAGGCGCCCAGGCACTGGACGCCGACGATCTGGAAGGTGCCGTCGGGTGTCCTCTCGCCAGGGCCAATCCCCAGCCGCTTTCTGAGGTGCGCCAGGAGTTCGCCCGCCCCGCATACGGCGCAGGAAAGGGTGGTGCACACCTGCAGGACGAAGCGGGCCGGGGGGGTGGTGTGGAACATGGTGTAAAAGGTAACGACCCCCTGCACGTAGGCCGGACTCAGGCCGAGGCGTGCGGCCACCGCCTCCATGACGCCCGGAGCAATCCATCCGTACCGCTTCTGGCACAGCCACAGCACCGGTAGGAGGGCTGCACGGGGGATGGGGTAGTGGGTCAGGAGCTCGGCAATCTGCGACTCCATGGCGGCGTCGAACCGCACTTCCCGGAGTTCCTCGGGGTTGGCAGCGTGGATCGGGGCGGTGCTCACCGTCGGCTCCCCTCCCTGGACCAGTCGAAAGCGCCCTCGCGCCACAGGTAGACATAGCCGAAGCCGAGCAGAACGAGGAAGATGAGACCGTCCAGCAGGACTGCTCTGGCGCCTTCCGCCACCAACTCGCGGACCGTAACGGCCCAGGGGTAGAGGAACGCCACCTCGATGTCGAAGACGATGAACACCATAGCCACAACGAAGTACTTCACGGACACGCGCTTGCGGGATGCGTCCAAAAGCGGCATGCCGCTCTCGTAGGTCTCTGTCTTGCGGGGGGGGCGGAGGCGTCCCCGCCCCAGGAGGACGGATAGGCCGACGATGGCAACGGCCACCGTACCCGCAAACGCAAAGGCCATCAGCACTGGGATGTATTGGGCGGTCATCTTCCCCCCTCGTGCCCAAATTCACATGCTATCTTGCCCCAACTCGAGGGGAGGCGTCAAGCGCGGGGGTCTGCCGTTGGCGGGGGCGGGTGGAGAGGGTAGACTCGCTGCCGTGGCAGCAGCCACCGGGAGGACGCCGTGGTGCCAGTGATTCTGGACGAGAGAGACCGGAGCGAGTTGCTGGAGCGGTTCCTGCGCTACGTGCAGATCGATACGCAGTCGGACGAGAACTCCAGCACCAGCCCCTCCACGGTAAAACAGAAGGATCTGGCGCGGCTCTTGGCCGCGGAGCTGCGCGAGCTCGGGGTGGAGGACGCGCGGATGGACGAGTGGGGTTACGTGTGGGGCAGCGTTCCCGGCAACCTGCCCGGGGCAGAGGCGCTCCCCGCGCACATCCCCACGGTGGGGCTGATCGCCCACCTCGACACCTACCACGGCACCCCCGGCGGGGGAGTGAAGCCGCAGGTCATCCGCGACTACCGTGGCGGGGACATCCCCCTGCCGGGAACGGTAGGGGAGCGGATTGCCGTGGCCGAAAACCCGAACCTCGAGCGTTGCCTGGGGCACACCATCGTCACCTCCGACGGCACCACCCTGCTGGGTGCCGACGACAAGGCGGGGGTGGCCGAGATCATGATGCTGGTGGCGTGGTTGCGCCGGCACCCGGAGTTCCACCATCCACCGCTGCGCCTTGCCTTCACCACCGACGAGGAGGTGGGGCGGGGCACCGAACACTTCGACGTGCCGGCCTTCGGGGCCGATGTGGCGTACACCCTGGACGGTTCGGACCTGGGTGAGATCGAGGACGAGACCTTCTGCGCCGACTCGGCGCTGGTGACCATCCAGGGGCATGACGTCCACCCAGGCTACGCCAAGGGCATCATGGTGAACGCGGTACGCGTGGCGGCGGCACTGGTGGAGCGGTTGCCAAAGGAATTTCTGCCCGAGACCACCGAGGGGCGCGAGCCGTACCTGCACCCCTACGATGTGCGGGGGGATGTGGCAAAGGTGGAGCTCAAGTTCCTAGTGCGGGCGTTCACCGAGGAGGAGCTGGCGGAGCGGGAGGCGTCGCTGCGGGCCGCGGTGGCCGAGGTGCAGGGGCTCTTCCCGCGCGCTCGCATTGCCGTGGAGATCAAGGAGTCGTACCGCAACATGGCGTACCAGCTGGCCCAGGATCCGCGGGTGGTGGAGTACGCCTTCGAAGCGGTGCGGCGCAGCGGTCTCGAGCCGCAACGCAAGGCGATTCGCGGTGGGACGGACGGGGCGCGCCTGTCGTTCATGGGTCTCCTGACGCCCAACATCTGGGCCGGAGGTCAGGCGTTCCACTCGGTGCGGGAATGGGTGTCGCTCGAGTGGATGGCCAAGGCGGTGGAGACGACGCTGCACCTTCTGGAGGTGTGGCTCGAACGGTCGATCGCCCGCTGAGCTACCGGGCAAAGCTGGCTTCACTGCGGGTCGCGGCTCGAGTGCAGGGGCTGGCTGAGCTGCGCGGCAAAGCTCTTGAAACCGGGTAAGCGGTGCGGCACCCAGGGTGAGCGACCGAGCTGGGAGCGCAGGAAGCCTCCGAGGAGCTGGCATATCCAGTGCATCGATAATTCCTCGGCGCTCAGTCGGGAGGGGAGGCGACCCAGTTCCTGGGCCTGGACAAAGTAGACGGTCATCCGCCGGCCGTACTCCTCCAGCACAGCGTTGCCCGCCTCCAGGAGTGGTTCCGAGCGGGAACTGGCAGCGTGCAGGAGCAGTGCCAGCAAGAGCCCGTGCTGGGCAGCAAAACGCTCCAGGTGCTGCTGCAGCTGGGCAACGATAGCGGCCGGTCCCTCCGCCTCCTCCGGCCGCAACTCGCGGCCCATGGCGGCAAACAGCCCTTCGGCAAGGTGGTAGAGCAGGCCGGTGGGGATGGCGCCCTTGCCGTCGAAGTAGCGGTACAGGGCAGCCTCCGTGAACCCTATGCGACGGGCCAGGGCCACGGTGGTGAGCCCGCCGGGGCCGCGGTCCTGAGCGAGGGCTGCTTCGAGGATGTCGCGGCGGCGGGAGGCAAGGTTCGTCATGGGCCGTACAATAACGGGGCAGTGACACCAACGGCAAGTCGTCACGGGGGAAGGCCGGCCGACGCGGCGCAGCCCTCGCGTGTATGATCCGCGCCGGTGTACGCGCACGTCGTCTTCCCGCTGGCGCTGCCGAGCCCCCTCACCTACGCGGTGCCATCTCAGCTCGAAGGGCTGGTGCAACGGGGAGTACGGGTTCGCGCCCCACTGCGCGGTCGGCTGCGGATCGGTCTCGTGGTGGGCCTTGTGGCCGAAGCCGAAGTGGCGACCGACCGGGTCTTGCCACTGGGCGACGTGCTGGAGGGGGAACCGCTCCTCCCGCTGCACCTGTTCGAGCTCATGGAGTTTGCCGCGGCGTACTACGCGGCGCCCCTGGGCGTGGTGGCGCGCGCGGCGGTACCCGCACCGCTCCTGACCGCGCCGCCCCCCCTCCTGGTGGTGGGGCCGCGGGCGGTGGAGATGCTAGGCCAGGTGGGGGGGGAGGAGCTACGGCTGCTCCAGCGCTTGGTGGCGGTGCGGCGGATCAGCGTGCCGCGCCTGTGGGCCGAGGGTTGGAACCGCTCGCAACTCGGTGTACTCCTGGAGCAGCTGGTGTCGCGCCAGGCAGTGCGGGTGGTGGAGCGGCCGGTGGGAACGGCCGGGGGGCGCGTCGTGCCGGCGCTGGCCCTCTCCGAGGCCGCGACGCGGGCCTGGCCTGTGGCGGCAGTGAAGGGACCGGCCCAGCGCCGCGTGCTGGAGTGGCTCCACCAGGAGGGGCGGGTGGTGCTGGAGTCGGAGGCCCTCGCGGCGTGCCACTGCTCGCGCTCGGTGATCACGGCGTTGGCGGCCGCCGGCTGGGTGCGGCGGTTGCAACAGGAGCGCCCGCGCCAGGTGCCGCGCTGGGAAATGGCGGCGCTGGATCCCCCCGCCGCGCTGTCGGCCTCGCAGCGAGCGGCGGTGGCGGCGGTGGAGGCGCGGCTCGGGGGAGGGCGTTTTTGCGCTTCTCTCCTCTTTGGTGTCACTGGCTCGGGCAAGACCGAGGTGTACCTGCGCCTGGCGGTTGCGGCGCGAGAGCGGGGGCTCGAAACCCTCGTGCTGGTCCCGGAAATTGCCCTGACGCCAGCGCTCGCCGGCCAGCTTTCGGCCCGTTTTGGCGAGCGGGTGGCGGTGGTGCACTCGGCCATGCCCGAGGGGGATCGGGCGGCGATCTTCGATCGCGTGCGGCGAGGCGGCGTGGATGTGGTGGTGGGGCCACGCTCAGCCCTGTGGGCACCGCTGGGGAGGCTGGGGCTCGTGGTGGTGGACGAGGAGCACGACCCCTCCTACAAGCAGGGCGAGGAGCCCCGCTACAACGCCCGCGACCTGGCGCTGGTGCTGGGGCAGATCTGCAAGGTGCCGGTGGTGCTGGCCTCGGCAACCCCGTCCATGGAGGCGTTGCGCCTGGGTCGTTCGGGGCGCTTGGAGGTCCTGCAACTGCCCGAGCGGGTGGGTGGGGGGACGCTGCCGCAGGTGGAGGTGGTGGACCTGTCTCGGGAGCGCCCGGAGAAGGGCGAGCACGGACGGGTGATCTTCTCGGAACGGTTGCAGGAGTTGCTTGCCGAGACGGTGGGCAGGCGGCAGCAGGCAATCCTCCTGGTCAACCGGCGAGGGTGGGCACCGGTGCTGCTGTGCCGGATGTGCGGGCAGCACGCGGCCTGTCCCCACTGCTCCATCCCCATGACGGTTCACCGGCGGCAGCGATCCCTGCAGTGCCACTACTGCGGCCATCAGACGGCCATCCCCACCTCCTGTCCGCGCTGCAACGGCGAGGTGCTGGACGACGTGGGGGTGGGGACCGAAAAGGTGGCGGAGAAGGTGGCCCACCTCCTCCCCCAGGTGCGGGTGGGGATCCTGGATCGCGACACGGCCCGTTCGCCGCTGCGGCTCCTCACCACCCTGGAGAGCTTTGCCACGGGGGGCATGGACGTGCTGGTGGGCACGCAAATGGTGGCCAAGGGGCACCACTTTCCCCGCGTCACCCTCATTGGCGTGGTAGCCGCCGACAACTTGCTCGGCTTCCCCGACTTCCGCGGCGCCGAGCGGACCTTTCAACTCCTCACCCAGGTGGCCGGGCGGGCGGGGCGCGGGGAGGCGCCCGGGCGGGTAGTGTTCCAGTCGTACCACCCGGACCATCACGCGGTGAGCTGTGCAGCCCGCCACGACGTGGCCGGTTTTGCCAAGGTAGAGCTGGCCTACCGCCAGGCGTTCCGGTACCCGCCCTTTGCGCGGCTGGCCCTGATCCGCTGGGAGGCGGCCCAGGAGGCGGCCGCGCGGGGGGCGGGCGAGCGGGCGGCGGCGCAGCTGGACAGTGCGGCGACGGGGGTGCGGTTGGTGGGCCCGAGCCTGGCCCCGATTGCCCGGCTGCGGGGGAAGTGGCGCGTCCAGCTGCTGCTGTTCGCGGCCCGACGGCCAGAGCTGCGCCAGGCGGTGGAGGAGGTGGCGGCCATGCCCCTGCCGCGCGGCGTGCACCGGGTCATCGACGTGGATCCCCAGAGCACGGTGTAGCAGCGGCAGGCGCTGCTGCTCACGATTTGGCCAGGGAGAGGGCCAGTCGCCGGCACCCTTCGTCGATCTCCTCGCCGGAGGCAAAGGTGAAACACAGGCGGGCAAAGTGCGAACCGTCGCAGCTGCCAACGACGGTTTCTCCCGGCTCGGGGAAGAAAGCGTCGCCAGGGAGGAAGGCGACACCGTTCTCGACCGCACGGTGGAACAGGGACCGGCTGTCGGTGGCCGCCAGCTCCAGCCAGAAGAAGAACCCCCCTTGCGGTTCGTGCCAGCTCGCCGCACCGGCGGGGAGGTGTTGCCTGAGGGCGGTTGCCATGAGCGCCGACTTGCGCGCGTAGTGGGCGCGGATCGCCTCCAGGTGCGCGAGCAGATGGCCGCGCCGACAGTACTCGGCCACCAGCACCTGGCTGACCATGGAGGTGCACAGATCCACCCCCTGTTTGGCAATGGCCATGGCCCGGACGAGGGTGGCATCGCCCACCACCCAGGCTACCCGTACCCCAGGCGCCAAGATCTTGGAGAAGGAGGAAGCGTAGAGAACCCCTGGCCACGGCGTGAGCGAAAAGATGGTGGGGAGGGGCTCGCCGCTGTGGCGCAACTCGCCGTAGGGGTCGTCCTCGAACACCGGGATCCCCCAGCGTTCGGCAATCTCGGCAAGTTGCTGGCGGCGAGCGGTGGCGAGGCAGGCTCCGGAGGGGTTGGAAAAGTTGGTGATGGTGTAGATCAGCTTGGGCAGGCGGCCAGTGGTGCGGCGACACTGTTGGAGGATATCGGGGAGGAGGTCCACCTGCATCCCGTCGCCATCGCAGGGGACGGTGGCAAAACCGGCCCCGCAGTTGCGGAAGGTGTGGAGGGCGCCGGGATAGGTGGGCGCTTCCACCACGACAATATCGCCTCGATCCAGGAGGACGCGCCCGGCCAGGTCCATGACTTGCTGCGAACCCGAGGCCACGAGGATCTCCGCGGCGCTGGGTGACCGCCCCAGGGGCCCCCGCATCAACTCCTGGAGCACAGCGACAAGCTCGCCGTACCCCTCCGTGGGTCCATACTGCAGCGCCACCGTACCGCGGCTGGCGAGGGCTTCGGCACAGGCGGCGAACTGCTGCACGGGGAAAATGGCGGGGTCCGGGAGCCCGCCGGCAAAGGAAATCATGCCCGGTCGCTGCGTGAGCTTGAAGAGCTCGCGAATGGGCGAAGGTCGCATGGCGCGGCACAGTTCGGAGCATCGAAACGGGCTCGGCATCGCCACCTCGGGCGGCCGTGTCACGGCCAGGGCCATTGTACGGGACGCGAAGCCCGGGGCGGTGGCGTCGTGGCGGCCCGCCTGGCGCTGCCTCAGCGCTGGCGGTCGCGGCTGCAGCACAGGCGGGACAACAACGCCTCGTAGCGCGACAGGCTCTCGGCCAGGGAAAAGTGCCCGGCCACGACGCGGCGGGGCTTGACGTAGCGGGCGCGGTCGGTGACCACCTGGGCTATGGCCGCGGCCAAGGAGACGGGGTCGCGGGGGGGAACGATCAACCCCATGCCCGTGGAGCGCACCGGCACCAGCACGCCGGGCAGGTCGGTGGCTACCACCGGCGTGCCGCAGAGCATGCTCTCCACCTGCACGAGGCCAAAGCTCTCGGTCCTGTTCACGGAGGGCAGGACGGTGACGTGGCACGCCGCGTAGAAGGCGGCGAGCTGGACGGGGTCCAGGACTCCCAGGGGGACCCAACGCTGGTGGGCTCCCGCGAGGAGGGGTTGGAGCTGCCGGTAGTACCGGTCCTCGCCGATGACCCCCGCCTCCTGTCCGGCAAACGCCACCTTCACGGGGCCAAGCCGCTCTTCCAGCAAGGGCAGGGCGTGGAGGAGGTAGTCGATCCCCTTTTCGTGCGCCAGGCGGCAGGCCAGGCCGACGATTACCTCACCACTCGGCGCCACACGGTGGCGCAGCGCCGCGACTGCTTGGGGATCCGGATGGGGGATGTCCACCGGTGGGGGGATGACTTCGAGCTTGTGGGGGAAGCGGCGAAGCACGGGGCTGGCCTCGGCGTAATCCCGGGTGTAGGCCACGACCCGCCGGACCAGGGCTACTCCCAAAAGGTTCGCCAGACGAAGGGCGCGGTTGAGCAGCTGACTTGCTGCACCCCCCGGCAGCTCCACGTCGCAGTGGTAGGTGGCAACCACCGGCCGACGGGGCAGGAGGCGGGCCAGGAGGGGAAGGAGGAGCGTTTCGGTGGGGCCGCTGGGGAGGTTGATGGCCACCACCTGGGCCGCTTGCAGGAGGGGGAGCAGGGTGGGGAGGTAGGTGGGCATGACGCTGCCCTTGCTCACCCGCCAGGCCACGGGGACCCGCACCACCTGCACCCCCCCCAGCTCCTCCCGCAGCGGCAAATCGCGGCGGTGGCGGGCCGCCAGCACAGTGAGGCGGTGCCCGCGCGCAACCAACCCTTCGGCCAGTCGCCGGGCGTGGGTGGTGAGGCCGGAAACGTGGGGCGCGTAGTAGGTGAGGGTCAAGAGGATCCGCATGGTCCTTGGAGATCGTTGGCCGGCCAGTCAACGGAAGAGGCGGCGGTTGTCCACAAGCCAGCGGAAGAGCCGTTCCATCCCGTGTGCCGGGGGGACCGAGGGGCGCCAGTCGAGTAGTTCGGCCGCGCGGCGAATATCGCTCACGTAGTAGCGCTGATCTCCCCTCCGGGGCGGCGCATAGCGGGGGGAGGGACGGCGTCCCAGGAGGGCGGCCAGCATGGGTTCGAACTCTACCCAGACGCTCAAGGTGTTGGCGGGTCCGCCCCCCACGTTGAACGCCTTTCCCTGGGCCAGTTGGATGTTCTTCACCACCGCGTCGTAGGCGTCCAGGAGGTCGTCCACGTAGAGCACGTCCCGAACCTGCTTGCCGGTGCCGTAGATGGTGATGGGTCGGTGGGTGAGGGAGGCGATCATGAACCAGGCCAGCCACCCCTGATCCTCCACGCCGAACTGGCGCGGCCCGTAGACGCAGCTCTGCCGCAACACCACGGTTCGCATCCCGTAGCTTCTGGCCCAGTCCAGGGTGTACTGGTCGCCGCACCCTTTTGAGCAGGCGTAGGGGGACGCCAGGTCGAGGGGTTGGCGCTCGTCGATGCCAAAGGGCCGGCTGGGGAGCGTGTACCGGGTCTCCTCCTCGTGGATGGGCAGCCCTTCCAGGTTACCGTACACCTTGTTCGTGCTGGCGTAGATGAAGATGGGGTCGCGGCCACTGCGGCGCGCCGCCTCCAAGAGCGCCAGGGTGCCAAAGGCGTTGTCGCGAAAGTCTCCGAGCGGATCCGCCAGGGACGAGGTCACCGCCACCTGCCCGGCCAGGTGGACCACGAGCTCCGCCCCCTCTACCGCACTGGCCACCGCCCGGCGGTTCAGCACGCTGGCGCGCACGAGTCGGAACGATCCCTTGCCGTGCTGCTCCTCGAGCCACGCCACGTTGGCCTCGCTGCCGGCCCGGGAGAAGTTGTCCAAAATTGTCACCCGGTCCCCTCGCGACAGGCAGCGGTGCGCTAGGTTGCTGCCGATGAAACCAGCGCCGCCGGTGATCACGACCCGCACCGTCACGCTCCTGGTGCGCCCGCCCTCCGCCCCGGTGGTGCTGTCCTCTCGGCAGGACAGGGGAGGTGGGTGCGGCCCGGGTGGGGAGGGGAACCCGGGTGGGGTTTCCTTTGCCGTCGCACGCGGCTACGATAGTCGCCCCGACAGGCACGTGACAAGGGAGCGGCGGCCAGCCGTCGGGGTCGGGGCGGAAGTCGTCTATCCGACATGTCCGGGTGGAGGATTGGCACGGCAATTGCTCCATCGCAGGCGGGGAGGGAGAGCAGCATGAGGTTTCCAATCGCAGTGCTGGTCGCGGGGGTGGTGGGAGCGGGAGCGTGGGCGCAGGAGAACCAACAGCCACCCACCTTCGTGAGCGAGGTCCAGGTCAACAACATTACGGTCGACGTGCAGGTGCGGGATAGCAACGGCGTCCCCGTGGCTGGTCTCGGGCGGGAGCAGTTCAGGCTCCTGGAAAACGGGCAGGAGCAGGTCATCACCAACTTTCTCGCCGTGGAGGGCGGTGTCGTCCGCAGCGCGCCGGACGAGCGTTTGCTGGGCGAGCCGGCACCCCGCACCACGGTGCTGTTCTTCGACCTGTACCTGCTGGCGGAGCCGGACAAGCGGCGGGTGCTGGAGCGGATGCGCGAACAGGTGGCGGGGGGCCTGCCGCCGGGGCAGACGGTGGCGGTGGTGAGCTTCGACGGGGCGTTGCGTGTGCACACCGAACCCACGGCCTCGGGGAGCAAGCTCCTGGCGGCGCTCAAGGAGGTGGATCGCCTCGCGGCCACGGGGTTGCAGCGGCAGATCACGCTCTCGTCCTACAACGTGAGCGATCTGCCCAGCCGGGAGGTGTGGAGCACCTACCAGTACCGCCAGACGCAGAACGCCGAGTACTGGGAGGAGATGCGGCGGATGGTGAGCCGGGTGGAGAGCGCCTTCACCGCCACGGTGCAGCGCTTTGCCGGCGTCAAGGGGCGCAAGATCGTGGTGCTCATCTCGCCGGGCTTCCCCCGGGCCGAGAACGTACCCATGTACCGGGAGTGGGATTTCTGGCTGGACAAGCCACCCGAATACCGCAACGCAGGCCTGTACGGACGGGCAGCGCTGCTCGCCAGCGAGCTGGAGTTCACGCTCTACACCCTCGACCCTTCCGGGAACCAGTCGCTGGATGCCGTGGCGGCCGCCTCCCGCGCCCCCGAGTTCAACGACGTGGCCAACATTCGCTTCTGGCGCGAGGCTGACCGCAAGGATTCGCTCATCCAGGCGGCCAAACTCACCGGCGGTGACGCAATCTTCACCGTGGATGGCGGCGTGGCGCTGGCGGATGTGGAGCGGGTGACCTCCTCCTACTACTCGCTGGCCTACCAGCCCGATCACTATGGCGACGGCAAGGAGTACACCATCAAGGTGGAGGTGAAGGACCACCCCGACTGGCAGCTCACGCACCGGCAGCGGTACATCGACCGTCCCTTCGAGGTGCGTGACGCCGAGCGCTCCCGCGCTGCGCTCCTCACCGGTTTTGCGGAAAACCCGCTGGGGATCGAGCTGGTGCTCTCCAAGCCCACCTCGCGGCTCAGTCTCGGCGCCCGCGGCATGCGGATCTATCGGACCGAAGCCGAGCTGCGCATCCCCTACGCGGAACTGACGCTCATCCCCCGGGGGAACGGGTACTGGGGACAGGTCCAGGTGGTGATCGTGGGCGTGGATCCGCGGGGCGATCAATCGGAGCTGGCGCAACGCACCCTGCCCATCGAAGTGAGCGCCGAGAAGCTGCCAGAGGCTCGCAAGCGCGGCTATTTTGCCTTCAAGTTCACCCTGGAACTGGATGGGGGCCCCACTTCTCTGCGGGTAGCGGTCAACGACACGCTGGCGCAAACCACCTCCACGGTGGTGGCCAACCTGGACTACTGAGCGCGGCAGCGCCGCTTTGCTAGACTGCTGCTTGGGAGGATCGTGTGCAGGCACTACGGGTAGCCGCGTTGCTGGGGGTGGGTCTTCTGGCAGCGGTTGGATCGTACGGTCAGGAGAAGCCGGCAGCCGCCAAGCCCCCCGAGCAGCAGGTCGGGGGGCTCCAGTTTATCGACACCTCGCAGGTGACCATCGTCAATGTGGACGTGTCGGTGATGGACAAGGGAGAGGTGGTGCGCGGGCTCGGGGCGAGCGATTTCGAGCTGTACCAGGACGGGAAGCTGCAGGAGATCACCAACTTTGCCTTTATCTCCTTGACCCCTGCGGGAGGGACTCGCCAACCGGCAGCGACGACGGGGAGCGAGGAGGGGGTGACCCTCGCTCCGCCCCTGGAGTACCGGCGAGAGCCAAAGTTCGTTGCCATCTACGTGGATAACGAGAACATCCAGCCGTTCAACCGCAACCGGGTGCTGAACCGGTTGGAGGAGTGGATTCAAAGCCACCTGCTGCCTCCCGATCAGGCCATGGTGGTGGCCTACCAGCGCAGCCTCAAGGTGCTGCAGCCGTTCACCTCCAACACCCAGTTGCTGCTGGATGCGCTGCGGCCGCTGCGTCGTTACACCGGGGGGCGGACCAGTGTGGACAGTGAGCGGCGGCGCATCGAGGACGCCATCAAGGACGCGGCCCAGCAGGCTTCCGGCGGGAGCAGTGGCGCGTTCGACCGCATCCTTGGAGAGGTGCGCAGCTTCGCCCGGGAGCAGCGCAGCGATCTCGTGTTCACCGTGGGGGCGCTGCAGGAGTTCATTGGCATGATGGCCGGTCTGCCGGGCAAGAAAGTAATCATGTACGTCTCCGACGGCCTGCCCATGAGCCCGGGGCTCGAGCTCTACTACGCCATCCAGGATCAGTGGCGCGACGTTTCCCTCATGACGCAGGCAATGGAGTTCGATGCCACCCCGCTGTTCCGCAGTCTCGTGACGAGTGCCTCCGCCGCCGGCATCTCCTTCTACACCATCGATGCCCGGGGGTTAGAGTCGGAACTGGGCATCGAGGCGGAAAACCGCACGGCCCGCTCCACCATGGCGGCGGCTGCGCTGCGCAGCAACCTCCAGGATTCCCTCCTGTACATGGCGGAGCAGACCGGGGGGATGGCCATCGTCAACACCAACGACGTGAAGCCGGGCCTGGAGCGCATCGCCCAGATGTTCGAGAACTACTACTGGCTCGGCTACCGGCTCGAACCCTCGGGCAAGGACCGGGCCCACCGCATCGAGGTGAAGGTCAAGGGGCACCCCGAGTACACGGTGAACTTCCGCCGCACGTTCATCGAAAAGACCCTCCCCACCCAGGTGGGCGACCGGGTGGTGTCCGGTCTCGTCTTCGACCTGGATGACAACCCACTGGGGGTGGAAGTGTCCGCTGGCGAACCGGCTCCGGCCGCCAACGGGCGCTGGACACTCCCCGTGGAGGTGCGGGTGCCCATCGCCAAGGTGGCGCTGATCCCGGACGGCGATCAGCTGGTCGGGTACGTGATGCTCTACTATGCTGCCCGCGATGCCGAGGGGAAGCAGTCGGACCTGCAGCGCGTGGAGCATACGGTGAGGGTTCCCCAGGCGGAGTACGAGACGGCCGCAACCAAGCAGTTCACCTTCACGGCCTCGCTGCTGCTGGAGCCGGGGGTGTATCGGATTTCCGTGGGCTTGAGGGACCAGCTCACCAATCAGGCTGGTTACGCCACGATCAAGAGGGCGGTGCATCCAGAAGCGAGCTGAAGCGGGCGCAGCGGCGCCGGGAGGTTGCCATGGACATCGATCTTGGGTCGAGCTTCTTACGCGTCACGGAAAAAGCGGCCATTGCGGCAGCCCGGACCATGGGTCGGGGCGATCGCCGCGCCTCCGACCAGCTCGCCGTGGAGGCGATGCGCACCGAGATGGATTTGCTGGAGATCAACGGCACGATCGTCATCGGCGAGGGGGAGCGGGACAAGGCGCCGTTGCTCTACACCGGAGAAAAGGTCGGGCTGGACAAGGACGGCTCCCTCGGCTATCCCGAAGTGGACATTGCCGTGGACCCCCTGGAGGGCACCAACCTCTGCGCCACCGGCGCTAACAACGCCATTGCCGTGCTGGCGGCGTCGAACAAGGGGGGGCTGTTGCGAGCCCCGGACATCTACATGGAGAAGATCGTGGTGGGCCCGACGGCGCGGGGTTGCATCGACATTGACGCCCCGGTGAAGGACAACCTGGGGCGCATCGCCAAGGCGTTCGATCGCAACATTGCCGATCTCACGGTGGTGGTGCTGGACCGGCCCCGCCACGAGAAACTCATCGCCGACATCCGGGCCGCCGGCGCGCGCATCAAGTTGATCGGCGACGGGGACCTCTCGGCGGGGCTCGCCGCCGCTATTCGCGGTACCGGCGTGCACGCGGTGATGGGGATCGGCGGGGCGCCGGAGGGGGTCTTGACGGCGGCGGCCCTGCGCTGTCTCAACGGCGAGATGCAGGGGCGGTTGGTGGTGCTGGAAGACTGGCACCGGGAGCGCCTGGAGGAGGTGGGAATCGCCGATCCAGCCCACGTGTACACCACCGAGGAGCTGGCGTCGGGGAAGGACCTGGTGTTCGTGGCCACGGGCGTGACCGCTGGCGACCTCCTGGCGGGCGTGCGCTTCTTCGGTGGGGGGCTGCGGCTCTCCTCGGTGGTGATGACCCTGGCGTCCCGCTCTATCCGGTATATCGACACCGTCTACATGGCGGAGGACGGGATCTACGAGGTGATGCGGTGAGGCGATGGGTTCGCTGATCCCGCTCGTGGTGGCGGCGGCGCTGGGGGTTGGCAGCATCCCGGTGTGGGATGCCGTCATACGCTTTCCCGATTCCAGCTACTGGCCGGGAGTGGGACGGCAGCGCACCGCCAATATGCTGGCCACCATCCGCTCCGATGTCGGCCGGCAGATGCGCACGGCGGGGCCGGGACCGCAACAGCTGGCCGCCCGCTACCAGGGGGGACAGCTGACGCGGGACGAAAAGGTGGCAGTGCTCCTGGCGGCCGCCGATTTCCACCACCCGTGCCTGCTCCCCGTGTACGCGGCCGCGCTGCGCTCCGCGGACCTGCGCGAGCGGCAGGCGGCCCTGGTGGGCTTGCACTGGCTCCTGGGCGAGCTGGCGCCCGATGCCACCGCGATCCCCGCCGATTCCCCCCTGTGGGAGCGGGCGGCGGGCGTGGCAGAGGCGCTGGTGGCGGCAGCGCGCGAGCGCACGCTGGTGCAGCTTTGGGTGGACAGCTACCTGGCGGCGGTGGACCGGGCGCCGGCGGGGAGGTGGGTGCTGGCGCGGGAGCCGCGGCACTGCCTGGACGCGATCCGAGAAATTGCCACGCCGGCAGACCTGGACGCGCTGGTGGCGCTGTGGCCGCTCCTGGTCGAGCAACCCCACCGCTACCACGTGATGGGCACCATCGAAATGGTGTCGCTCCAGAAGTTCGTGGAGATTGCCAAGAGCCCCCGCGGTGGGTGGGGGTCGATGTACTACGACGCCTCCGCCCGCCGGGTGGACGACTGGGTGGGCTCGCGCTGCGGGACGGTAGACGGCGAATCGCTGGTGCGCTGGAAGGTGCGGGACGCGGCAACGCGGCAGGAGCTGGGGGAGGTGGGTGGCTGGCTCGCCCTGCTGGGGGCGGGCTACCCGCCGGTCTGGCCGACGGTGGCCGACGCCCTGGTAGCCTTTGGCGCTCCGGCCATGTCCTGGAACCGGCAGCGGCCGGACGACCCACAGAACGACGGGGCGGTCCGGGAGGTGCGCGAGTACTTCCCGTTGACCGTGGAGAGGCTCTCGGGAGCGGTTGCGGATCGCCCGCGAGAGCCAGTACGCTAGCGACGGCTCGGCGCCCGGCGCCGAAGGAGGAAGACGGTGTCAAGTCCACTGGAAAGCCTGGAACCGCAACTGGTGTGGAAGCACTTCGATGCGCTGCGGCGCATTCCTCGCCCTTCGAAGCACGAGGAAAGGGCGGCGGAGCATGTGGTGCAGTGGGCCCACGCGCACGGCTTTGCCGTGAAGCGGGACGCGGCCGGCAACGTGGTTGTGCGGGTACCCGCAACTCCCGGTTTCGAGGGGGCCCCTGCCGTAGTGCTGCAGGGGCACCTGGACATGGTCCCCGAGAAGAACTCCGACGTGGCCTTTGATTTCCTCGCCGACCCGATCCAGGTGCGGGTCGTGGACGACTACGTGTACGCCACCGGTACGACCCTGGGGGCGGACAACGGCATTGGCGTGGCCGCGGCCTTGGCGGTGGCCGAGGACAGCGAGGCGGTGCACGGGCCCCTCGAACTCCTGTTCACGGTGGACGAGGAGACGGGCCTCACCGGGGCGCAGCAGCTGGATCCAAGCCTGGTCTCCGCCCGCACGCTCATCAACCTGGACACCGAGGAGACGGGGGCCCTCTACATTGGCTGTGCCGGCGGCGCCGACGCCCATCACGTGTTCACCGTGACCCTGGAGCCAGTACCGGCCGGCCACGTGGCGCTGGCGGTGAAGGTGCGGGGCTTGCGGGGCGGGCATTCGGGTGTGGACATCCACGAGAACCGGGGCAACGCCTTGAAGTTCCTGGCTCGCCTCGTGGCGGCACCCTCGCGCCAGGTGACGCCCGATTTGCGCCTGGCGAGCGTGTCGGGAGGCAGCAAGCACAACGCGATCCCGCGCGAGGCCGAGGCGGTGATCACCGTGCCGGCTGGCGACAAGGAGAGTGTCACCAAGGCGATCCGGGACATGGCGGCGGTTCTCCAGGAGGAGTTCGGAGAGATCGACCCCGGCCAGCGGGTGGAGGTGGAGGAGACCACCACGTCCCAGGTCTTCTCGGCCAGCGACGGCAACCGCATCCTGGATGCGTTCCTGGCCTGTCCCCACGGCGTTCTGGCCATGAGCCGGGCGGTGCCGGGCCTGGTGGAAACCTCCAACAACCTGGCCGTGGTCACCACCGAGGGGAAGGAGGTGAAGGTGGTGACCTCCAGTCGCTCCTCGGTGATGCCCGCGCTCAAGGCCACCCTCCAGCAGGTGGAGGCGGTGTTCCGGCTGGCCGGGGCCAGCGTGCAGGTCCACGATGGCTACCCAGGGTGGAGGCCGAACCCGGAGTCCCAGGTGCTCAAGACCAGCGTGGCGGTATTCCAGCGCGAGTTCGGGTCCTCTCCAGCTATCAAGGCGATCCACGCAGGATTAGAGTGCGGGCTCATCGGCGAGAAGTTGCCGGGCATTGACATGGTGTCCATGGGGCCACAGATCGAATCCCCACACTCGCCCGACGAGCGCGTGAAGATTTCCACCGTGGCCGACTTCTACCGGCTGCTCAAGGCGGTGCTGGCGGAGCTGGCGCGTCAGGCCTAGAGGTGTTCCGGGCGAGCCGGGGGTGCCGCCGGCAACGGGTGGAGGTGGCGCGGGGGTAAGCCCGTGCCGGGCCTGCAGCAGCACCGGGGGGAGAGCCCGCAAACCCGGGTGGCACCGTGGCCGTACAGGGGGGTAGAGGCCCCGGCTTTCGGCCGGGTGCCGGGACGAGGGGAGGATCGGTGCGCCGCTATGCGCTCGCCCTAGTCGTTGCTGCCGTTCTGGCAGGTGTCGTCTGGAGTGTGTGGCGCCGTCCGGTGGAGTGGACGGTGGCCGATCCGCAGGCGCTGGCGGAACTGCGGCGGGGCATCGACGCGCTGGAAAAGTTCTACAGTGCCGATGCGAAGGAGCGCTTCCAGCGGGTCCTGGAGATCGATCCGTCGTGCGTGGTGGCGCGGGTGTTCCTGCTGGAGGCCATGGCCGGAACCGAGCCGGCGGCGGCCCGGGCCGCCGTCCTGGACGAGCTGGAGAAGGCCGACCTGGCGAAGCTCACCGCCCGGGAACGGTTCATGGCCAGCTACGTGCTGGCCGCTGCCAAGGGCCGTCGGCAGGACGCGGACGCCATCCTCGATGGGTATCTTGCCGATCACCCCAACGATGCCGTGGCGGTCCGCTACGCGGCCAATCGGGCGTTTGCCGCGGGCAGGCTCGAGGAGGCGCAGCGGCAGTACGAGCGTCTCCTCACGCTGAGTCCCAACTACGCCGTGGCCTACAACCAGCTCGGCTACACGGCCATGGGCAGGGGGCAGTTCGCCGAGGCAGAGAAACTCCTGCGCAAGTACCGCTTCATCGCCCCCGATCAGGCCAACCCCCACGACTCCCTGGGCGAGCTCCTGCTGCTGCGGGGGCGCTACCAGGAAGCCGAGCGAGAGTTCGAGCAGGCCCTTGCGGCCAAAGAAGATTTCTGCGCCTCCTACGGTGGGCTGATTCTCCTGGGCCAGGTGTCGGGGCAGTTGGAGGTGAGCGAGCGGGCGTTGGAGCGCGCGGCTGCTGTGAGCAACTGCGCCGAAGCTGTCCTCCCCCGGGGGCGTTTGAGCGTGGCGAGGTGGCGCGCAGCGACGCGGGGGGACTGGCCGCAGCTGGTGGCGCTGGCGGGGGAGGGGAAATCCGCGGAGGTGGGGAGTTGCCCCTCGGTACTGACCCACCGTGCCCTCCTGCTGCTGGGCAGGGTCGAGGATGCGGTGGCGCTGGAGCGGAGCCTGGGCGAGGGGGAGAAGGCTTCTACTAGGCCAAACATGGCGGTGCTTACCCCCTGCACTCTGCACATGGAGGGGGTGCGGCTGGCGCAGCAGGGGCAGCGTGCCGAGGCGGTGGCAAAGTTTGCCGCGTGTGACGCGGCGCTGGCCTACCAGGGCGCGTACCCGGGCGTTTTCAAGCTCTACAACCTGGTGCACCTCGCAAGGGAGCTGCAGCGGGCCGGGGAGTCGGAGCGAGCGGCGAGCGTGGCTGCAACCGTGCGAGGCGTCAACCCCTCCTTTGCAAACGAGCTGCTGCGCGCCCTGTCAGTCTCGTACTGAGCTGCCGGCAGGGCCAAGAGCGCCGCGCGCCCTTGACAGGTTGCCGACCGCCCCCGTATGATTTCCCGCTTGTAGGACAAGCAGTTAGACGTTCCAGCGGGAACGCTTCGAGGAGGCAAGGTGGTCGACATCCAGGACAATGAAGAACAGCAGCAACCTGCCGTCGAGGAGGGCGGGGACAAGGCGTACAGCAGGAACAACCTGCGGGCCATGGTGGAGGAATCGTTCCAACACCTGCGCGAAGGTGACGTGGTGCGGGGGACGGTGGTGGCCGTCACGGACAGCGCGGTGGTGGTGGACATCGGGTTCAAGTCGGAGGGGTTGATCCCGCGCACTGAATTTCTCGATCGCGCCGGTAACGTCACGGTCAAGAGCGGTGACGAGATTGACGTGCTCGTGGAACGTTTCGACCCGATGGTGGGCGAGATCAAGCTGTCGCGCGAGCGCGCCGCCAAGATCCGCGTCTGGGAGGTGCTGGAAGCGGCGTACCGCCAGGGCACGCCGGTGCCCGGCCGGGTCGTGGAACGGGTCAAGGGTGGATTGGCCGTGGATATCGGCGTGCGGGCGTTTCTCCCCGGTTCTCTCGTCGACCTGCGACCGTCGCGGCGCCTGGAGGATTACGTGGGCGAGGAGATCGAAGCCCGGATCATCAACTTCGATCGCCGCCGCGCCAACGTCGTCCTGTCGCGCAAGGCTCTGCTCGAGGAGGCCGTCGCCTCCCAGAAGGAGAGGACGCTGCAGCAGCTCGAGGAGGGCAGCGTCGTCACCGGCGTGGTGAAGAACATCACCGATTACGGGGTCTTCATCGACCTGGGGGGTATCGACGGGCTGCTGCACGTCACCGACATTTCCTGGGGGCGGGTCGGTCACCCCAGCGAGTACTTCAAGGTCAACGACGAGGTGAGGGTGGTGGTGCTCCACGTGGACCGGGAGAAGGAGCGGGTTTCGCTGGGGTACCGGCAGCGCTTCGAGGATCCCTGGACCCACGTGGAGGTGCGCTACCCCATCGGCAAGAAGGTGGTGGGCCGGGTGACCAACGTGGTGGACTACGGCGCCTTCGTTGCCCTGGAGGAGGGGGTGGAGGGGCTGATCCACGTCTCGGAGATGTCGTGGACGAAGAAGGTCAAGAACCCCAAGACGGTGCTCAAGGCAGGGCAGGAAGTGACCGTGGTGGTGACCGAGGTGGACGTGGAGCGGCGCCGGCTGTCCCTCTCCCTCCGCCAGGCCGAGCCGAACCCGTGGGAGGAGTTTGCCACCCGCTACCGGGTTGGCTCCCGGGTCAAGGGGGTGGTGCGCAACCTCACCGATTTTGGCGCCTTCGTGGAGCTGGAGCCGGGTGTGGATGGTCTGGTGCACGTGTCGGACATGGCCTGGACGCGGCGGATCTCCCACCCCTCGGAGGTGGTGCAGAAGGGGCAGGAGATCGAGGCGATCATCACCGCCATCGATCCCACCAACCAGCGTATCTCCCTTTCCATCAAGGAGCTGCAACCCAACGAGTGGGATCAGTTCGCCGCCACCCACGAGGTGGGGGACGAGGTGGACGGGTACGTCACCAACATCACCGACTTCGGGCTGTTCGTCGAGCTCGGGCCCGGCGTGGAGGGGTTGTGCCACGTTTCGGAGGTGGAACGACGCGGGGAACAGCCCTTGACTGTGCTGTTCACCCGTGGGCAGCGGATCCGTACGCGCCTGATTCGGGTGGATCGGAACGAGAAACGCATCGGCCTGTCGCTGCGAGGGGTGGAACAACCCGAGCCGGAGACCGAAGAGCAGGCCGCGCCCGAGCCGGAGGCTGAAGAGCTGACGCCGGAGCAGGAGCCGGAGCAGGGGAACGACAACGCCGTGGAGGAGCTGGAAGCCAGCGGCGACAGTGCAACGGAGCAGGGATCGAAGGATACGGAGGAAGCGAGGAGGACAGGGGACGATGACCAAGGCTGAAATCGTCAAGGTGCTGGCCGAGAAGGTGGGACTGAGTCGGCGCGAGGCGGTGCAGGTGCTGGGCGTGGTGCTCGACGGGGTGGTGGCCGCCATCCTCGCCGGGGAGAAGGTGGAGCTGCGTGGCTTTGGCTCCTTCCGCACCCGGGCCCGCCAGGCGCGGACGGGGAGGAACCCGCGCACCGGCGCGCGCGTCAGCGTGCCGTCCAAGATCGTGCCCTACTTCAAGCCGGGCAAACAGCTGCGAGAAGCCCTGGGAAGGAAGTGAGGAGCCGTTGGAGTACATCGAGGCTCCGTGGCGCTTCGATTACGTCTCTCGCGCCGAGAGCGCGGGGGAGTGCATTTTCTGCGCGGCGCTGGGTGGTGGGCGGGGAACGCTCACGCTGGTGGAGGGTGACCACGCCTTCGCCATGCTCAACAAGTACCCCTACACCTCGGGCCACACGATGGTGGCACCGAAGCAGCACACGGCTGACTTCGAGAACCTGCCAGCGGAGACCCTCGGGGAGATGCTGAGCATGTGTCAGGCGATCGTTCGGGCGTTGCGAACGCTCTACCGGCCCCACGCCTTCAACATTGGCTTCAACTTGGGCGAGTCGGCGGGGGCGGGGGTGGCCGACCACCTCCACCTCCACATCGTGCCGCGGTGGCGGGGTGACACGAGCTTCATGACGACCCTGGCGGCGACGCGAGTGTTGCCGGAATCGCTGGAAACTACCTGGGAACGGTTGAGCGAGGTGCTGCGTGGCCACGGTGCGTGAGGATGTGCGGATGGGGAGGGGTGCGGCGTCGCTGCCGGAGCACGTGCTGATGGTGGCCGCGTGGCTGGTGCCGGGCCTGGGCCACTTCCTCCTGAATCGGAAGCTGCGGGCGGCGGTATTTTCCGCCGTCATCACGGTGGAGTTCGTGCTCGGTCTGGCGTTGCACGGCGAGCTGATCCTCCCCCGGGCAGGGGAACCGCTCTCCTACCTGGCAGCAGTGGCCACAGTGGGGAACGGGATCCTGTTCCTTCTTGCGACCCTCCTGGGTGTGGGTGAGGGCGTGGTGACGGCAGCGTCGTACGAGTATGGCAACAGTTTCTTGCTCACCGCCGGGATGATGAACCTCCTGCTCGTGCTGGACGTCCACGATATCGTTGTGGGACGGAAGGAGTGAGCCGGATGGTGGACCACTTCCTGCTGCTGGTGGTGCAGGCTGCGCTCATTGCCGTTTTCTTTGCCTTCCTCTGGAAACGGGACGGCCGCGAACGGCTGCGCTACCTGCTCAAGGTGTTGGCGGCGCTGGTGCTCGGTGCCGTGGCCTTGGGTTGGCTGATGTACCCCTTCCCGCGGCCGTGAGGGGCGCGCTGACGGCGGCGGGGAGGGACCCGCGGCGCCGTGTCCGCCGGCTCCTCTCCCTGTGCCTCACGGGGGTGCTGTCCGTGGTCTACCTGTGGGTGGGCTTGAGCGCCCACCCCCCGGCCGTGTTGTCTCGCCTCCCCGATGCGGCGACCCACAGCGTGGGGTACGGGGTGCTGAGCTGGGCGGCCGTGGCGAGCACGCTGGCGTGGCGGATGCCGTTCCCCTGGGCGCTGGCGGGCGGCTACTCCCTGGGGCACGGGGCGCTCTTGGAGCTCCTCCAGAGCACCACTGCCTCGCGGTTGGCCGAGTGGCGCGACCTGATGTGGGACGGGGTGGGCACGGCCACAGCGTTGGGCGCAGCGGCAGCTTTGAGGAGGCGCCGGTGCGGCTCCTGATCGTGGCCGGCGAGGCCTCGGGCGATCTCCACGCCGCCAACCTGGTGGCAGCGCTGCGGCGTCAGGTGGGGACGCTGGAGGCCTTTGGCGTGGGTGGGGAGCGGATGCGGGAAGTTGGGGTGGAGTGCCTGGCCCGCGCGGAGGATCTCTCGGTGATGGGGCTCGTGGAGGTGGTGCGAGAGTTGCCGCGGCTTGTGGCCCTCTCGCGCCGGGTGCGGCGACAGGCCCTGGAGCGGCACCCCGACGTGGCGGTGCTCGTCGACTCCCCAGATTTCAACCTGCGGCTTGCGCAGCACTTGCGGCGGGCCGGGGTGCCGGTGGTGATCTACGTCTCGCCCCAACTGTGGGCGTGGCGCTCGGGGCGAGTCCGGACGATCCGCAGGAACGTGGCGCAGGTGCTGTGCATCCTGCCCTTCGAAGTGGCGTTCTACCAGCGCCACGGGGTGCGGGCCAGCTACGTGGGCCACCCGCTTTTGGACGAACTGCGGGAGACGGAGGGGGGGAAGCCCACGCCGCAGGCAGGCAGCGTGGCACTGCTGCCGGGGTCTCGCTGGCACGAGGTGGCTTCCCTGCTCCCCACCATGCTGGCCGCCTGCCGCCGTGTGCTGGGCGAAGGGGAAGCGCTGTCCGTGCGGCTCCTGGCGGCGCCGGGGCTGGAGGTGGTGAGACTGCGGGCCCTGGTGGCGGACGCTGGTTTTCCCGTCGAGATCGTGGAGAAGGGGCGGCGGCAGGTGCTGGCCACGTGCGCGGCGGCGCTGGTGGCCTCGGGCACGGCCACGCTGGAGTGTGCCATCCTCGGCGTCCCCATGGCGGTGTGCTACCGCCTCCACCCGGCCAGTTACCTGCTGGCCCGGCTTCTGGTCAGGGTTCCCTTCGTTTCCCTCGTGAACCTGGTGGCGCAGGAAGCGGTGGTGCCCGAGTTCATCCAGAGCCGCGTGACGGCGGAGGGGCTCGCGGCAGCGTTGCGGGGATTGCTAGGTGAGGCAGGGGAGCAGCAGCGCCGCCTCCTCGCCGGGGTTCGGCAGCGCCTCGGGGAAGCGGGGGCGAGCGACCGTGCGGCGGCTGCTGTGCTTGAGGTGGCCCAACGTGGGTCACCCGCGGCGTGAGCTGCGAGTTTCACTTGGAATCGGCGAGAGCGAGCCAGTCCCCGGGGGTTCGGGGCGGTGCGGGGACAGGCCTAAAGCGGGCGGAGGAGAGCACGATCCCCAGCTCCCTGTGGTCCTGCGGGTTGCCGGTCTGGGCGGGGAGGAACGGGGTGGCGTGGATGACAATCTCCACGAAGTGGTTACTCACAGCCTCGGCGGGGATGGGGAACTCGAGGTCAGCCGGTTTCTTCCAGACCTTGAGGGGGCCCGCCACGCGCGTGGTGCCCGCCAACACCAGCACGTCCGGCGGCTGAGGGCGGGGCGCCCACACCCGCAGCGAGAGCCAGCCGGCACTGGCCGGGAGCTGCAGACGTGCCGTGGGCCCCGTCCATGCTCCCCGGCCGTGCGCAAAGTTTTCCGGGCCGAACACCCCCTCGGCGCGGATGAGTAAGGCTTCGCGCTGGGGCGCTTCGGCGATGGGCCCCTCCCAGGGGAGGGTGGCGCACACCCCACGTACGCCAAAGAGCCGCACGGCGAGCCGGCGGGGGTCTTCGGGGCCGGGCGGGTAGGCAGCTGCCCGCTGGAAGACAAGGGTGTTGCTGTGCTCCGAGGACAGCCACGCCGGTTCGATCCAGACCTTCTGGCGGATCCGCTGCCCGGGGATGCTTTGCACTTCGCGCCCGTTCACCACCAGCACCACTGGGGCCGGACCGGGCGCCGGGCAGAGGTCGAGGCACAGGAACGTGCCGGCCGGGTACGGGGGCAGGAGCAAGGAAGCACCCGCTTGTCCCCAAATCGACGCTTCACCGCTGGGCTCCACCTCCAGGGGCCACCACCCGTGCAAGGGGAGCGGCGCTCCCTCCACCACGGCGGCGTCGAGAAAGCGCCTCTGGGTGAGAGGGCGCAAGGTTTCCGAAACCCCCCGCCAGCGCCAGCTCCTCCCCAAGGGGGGTGGCAAGTACCGGCTGGGGAAGTCGGTGACCAGCAGGTAGGGGCCGGCGGGCACGGTGCTCGCGTCGGGGCTCGCCGGTGCCAGGTGAGAGCGGATGTTCAGGGTGTTTCCCCTGTGGCGTTGCACCTCCTCGAGATAGGAGTAGAAGGGGTAGAGGCCGGGCTCGATCACCAGCTCGAGCCCTCGCTGCGCGGCCTGGCGCGAGGCCGTGAGCAACGCCTCCCACCCGGGCATGTAGCGTTGGTGCTGCTCGCGCAGGCAGGGCAGGGAGAGACCGGCAGAGACGGCGGCAAACGCTCCCAGGGCAGCGCTCGCCAAAAGCGGCGGGGCGGCGGCCGAGGCACCGGCGGCCACCAGGGGGGCGAGCGCCAGCTGGAACGGCACTGCGTAGCGGGGGAAGGTGCGGTTCTGCAACCACACGGTTTCGGCGATACCCGTGGCGAGGATGAGCAGCCAGGCCGCGGCCGGCCGGCGACCCACCCGTCGCCCCCACACCGCCAGGCCGAGAACGGCGAGGAGGGTCAGGGCCGAGGCGGGCCAGATCCCGCCGAGCCCTTTCACGAACCCTAGCTGGGGGACCCCGCCGCGGCTCAGCACCAGGTTGCGCACGTGGGTCGTACCGTGGGTGAGGAAAGCCTGGGCAAACCGGTACCAGCTCCCCTGCGCGAGCACCATGCCCAGCACGGCAGCAGCCACGGCAGCGAGCGAAAGGAGGAGGCCGGGCACGAGCCGCCGCAGCGGGTGGATGCGGGCAACGCTGAGGAGCCAGAGGAGGGCCAGGGGCGGGAGGAGGATGGGGCGCACGAGGAAGGCCGCGGTGACGAGCAGCGTGAAGGCGGTGAGCCGCCGGCCGGCGAGCCCACCCACGGCCAGGGCCGCAGCCCACAGCGCCAGGAACGCGGCAGGCGTGCTGGAGAACCCGCGCACCGCGTGCAGCCACACGCCGGGCGCAAACAGCAGCGCCGTGGCGGCGGCGGCCGCCACCGGGGCCGGGGCCACCCGCCGACCCAGGGCAGCGAGGGGCCACAGCGAGGCGCAGGACGCCAGGGCTGAGAGGAGCTGGAGGGCGCGCAGCGGCTCGCCCACGAGGGGGAGCACGATCCATCCCAGGAGGAGCCAGAGGGGGAAGCCGGGAGGGTGGGGGAAGTGGGCGTGCAGATCAAAGCGGAGGATGCCCCGGGCAAAGAGCGTCTCGTCCCACTCCCACGGTCCCGAGGGGAGGAAGAGCAGGCGGCTCGCCAGCAGCAGGAGCAGCGTGAGGGCGGTGGCCGCCAGGTCGAGGGGGTGGCGAGTGAGCCCCCACAGGGCGAAGGTCCAGATGCGCTGGGGCGGCATCGGCAGGGGGGCGCTGGGTGGAGTGGGGTGGACGGTTTCGCTTCCCGTGGTCATTGCAGGCGAACTATTATGCACCGACCGCGCCGCCACTGCCGCCAGGCAAGAACGGCACGGGTGGAGGCCGGATGGCGCTGCGGAGCATGACAGGTTTCGGCTTGGCCGAGGGCGAGCTCTCGTCGCGCCTGCGGGCCACGGTGCGGATCTCCTCGGTCAACTCCCGCTTCCTGGAGGTGGTGGTGCGCACCCACCCACGCCTGGACAGTGCCGAGTGGGAGCCGCTGCTGCGGGGCGTGGTGGCGGAGGCGGTGACGCGGGGACGGGTGGCGGTGACGATCGATCTCGAAGGCGAGAGTGGGAGCTGCGGGGTGGTCTCCATCAACTGGGGGGTGGCGGAAGCGCTGGTAGCAGCTCTCGAACAGCGCCCCCCCCGCATCGAGCTTGCCCCCCTGTCGCTGCGCGACCTCCTGGGCCTTCCGGGTTTCCTCGAGGGGGTGGGGGAGCTGGTGCTGGAGGCGGACGAACGGCAACAGCTCGTAGAGCTGGTGCGGGCGGCGTGCCGCTCGCTGGTGGCTGCAAGGGGAGAGGAGGGGGAGGCGCTGCGGGCGCAGCTCGTGGAGGAGCTCGGCACCCTGAGTCGCTTCGTGGCGTGGCTCCACGAGCAGCAACCTCGCCTCACGGAACTGCTCCTGGGGCGGCTCAGGCAGCGCCTGGCCGAGCTCCTGGAAGGGGCGCCGGTGAGCGAAGAACGGCTCCTGCAGGAGGCGGCCATCCTGGCCGAGCGGGCCGACGTGGCCGAGGAGTTGGCGCGGCTGGAGGCCCATCTCGCCCATCTGCGCGCCCTCCTGGTGGGGGAGGGGCCGGTGGGCAAGCGCTTGGAATTCCTGCTGCAGGAGATCCTGCGCGAGGTCAACACGGCTGCCTCCAAGTTCCGCGAGGTGGGGATGGGGGAACAGGTGGTGGCCGCCAAGGCAGCTCTGGAACGACTGCGGGAACAGGCCGCCAATATCGAGTGAGATACTGAGCGGCCGACGCTTGGTGGCGAGGTAGCAAACCGCTACACTGCTGCGCCGCGTGGCGCGGGGAGGACTCTTGCCGTGACCCTGCAACAGGTGCTCAAGCCAGATATCCAGGAACTGGTGGCGAACCGGGACTTCGCCTCCCTGCGCCTGGCCCTGGCCGATTGGACCCCGCAGGAGCTGGCCGACCTCATCGAGGCGCTGGAACCGCCCGAAGACGTGATCGTCTTCCGTCTGCTGCCCCGCGATCTGGCGGCGGATACCTTCGAGTACCTGGACACGGAAACCCAAAAGCGGCTCGTCAACGCCCTCATCCAGGAGAAGGAACGCCTGGTCAACCTCCTCAACGACCTCTCCCCCGACGACCGCACGTCGCTCTTCGAAGAGCTGCCGGGGCACGTCACGCAACGCCTCCTCAACATGTTGAGCCCGGAAGAGCGCCAGGTGGCGGTCATGCTCCTGGGCTACCCGGAGGATTCCATCGGCCGCCTGATGACCACCGACTACGTGGCGATCAGGCCCGAGTGGACAGTGCAGCAGGCCATCGAGCACATCCGCAAGCACGGCAAGGACTCCGAAACCTTCGACGTGGTGTACGTGGTGGATCGTTCCTGGCGGCTCTTGGACGACCTGCGGGTGCGCGAGCTGCTGCTGGCCGAACCCTCCACCCTCATTGCCGACCTGATGGACGAGCGCTTCGTGGCCCTCCGCGCTGCCGACGACCAGGAGGTGGCGGTGGCGGAGTTTCTGGAGCACGATCGCGTGGCGCTCCCCGTCACCGACTCGCGTGGCGTGCTGATCGGCATCGTCACCGTGGACGACGTGCTGGATGTGGCCCAGGAAGAGGCCACCGAGGACATCCACAAACTGGGCGGTACCGAAGCGCTGGACGCTCCCTACCTCGATACGCCGCTCCTCTCGCTCGTGAGCAAGCGGGCCCGCTGGCTCGTGGCTCTTTTCCTCGGCGAAATGCTGACGGCGTCGGCCATGGGGTACTTCGAGGACGAGATTGCACGCGCCGTCGTACTCGCCCTTTTCGTCCCGCTGATCATCTCTTCGGGGGGCAACTCCGGATCGCAGGCGGCCACCCTCATCATCCGCGCCATGGCGGTGGGCGAGATTTCGTTGCGCGACTGGTGGCACGTGATGCGGCGCGAGGTCTTCTCGGGTCTCTTGCTGGGGGGAATTCTGGGAGCCATTGGGTTCGTGCGCGTCAGTGTCTGGCATGCGATGTTCGGTTTCTACGGAACCCACTGGTTGCTCATTGGCTTAACCGTTGCCCTGTCCCTGGTTGGCGTGGTGATGTGGGGGACGCTTTCCGGATCCATGCTTCCCTTCGTCATGCGCAAGCTCGGTGCTGATCCTGCGACCTCCTCGACGCCCTTCGTGGCGACCCTCGTGGATGTGACCGGGCTCATCATCTACTTCTCGGTAGCAGCTGCCATCTTGAGTGGCAGCGTCCTGTAAAGGGGCGACGCAGCCGTCAAATGCGCTGGCTGCTGCAGGGGGATCGTCAGCGAGGTCCCTAATGAGCGCCCTCGCCCCATACCCCCACGACGCAAGCTCGCCGCGGCGCTTGGGCCGTCGGACGAAAGTCCGCCCCCTCGTTGCGTGGGCAAGCCCAAAGCAGCGGGTCCAGAGGCTTGGTGGGATGGGGTAGAATCCCACCCTTCGAGGGGGCGGCGATGGTGGACGCTGAAATCCGCGAACTGGCAGCCCACGTTGGCGAGGTGGTACGCATCCAGGGGTGGCTCTACAACAAGCGCTCCTCGGGGAAACTCCTCTTCCTGGTGCTCCGCGACGGTTCCGGCTACGTGCAGGCGGTGGTATTTCGCGCCGGCGTGGAGGAGCGGGTGTGGGCGGCAGCCGAGGCGCTGACGCAGGAATCCTCCCTGCGGGTCACCGGCACGGTCAAGGAGGACAGGCGGTCCCCGGGCGGGGTGGAGATCGAGGTCGCCGACATCGAGACGGTGGCGCTCTGCCCCGACTATCCCATCTCCCCCAAGGAGCACGGCGTCGATTTCCTCCTCAACAACCGCCACCTGTGGCTGCGCTCCAAGCGCCAGCACGCCATCATGCGCGTGCGCAACGAGCTCGTCTTCGGCATTCGCGAGTTCTTCTACACCCGCCACTACGTGAACATCGACTCGCCGATCCTCACGCCGGCTGCCTGCGAGGGGACCTCCACGCTGTTCGAGACCGACTACTTTGGCGAGAAGGCGTACCTCTCCCAGTCCGGCCAGCTCTACCTGGAGCCGGCTGCCGCGGCGCACGGCAAGGTGTACTGCTTCGGGCCCACCTTCCGGGCGGAAAAGTCCAAGACCCGCCGGCACCTCATGGAGTTTTGGATGGTGGAGCCAGAGGTGGCGTGGATGCGCTTCGACGCCCTCCTGGACCTGGCCGAGGAGTTCGTCTCGGAGCTGGTGGCGCGCATCCTCGACCGGTGCCAGCAAGAACTCGCCTGGCTGGAGCGGGACACCTCCAAGCTGGAACCGGCCACCTCGCGCCCCTACCCGCGGATTGACTACGGCGATGCGGTGGCTAGGCTGCAGCATAAAGGGTTCCCCACCCAGTTCGGTGACGACTTTGGCGGCGACGAGGAGACGGCGCTGGCCGACGAGTCCGGCAAACCGGTCATGATCACGCGCTACCCGGCTGCCATCAAGGCGTTCTACATGGAGCCCGATCCGGTCGACCCGAGCCGCGCCCTCGCCGTGGACATGATCGCTCCCGAGGGGTACGGGGAGATCATTGGTGGCAGCGAGCGGATCGGTTCCTACGAGAAGCTGGAGGAGCGTATCCGCGAGCACGGCCTGCCGCGGCAGGCCTTCGAGTGGTACCTGGACATCCGCAAGTACGGGGGTTTCCCGCACTCGGGTTTTGGCATGGGCATCGAGCGTGTGGTCTCCTGGCTGTGCGGCCTCTCGCACCTGCGCGAGGCCATCCCCTACCCGCGCATGCTGAACCGCCTCTACCCGTAAACGCGAACGAACAGGATCGGCCGGCCGCACGAGGCGGCGCTTCAAGGATGACGGGATCCTTCGGCCGCTGCGCGGCCTCAGGATGACTGAAGAAAGAGGGCAGGCTCAGGATGACTGCAGGAAGAGCGCAGGCTCAGGATGACTGAAGAAAGAGGGCAGGCTCAGGATGACTGCACTTGCCTTTTCCGTCACCCTGAGCCGCCCATTTATCCCATCGTCACCCTGAGCCGCGTCAGCGGCGAAGGGTCTCGCCAATGCTGGCAGCCCGGCCGCACGAGGCGGCGCTTCAAGGATGACGGGATCCTTCGGCCGCTGCGCGGCCTCAGGATGACTGAAGAAAGAGGGCAGGCTCAGGATGACTGAAGAAAGAGGGCAGGCTCAGGATGACTGCAGGAAGAGCGCAGGCTCAGGATGACTGAAGAAAGAGGGCAGGCTCAGGATGACTG
>JACADV010000064.1 GCA_013388425.1 Thermoanaerobaculaceae bacterium | reverse complement strand
GCGTTGCCCCCGGCAGGGAAGGAGCGAAGCCCGGCGGCAGCCAGCACCTGCTCGCCAAGCTCAGCGCTCGAGCCGAACCCTCCCACTGCCACGGGGAGGGGGCCGCCGGGCCGGTTCACGGTGAGCGTCGCCAACACCTCAGAGGGTGCGAGGCGAGCGGCGCCGAGGCCGCTCAAAGTGGCGAGGGGCACGGGGGCCGAAGGGGGGGGTGGGGGCCCAGCCTGGATTTCGCGCATCCGCGCAAAGGGCGTGATGCCAGCTAGCCCTTCGCGGGCAAAGGCAGAGCCGTAGGCCACGGCACCCAGCAGCTTCCCCTCCACGTACACGGGGGAGCCGCTCATCCCCGCTACCACGCCACTGCCCATGAAGCGCTCGTCGGCCAGGCGCACGAGGATCGAGCTCCGCTCCGGGGCGGCCGCATCGAGGACGCCCAGCACCACCACGGGGATCTCGATGCGCTCGCCGTTCCCCCACTCGGTGATGCACACCCCCCGCTGTTGCGGCTTCAGGAGCGCCGGATCGAGCCACTCCAGCGTCGGATGCGCCGCCAGCGCCAGGAGGAGTGGCACCACCACGGGCTCACGCCGTTGCCGACAGCTCCCGGATCAGGTGCCTGCCGGTGAGGGGCAGGAGAGCCGGGAGCTGCTGGATCAACTGGGCCAGCTCCTGCGGCAGCAGGGCCTGGAGCCCGTCGGAGAGGGCCCGCGAGGGCTCGTGGTGGACTTCGATCATGAGGCCGTCGGCTCCCACCGCTGCGGCTGCCCGCGCCATGGGCACCACCTTGTGCCGCTTGCCGGTGCCGTGGGAGGGATCCACGATGATGGGCAGGTGGGAGAGGCGCTGCACGGCCACCACTGCCGCCAGGTCGAGGGTGTTGCGGGTGTGGTCGGCGAAGGTGCGGATGCCGCGCTCGCAGAGGACTACCTGGTAGTTGCCCTCGGAGAGGATGTACTCCGCAGCCATGAGCAGCTCCTCGATGGTGGCGGCCATGCCGCGCTTGAGCAGCACCGGCTTGTTGGCGCGGCCGCAGTACTTGAGGAGCGAATAGTTCTGCATGTTGCGGGCACCGATCTGGATCATGTCGCAGTGCTCGACCACCAGTTCCAGGGACGCCTCGTCCAACGCCTCCGACACCACCGGCATCCCCACGTGCCGGCCCACCTCCTGGAGGATTTCCAGACCCCGCTTGCCCAGCCCCTGGAAGGCGTAGGGGGAGGTGCGGGGCTTGAAGGCACCGCCGCGCAAGACATTGGCTCCCGCTGCCCGCACCGCCTGGGCGATGGCTGCCGTCTGTTCGTGGGTTTCCACCGAGCAGGGTCCGGCAATGACGACGAAATGCCCGGCCCCGATGGGAACGCCGCCCACCCGGACCAGGGTGTCCTCCGGCTTGGTTTCGCGACTAACCAGCTTGTAAGGGTGGGAGACGGGGATGACTTCGAGCACCCCGGGAAGGTTCTCGAACAGCGCCGGGTTGAGGGCCCCCGTGTTGCCGGTGATGCCGATGGCGACGCGCTGCGCCCCGGGGATGGGGTGGGCCTTGAGCCCCAGGCTCTCGATCCGCTCGGTAACCGCAGCCACTTCCTCTTTGGTGGCCGCAGCAGTCATGACGACGAGCATCGTCCGCTCCCCCCGTCGGGGCTATACTAACCGAGACGGGGAGGTTGTCAACGTGAAGAAGGCTGTGCTTGTGGTGCTGTGCCTTTGCCTCTCGGCCTCCTGGGCGCGCGCCGTGTACGTCATCATCCTCCGCAACGGCAACCGCATCGTCGCTCAGGAGAAGTACCAGGTGAAAGGGGCAAACGCGGTCTTCCGGAACAAGGTGGGAACGCTCATGAGCGTTCCCCTGGAGCAGATCGATGTGGCCAAGACGGAGCGCATCAACGGCATGAAGCTGGGCGACGCGGTGGCGCTCGAGTGGGTGGACGAGGTCCGACCCACACCCGTGCCCACCCCCACCCCGTCCGTGGCCACTCTGGGCAAGATCCGCAGCGGCCTGGCCACTCCGGAGGCGGATGCGGCTCGCCCCACCCCCACCCCCGGCATCACCTTCCACGACCGGCCGTACCCGGACCGGCAGGTGGAGCTGGCGTTCACCGAGGGGCTCGAGCGCAGCCACCTCTACCTCTACCGCATGAGCGAGGGGACGCGCCCGCGCTACTTCTTCATCGAGGTGCAGGTGGGCGGGCAAGCGGAGGTACTGAAGGCCCTCGACGCCATTGCCACCGTTTACCACCTGCTGGCGCAGACAGCGGCGGACCGCGCGCCCGAGCGGGTGGAGATCCAGATGCTCAACGAATCGGGGAAGGAGGCCGGTCTCTTCCGCCTTTCCACTGACGACGCCGCCGAGCTGGCCTTGAAGAAGATCACCGCCCAGGAGTTTTTCGTCAAGCACGTGATCTTCTAATCCGCCATGGTCGGGACCCTTCACCCGCCTGCGGCTGGCTCAGGGTGACGGGGAGAAGGGCACGGGCTCAGGGTGACGGGGAGAGTATGGCAGTCATCCTGAGGCCGCGCAGCGGCCGAAGGATCCCGTCATCCCTGGAGCGCCGGTTGTGTGCGGCCGGGCTGCCAACAATGTCGGGATCCTTCAGCGGCCTGCGGCCGCTTCAGGATGACGGGGGAAGCCGGCGCAGTCGTCCTCGAGCGCCGCGGCCGGGTGGGGGGGGCGGTTGGGTTGAAGTCAGCGGAGGAGTCGCCAGGAAGGATGCGTGCAACACCGTGGCGTGGGGGTCCCCGGAGGCGGTACGATCCACCTGTGAGGTGCCTGGTGAGCCACATACGTGTTGGCGTGGTCGTGGCGATACTTGGTGCAGCTTGGACCGTTGTGGTGAGCTGCAAGCCGCCCATCACCGCTGCTGAGCAGCAGTGGCGCAGGGAGCGGGAAGCAGCGGTGAGGAGCGCGCTGCCAGCGGCGGCAGTGGGCCACTTCGAGGGCCTGCGCTTCTTCCCCTTCGACCCGCGCTACCGGGTCAAGACGATGCTCGAACCGCTCTCTCCCCCCGAGCCGCTGCGCCTGGCAGCCTCCGACGGTTCGCTTCGCCCCGCCCACCGCGTGGGCCGGGTGCGCGTGGTGCTGCCGGCAGGGGAGGCGGTGCTGTCGGTGTTCCAGCTGGACGACATCCAGGACCGCTACCCCGACTACCTGTTCCTGCCCTTCCGCGACCGGGGCGCCGGCAAGGAAACCTACGGCGCCGGCCGGTACGTGGAGGTGAACCGCGTGGCAGGAGGGGTACTGGAGATCGACTTCAACCGCGCCTATAACCCGGACTGCGCCTACGGCATTGCTGGCCGCTGCCCCGTCACGCCCGAGGAAAACACGGTGCCGTTCCTCATCGCCGCCGGGGAGATGATGCCAGCGCACCACTGACGCCCAGCGCCGATCCGTGCTGACGCGTGCGCACAGCGGCGCAGAAGTGTGTACCCTGTCCCTGTGCTCGCTCTCCTGCTCGCTGCCGCTACTGCCCTCCCGCCGGTGGTGGCGGATCCGCGCTCCGGTCCCTCCGACTGGATCGTGGGCGGGGCGGAGGCAGCCTCGCCCGCCGGGGTGCTGGTGCCACTCCCCGCGGAGAGCGGAAGCGTGGATCAGGCGTGGCTGGAAACGGTGGTGGGCTGGTCGGCCCGCGGCGTGCCGGTGCTGTCGCTGGGCGGCCTCCCTCCGGAGAGCGTGCGGGTTTACCTGGACGGCGCGGTGCTGGAGCCGGCGCCTCCGCTGGCGACACTCCCCCAGCTGCGCGGGGAGCTGGGAGGGTTGCCCGTGCTGGTGCCCGCCGCCGATGCGGCCGAAGCCGTAGCAGCGCTGGCCGCCGGGGCGTCGGCGGTGCTCGTGCCCCAGCCGCCGCTGCTGTGGCGGGCGGAACTGGTGGATCTCGTGGAGGAGCCGCACCCAGCTGTCGCGGCGGGGGTGCCGCTGGCCACGGCCATGCGCACGGCCGATCTCGCCAGTGTGGTGGGACTGCCACGCGGTTTCCCCGGCGGCGAGGTGGTGCTCCCCAGCACCTGGTACGCAGCGGCGCGGCTCGTGGGCGAGGAGGCGCAGGAACTGCCGGCGGTGGTGTCGCACGAATCGGTGCGGGTGAGGGTACCGGCGCTGGCGGGGGGCGGTTTGTTGGTGGTGACGCGGCCGGGCGAGGGGGAGGGGAGGGTGGAGCTGGTGGAGGTCCAAGGGGAGCGGCTGCCCACCGCCGCCGAGGTGCTGGCCCGCCACCAGCGGGCGGCGGCGCGTCTCGGGCGGCTCGTGCCGTTCTGGGAAGCGACGCAGCGGTTGCTGGTGCGGGTGTGGGTGGGGGAGCTCGGGCGCAGTTTCGAGGTGGAACTGGAGGGCCCGGTGTTCTGGGCGGAGGGGGTGGGGAGCGACTGGGAAATTGCCCGTGCCTGGGTGGATGGGGTGGCATGGGACCCCGCGGACCTCCCGGAGCTGCCGCTGTTGGAGCCGGAGCGGCCGCCGGTGCCGCCCCTTGCGTTGCGCCTGGACCCCGCTTGGGTGTTCCAGCTGGAGGGAGTGGCGCAGCGCGCCGGGCGACGCTGCTACGCCCTGGCGTTCCGCCAAGTGCCCTCCGCCGGCGGGGCCAAGCGCAGCGGCACCGCCTTCATCGACGCCGAGAGCTTTGCCCTGGTGGAGCTCGAAGAACGCGCCCTGGAGCTGCCCGGCGACGTCCGCGCCACGCGCTCGGTGAGTCGCCTCGCCCCCAGCCAGGTGGATGGGGAGACGGTGTGGCTGCCCCGCCAGGTGGTGGCGGACGACCTACTCTCCGTCTTTGGTGGCTCCGCCACGGTGCACCGCCAGCTCACCCTCACCAACCTCGTTCCCCGCCCATCCTCCTTCGAGATCGATCGCTCCGCGGCGTACGCTCGCCCGTTGCGGATGCTGCGCGAGACGGCAGGGGGAGTGGTGCCCCTCCTCCCCGACGGCAGGGGGGGACGCACCGTGGGCGGCGGGCGTGACGTCTCGCACACCTTCCTGATCGGGGGGGTCGTGGTGGACCCTGGGCTCGACTTCCCCGTCCCCTTCGGTGGGTTGCAGATCCAGGACTATGCCTTCCGGGGGCGGAACGAGCAGCTCCGCGCCCTGATCGCTGGGGCGATCAACGATGCCGCCTGGACGAAGCGGCTGGACGGGAGCGAGCTCACGGCCCGTGCCTTCCTCCAGCTCTATCCGTTTGGCAACTCGGTGTGGGTGGCCGGCGAGGAGCGGGAGGGGGAGACGGTGGAGGTGCTCCACCAGCGTCTGGGGGCCGGGTTTGCGCGGACTCTTGGCGCCACCCGCTGGCTTCTCGACGTGGGCCTGGATCGCTGGGACTTCCGCCGCGCCGAGGAGACCGCCGCCGCCTTTGTCCTGCCCCAGGACACCTTGGAGGGGCGGGTGCGCCTGGAGACCCGGACCGTGCTAGGCGCCACCACCGTGACGGTGGCCGGGGAAGCGGGGTGGCGCCAGCGCTGGGAGGCGTGGGGGATGTCCGCCGAGAACCCCCCGCAGCGCCACTGGCGCCAGATCCAGCTGGGGCTCGTCCGGGAGACGACGCCCTTCCCGCTGGCAAAGCTTAGCCTGCGCGCAGAACTGGCGACGGGTTCCCACCTGGACCGCTTTTCGGCGCCTTCGCCGGGGCGGTTCGGTGGCGCGAAGGTGCTGGGGATCGCCTCGGGGCGCGTGCTCCCCGAACGGCTGGTGGTGGCCGGAGGATCGCTGGCGCTGCCGGTGGGGCCTCGCCTGCGCGCCCGCATGGGGGCCGATGTGGCGTGGGTCTGGGAGGAGCTCTCGGGGTACTCCGCTCGGCTGCTTTCGGGGGTCGGCGTGGCGCTTTCGGCCAAGGGGCCGTGGCGGACCATGCTGGAGGCTTCGGCCAGCTATCCACTGGCCACGCCCGGCCCGCGCGGTGCCGTGGTGGAGCTGTTCCTGCTGCGACCGCTGTGAGGCGGGTTGGGGCGCAGGGGTGCGCGTGGTCTCAACACCGCGCGCTGTTCCCGCGTATGCCAAGGGGAGGGATGACACCCGTGCGACGAGGGCTCGAGAGGTTGGTGGTCGCTGCCGCTGTGATCTGGATTGGGGTGGGGCAGGCGAGGGCCGAGGCGTGGTCGTGTTCCCCCTGGGAGTGGGTCCACCCGCAGCCGTTTCCCCTTCGGCTGGCGGCAGTGGTGGCCCGGGGCGGCGAGTTGTGGGGGTTCGGGGAGAGCGGCGTGGCCGTGAGTGCCGACGGCGTGCAGTGGCAGCGGAAGAGCCTCGCGAGCGGGAAGCTGAGCGCGGTGCTGTGGACCGGGGAGGAGTTCCTGGGTACCGCAGGGAACACGGTGGTGGCGAGCCGTGACGGGATCACCTGGCAGGTGCGCCACGAGGTGTGGCAGGACCCGATCTTCTTCACCATCCAGCTCCGCTCCCTGGCCACGGGCGCTGGCCGCTACGTGGCAGTGGGCGAGGACTTTAGCGGACGTTTCTCGATGTGGTCGCCGGTGCTGCTCACCTCCTCCGACGGCGTCGTCTGGAGCCGGGGGGCGATCCCGCCTGCGGCCGACCCGTCCCACAGCACCCTCGCCGCTGTGATCTGGGCCAAGGGGCGGTTCGTGGCGGTAGGGAGCTACCTCTTGACCAGCCCCGATGGCGAGAGCTGGAGCGCCGACGAGCGGGTGCAGGGGCAGAGCCTGGCGTCGGACGGCACGGTGGTGGTGGTGGCGGGGGAGACGGAGCTTTCCCTGTCGACGGACTTTGCGTCCTGGCAGGTGGTGCCGAGCCCGGTGCAGCGTGGGAGGGTGCGCTGGGCAGGGGGGCGCTTCTGGCTGGCGGGGCCCTGCGCTGCCTGCCCCGACCAGGAGCCTTCCCTGTGGTCCAGTGCCGACGCTCGCACCTGGCGGCGCGCACGCCTGGACGCCCCCCTGGAGCTGCGCGATGTGGTGGCCACCGCGGGGCGCTTCGTGGCAGTGGGCAATGGGGCAGCCGTGAGCTTTGACGGGGAAAGCTGGCAGACGAGCTTGGCCGGCCTGGCCACGGGTCTGGCGGCGGTGGCCAGCGGGGGTGGCAGGGTGGTGGCAGTGGGGCAGAGCGGGGAGCTGCTGGTGAGCGAAGGTGGCGGCCCGTGGCGGCGGGTGCTGTGGGGGGGAGCGGCCCGCCTGGCCGATGTGGCCTCCAGTTCGGCGGGTTTCGTGGTGGTGGGGGAAGGAGTGAGCCTGGTGAGCCGGGACGGGATTGCCTGGTCGGCCCACCCCACGCCCGATGGTGTGGCCCTCTCCCGAGTGGTGGCAGAAGGCTCCCGCTTCGTGGCGGCCAGCTGGGACGGTGGCCTGTTCGTCAGTGCCGACGGGGCCACCTGGTCCGCCGTGTCGCTCGAGAGCTTGGGGTTCCCCATCAGCTTCTTCCCCGACCTGGCGGTGGGCAACGGCGTGTTCCTCGCCTCGCTGTGGCGGCGCGACGAGGGGGGCGCCATCATCGCCAGCTCCGATGGGATCAACTGGACCAAGGTGGCGGACACGCGCTCGGGTCTGCCGGAGCTGGTATGGGGCGGGGGACGGTTCCTGGCCACCGATTTCGGGTCGGTCCTAGCTTCTCCGGACGGCACCCACTGGCAGGAAGTGTCGCGGGAGAAGGAACTCGTAGGTTTGCAGTGGGCTGGCGACCGGTTCGTGGCCTGGGATCGCGACGGCAGCTTCTTCGAGAGCACCGACGGGAGCCAGTGGCGCCCCACGAGCGGGCCCGCGGGGGAGGCCAGCACCTCGGAGGGCGGGGTGCTGTGGCGGGTCACGGCGGAGGGGGCCGTGCAGCGGTCCACCTGCGGGCCTCCCGCCGCTTCCCTCCTCCTCCCCTCCCTGGCCCACCTGCCGGGCGCCAACGGCACGGTGTGGCGCAGCGACGTGGAGCTGTACAACCCGGGAGCTGAGGCCATCGTCGTGGGGCTCGCGGCGGTTACCCGCGGCGAGAGGGCGGCTGCGGGCCAGGTGGCGCTCACCCTGCCGGCAGGCACAGCGGTGCGACTCGACGACGCCTTGGCGAGCTGGCTCGGCGTCGAGGAGGCGGCCACGCTGCAGCTCGCCAGCTGGGGCGGGTCGGTGGTGGCGGCGGCGCGCACCTACAACGAGACGGCGGCTGGCACGTTCGGGCAGTTCATCCCCCCGTACCTGCCCGGCGAGGGTGTCGGGGCGGGAGGTGAAGCGCGGCTCCTCCACCTCGCCCACGCTGCCGACCGGAACACCGGCTTCCGCACCAATCTGGGACTGGTGAGCGTGGGAACGGAACCGACCACGGTGGACTTGGAGCTGCGGGACGGGGAGGGAGCGCTTGTTGGGCTGCGCCGGGCCGAGGTGCCGGCCGGTGTGTCGGTGCAGCTCAACGATGTCTTCCGCGAGTTCACCAGCGGCGACCTAGGGACCGCGGTGGCGGTGGCAAGGCCGCTGCACGGCTCGGTGCTGACCTACGCCTCGGTGGTGGACAACCGCTCCGGCGACCCCATCTTCGTGTGCCCCGCGCGGCGCTTCGAGGCCGGCGAGCGCGCCTGGGTGCCGGGTGCCGGTCACCTCGCCGGTATTGGCGGCAGTCTCTGGCGCACCGATTTGGAGCTGCACAACCCTGGCGAGACCGCCATTTCCTGCACCGTGGAGCTGTTCCCCCGCGGCGTAGGGGGAGGGCCGCAGCGCAGCATCACCGTCTCCGTGCCGGCGGGGGCGAGCAGGCGTCTTGCCGACGTGGTGGGAGATGGCTTTGGCTGGGAGGGTGCCGCCACGCTGCGCGTGCGAGCCGCCGGCGGGGGGGTGATGGTGGGTGCTCGAACTTACGCTGCCAGCAGTGCCGGAAGCTACGGCCAGTACGTGGCGGCGCTCGGGGAGGGGGAGGCCGTGACGGCTAGCTCCCCGGGGCAACTGGTGATGCTCCGGCAGGCGGCGGCCCAGGCCGCGGGGTTTCGCACCAACCTGGGCCTCGTCAACGTGACCGCCGTGTCGGCCGTGGTGGAGGTCGAGCTGCGGCGGGCGAGCGGCACGCTGCTGGGCGTGGCGAGACAAGAGCTCGGGCCGCTCGAGTCGGTGCAGCTGACCGAGGTACTGCGGGTAGTGGCGGTGGGGGAGGTGGAGGACGCCGTGGCCACCGTGCGCACCACCACGGCTGGGGCTGCTATCCTGGCCTACGCGTGCCTCATCGACAACCGCACCCACGACCCGGTGTTTGTGCCCGCGGTGCTGCAGCAGCAGCCGCTGGGGGGCGATGCAGCGCGTGGCTGCCTCACCCGGTGAGGGCAAGCCAGCCAGCGGCAATGGCCAAAGTGGCCAGGGTCACCGGCACGCCGATGCGCGCATGGTCGCGCCAGGAGATGGAGACTTCCAGGGCGGCCGCCTGATCCACCACGATGAGGTTGGCGATGGAGCCCACCAGGAACAGGTTGCCGGCGAGGGTCGAGGCCAGGGCCAGGATCGTGCCCGCCTGGGGGTGGGTGGCGCTGGGCAGCAGCAGCATCACCGCTGGGACGTTGGACACCAGGTTGGAGAGCACCACGGTGACGGCAAACAGCAGCGGGGGTCGCTGGAGGGGGAGCCCGAAGGCCTCGAGACCAGCGGTGAGGCGTCCCAGGTGTCCGTAGGCGGCAAAGGCGTGGTTGACCACGAACAGCCCTACGAAGAGCACCAGGAGGTGCCAATCCACCATCGCCAGGATGTGGCGGGACGCCATGCGGCGGCTGGTGAGGAGCAACCCGGCGGCGGTCAGTGCCACCACCTCGCGGGGCACCGAGGAGGCAAGGAAAAAGGCCACCAGCGCCAGGAGCACCGCAGCGCCCTTGACAGTCTGCCAGCGGTCGAAGGGGGGGGTCTCCACGCGCGGGATGGGCGTGTGGCGGAGCCAGCGCCCGGCCCCGCGGCGACAGATCACCAGCCACACGGCGAGGCACCCCAGCACCACCGGCGGCGCAGCCACCAGCAGGTAGCGGCCAAAAGACATGCCCAGCTTCTGGCCGATGAGCATGTTCTGCGGGTTGCCGATGAGCGTTGCTGCCGAGCCCACGTTGGCGGCGCAGGCGAGACCCAGGAGGAACGGGACGGGGTCGAGGCCGCGCCGGGCGCACCCCTCCACCAGCACGGGGGTCATGGCGAGGACCACAATGTCGTTGGCGAGCAACGCGGAAAGGACGGCGGTTACGGCAATGAGCAGCGCCAGGAGGTGCCTTGGTGAGGCGTCGAAGGCTGCCAGCCGCCTGGTGAGGGCCGCGTAAGCGCCGCCCAGGCGCAGCTGCGCCGAGACCACCATGAGTCCAAAGAGGAGACCCAGGGTGGGTACATCCACGGCCTGCCAGGCGGCGGCAGGGGTCACGGTGCCGGTGGCAATGAGGGCCAGGGCACCCAGCAGCGCGATGCCGGTGCGGTCGAGAGCAAGCCCTGGCAGTTCGCCAAGCACCATGCCGCCGTAGACGAGGAGGAAGACGGTGAGCACGATGGCTTCCGGCATACCGGGGGAAGATAGCACCAGTGGCCACCGCTGGGCCGGGGGAGCAGCGGGGCGGGTCTCGGTGGTCGGCAACGGTGGTAGGCTGGCCGCGATGCTTTCGGAGGGAGGGCCCATGGAACTCTCGGGATCGCAACGCACCTATCTGCGCGGACTGGCCCACGCCCTGCGGCCAGTGGTGCAGGTGGGGCGGGAGGGGCTGTCCGAGGGCGTGATGGCTGCCTTCGAGGCTGCCCTCCAGGCGCACGAGCTCGTCAAGGTGCAGTTCTTGACCGAGCGCGATCGCGGCACCAAGCGGCAACTGGCAGACGCGATGGCTTCGGGGGCGGGGGCAGTGTGCGTGGGGAAGATCGGCCACACGGCCATCTTCTTTCGTCGCCACCCTGACCCCCAACGGCGGCGGGTGGTGCTGCCGGGGGAGGAGACACCGTGACGTGGAGGCTGGGCCGGATCTTGCGAGGTGCGTGGGTGTTGCTTGTCGGCACGCTGCTCCTGCTGGGGAGTTCGGCCCCGCCGCACCCGCCCCGCCACGCTCCCGTTTCCCCCGCGGCGCTGGAGGCGCACGTGCGCTTTCTCGCCGACGATCTCCTGGAAGGGCGGGGCATTGGCAGCCGCGGCGGGCGCCTGGCTGCCCTCTACATCGAGGCGGTGTTCCGGGCCGCAGGGCTCGAGGCGCCAGCCGGTTCGTTCCGGCAGCCGTTCACGCTGCGCGCCTTCGCCCCCGATCCCGAGGCGTCGCTGGTCATTGACGATGGCGGCCAGCCCCTGGTGGCCGAGGAGGAGTTCGTGCTCAGGAACATGGGACTGGCCCAGGGGAGCTGGTCCGGGGAGCCGCTCTTCGTGGGGTACGCCATCGACGCGCCGGAGGAGCGGTGGGACGACTTCAAGGGGACCGACCTCCAGGGGAAGCTGCTCGTGGCGTTCACCAACGAACCCGGGCGGGACGACCCCAGCCGGTTCGGCGGGCCCGCCCTCACCGTCCACGGTCGCTGGATGACCAAGTACGCCCTGGCGGCGCGGCGCGGTGCCGCCGGCATGCTCCTGGTGCACACCGACGCCGATGCCGGCTACGGGTGGGACGTGGTGCGCAACGGCTGGCGATCGGCAACCCTGGCCCTCGCGGACGGCGAGCCGCTGCTGCCGCTGCGGGGCTGGATCACGGAACGCACGGGCGAGCGACTGGCCGCAGCGGCGGGGACCTCGCTCGCAGCGCTGCGCGACCGCGCCGAGCGGGCGGACTTCCGACCCTTCGTGCTGCCCCTCCGTCTGCACATCCGCGCCCGGCTGGCCTTCGAGGAGGTGGAGGGGGCCAACGTGGTGGGGGTATTGCCAGGCCGCGACCAGCGGGCGGTGGTGCTCTCCGCCCACTACGACCACCTGGGGTTCGGCGAGCCGGTGGAGGGCGACACCATCATCAACGGGGCGGTGGACAACGGCTCGGCGCTGGCCGTGCTCCTCGCCCTGGCCCAGGCGTACGGGCAGGAACCCCCCGAGGCACACCCAACCCTGGTCTTTGCTGCCGTGGACGCCGAGGAGGAAGGTTTCCTGGGTTCGATCCACTACACCCGGCGCCCCGTGGTACCACTGGCTGCGACCCTTGCCAACATCAACTTCGAGATGGCCAACGTGTGGGGGCGGACGCGCGATCTCGTGGCCATCGGCGCCGAGCACTCCGAGCTTGCCGACATCGTGGCCACGGTGGCGCAGCAGCTTGAGATGCGGGTGGCGCCCGACGACGCCCCGGAGCAGGGCTACTTCTTCCGCTCCGACCAGTTTGCCTTTGCCCGTGCTGGCGTTCCCGCGGTGTGGTTGGACGGTGGCACCGACGTGATCGGCCGGCCGGCTGGCTGGGGTGCCGAGCGGCGCCGGGAGTACCGCCGCCGGGACTACCACCGCCCCTCGGACGAAATCAAGCCAGACTGGGACTTCCAGGGGCTCGTGCAGCTGGCGAGGGTGGCCCAGGCGGTGGTGGACGAAATTGCCCGCCGCGGCACGGTGCGCTGGCGGCCGGACAGTCCTTTCGCTCTCGTACCCCGCACCGGCCGCTGAGAACGCCAGGGGCTTGCGGGCGTCTACGAGGGGGAAGCTGGATCGGTGGCCGCGTCCTCGGGCACCTCGTCGCGCTCGGGGGAGCGCGGGCAGTTGCGGTCCCGGCGCGCCTGGAGGTCCTCGACCACGGCCAGCTTGAACCCTTCCCTGCCGCCGCGGGCGAGCATCTCGTTGCGGTAGGCTTCCAGATCGAGCACTTCGAAGGCAACGCGGAGGGTGCGGAACGGCTTGGGGAGGAGCTGGCCCGGTACCTGCACGTGGTGGAGGCCGCCCGAGTAGCCGATGAGGAACTGTCCCGAGGGGATGAGGCGGATAAGATCGGCGATTCCCCCGCGCACGGTCATGGGCTTGCCCTCGGCGTCCAAGCCGGTCTCGCGCTTCATGCGACCCTCGGGGAAGATGACGATGAGCGAGTCGCGTCGCACCAGATCCAGGACCTTCTGCCAGGTGTCGTCCTGGCGGCGGGTGATGTCGATGACGTCCTGGGCGAGGGTCTTGAAGAAGCGGCCCACGAACGCCCGGTTGGCCGTCTTGTCGGCCACGGGGAGCACGCCGTGGCGGGCCAAGCGCCACAGCAGCCGGTTGGGGAGGGCGCCGGCAAAGAGGGGTTCGTAGAGACTGGTGTGGTTGAGGCCGGCCAGGAGGTGCACCTTCCCCCAGTCGGGCCGGGCCTCCCCGATCCAGATCACCTCGTGACGGTAGAAGAGCTTGCTCACCACCTTCAGGGTGTAGAGCAAGGCGAACACCAGGCATGCCCGCAAAAAGCGCATCCTCTTCTGCCCTCCTCCGCTGCGTGCTCCTCAACGCCAAGGCCGCCGCAACCAAGGGCGTCCCCATGTCGCGGCCGACTGAGGGCGCATGTTACAGCAAAACCACCCCGATGCAAGGGGGTGCGGACCTCGCGAGGAAGCTCAGCACCAGGGGATCGTTGCTTGGCGAAACGACCTCCACGGCGATTTTCTTAGCGCTGCGCGGGCAGCCATTCCCATCTCCCCGTGCCAACGACCCACGCCACGTGCCCGCCCGCCACAAGCGCCGGCACGATCGAGCTGGCGCAACCCTCGTGGACAACTAGATCTTTACAATTTCTACTCTCCTGTTCTTCGCTCGCCCCTCCTCGGTTGCGTTGTCAGCAATGGGCTTGGTCTGCCCCCAGCCCCGCCATGACAGTCGCTCTCTCTCGATGCCCTTGGCGACGATGGCATCCACCACCGCCTTGGCCCGATTCTCCGAGAGGGCCTGGTTGAACTGAGCAGTTCCCACATTGTCAGTGTGACCTTCAACGCTGACTTTCAAGGTGGGGTTGTCCCTCAGCATCTGCGCAATCTGATCAACAATACCTTGAGACTCTGGCTTGATGTTCGCCTTTCCGGTCTCGAATGTAATGTACAGGGCAACCGACCCCTGCTTGTTCAAGGCATCGAACATCTCGCTGGCCTGGATCTCCTGGTTCATGGCCTTCATTTCGATCACGTACAGAGAGAATCCGTCGCACACCTCAGGGTGGCCAGGGTGCATGCCATCGATCATGACCCAGTACTCCACGCCCTTGACACTCATGGTGAAAGTTGCCCCTTGATAGCCGTCACTTCCTGTGCTGCTATAGATCTTCTTCCCGCCGTTTTGCACAACGGCACGTTCGTAGTTCTTGATCACTTGAAACGGGCTTGGTGGTTTGGCGCCGGCGTCGTAGTTGAAGGCATACCTGATGTGTACGACGTTGCCTTCTTTAGTAACCGTGGTCTCGGCGGCGGTGTGGACATCCACCGCGTTGTAGTTTTCCATGCAATCTTCGATGTAAAAATTGCTCAGCCTGTTGAACAGTGGGTGGTCTTTACAGCCTTCGGCATCTTCTTGGGCTGGCGCTGCGCTTGCGATGGCCAGCGCCGAGATGACCGCGAGGATAACAGCTTTCATGGTTCTGCCTCCTTTCAGGCTTGTACACAACCGGAGGTCGTGGGAGTGGCGAAATCACCGGGTCCGCGGCACAAGAAACGCTTGGGAGTGCCCTCCCGTTGCCCATGCTGCGGCACTCGCGCCACCGCAACACCCCCGTTCGTGCTTGCGCCGAGGTTCTCGTGGCCGCGGTGGGGAAAGACCAATGTCGTCGACAAGACAGGAGATGGCCGCCCCTTGGCCCGTAGCGGCGCGCAGGAACGGCTTGGTGGCGTCGGTGAAGGTGTGCAAAGGCACTCGCTCCGTCCTTGAGTTGGCAGTCTAGGGGGCCTTCCACCTCGTGTCAAGCAATGGACGTGGCCTTCCAACACGCTTCCGCCCCCCTGGTAACTGTTGACGAATCACCCCAAGAACTCGTCAGCAAAGCTGGAGGGGTGGCGAGGCTGCAGGGGTTGCCCCAGGGGTGGAGGGAAGCGGCAGGGTGGCCAGAAATGTGGCGGCGGGGAGAACGGTGGCGTACGCGCTCTGGAGGGAGGCGAGGGCAGCGGCGTGCACTTGCTCGGCGCTCAGGGCGACGCCGCCGCAGGCGAGGGCGCGGGTGGCCAGCGTGGGCCGAGCGTGGGGTGGCCGGCGGATCCGGTCAGTGGGGAGCTCGGCCGAGGCGCCAGGCGATACGGGGTGGGGGCGGGATCCGACCATCAGCCGGAGGCACTCGAAGCAGAACTGCGGCGCAAGCAGTGGACAGGTCAGTACTTCCTAACTTGTCAACTAAGGCGGACCTGGCACCTACTATCCTAACTTGTCAACTAAGGCGGACCTGGCACCTACTAACCCCTCCGGCTATGTTGACAACCGGGTACACCCCAGATACTGTAGGAAATCGAGTTCGGGGAATCCCCGGAGGAGGCTGCCATGGGCAGGAGCATTGGCGCGATGGGCGTTGTTGCCGGTGTTGTTGTGTGCATCGCGGCATCCGCTACCGCCCAGAACCAGGTGTTCAACGGAAGCTTTGCGAAGAACTTGCGCGGCTGGGTTCAGGAGCCATATGTACTCTGGAGCCCCGTCGACGCCCACGGCCTCACGTCGTCGGGCTCGGTCCTCGTGGTCAACACGTTTCAGATGATCGCCCAGGGGGTTGAACAGTGCATCGCCGGTCCGACCATTATTCCCGGCAATCGCTACACGTTTGGCGGCACGATGCGGATCCCCAGCGGGCAGGCGACCACGGGTTGGGCAGCGGTCGGACTCCGTTGGTACGCTCAGCCGGCGTGCGGTGGCGACCCGCTTTCCGAACAGCCCCGTGCGAGCGTTTCCGTGGCCGACGGCACCTTTCACACCGTTGGACAGGCGAGCGTCGTTGCGCCAGCAGGCGCGGCAAGCGCGGAATTCGTTGCTTACGCCACCAAGGTGGAGGCCGGAGGCGTCTTCCTTGCCTACCTCGATGATCTGTACTTCGGGCCGGCTGACACCACAGCAGCGACCCCGCCTGAGATCTTCGTCCCCACCGGGGCGCACCTCATCGGATACGGGGGTACGAACTGGCGCACCGATGCAGAGTTGTACAACCCCACGCAGGGGTCGGTGAGCTTCCGCATGGACCTCCTCAAACGAGATCAAGCCAACGTAACCCCGCTGCGTATGGTTGATGCGGTGCCCGCAGGCACAAGCAAGCGGTTCTCGGACGTCGTTTTTTCCAACTTCGGTTTCTCGGGGGCGGCGGCGTTGCGCGTGACGCCGTCAAGTGGGGCGCTGGCGGTCACGAGCCGCACCTACAACCAAACCACAAATGGCACCTACGGCCAGTACGTGCCAGGAATTCCCGACTATGATGCGGTCCTCTTTGGTGAGGAAGCGCGCCTTACCCAGCTTACCCATGACGTCGCGACGACGAGTGGCTACCGGACGAACATCGGTTTCGTGAATGCGGTCGACATGCCGATCACGATCGAAATCGAGCTCCTCACCGCCAGAGGGGATGTACTCGGAACGCTGACCTACGCCATGCAACCGTACGAGTTCAAACAGATCGACAAGATCTTTCAGAAGGTCACCGGCAACGCGGTGGCTGACGGCCTCGCGATCATTCGCACGACCACCGTCGGCGGTCGTTTCTTTGCCTACGCGTCGGTGATCGACAACGCGACCGGCGATCCAATCTGCGTGCAACCGGCCTCGTTCTAGAGGAGCGCTGGCAGCAGACCGAAGTTGGGGCGTGCGTTGTTGCGTTCGTGCCCTGTGCAGTGGGTCAGTTCTCAAACGGTGGATGGGTCAGTTTCCAAGCGCTAGGTACGGGTAGATCGATTCGACGGTTGATTCACCATCGGCAGAAACTGTGAGCACAAGCACTCTGGGCTGGTGTGTTTCGTTGCCATGATCTGTCATGCGGGCAGAGCCGACGATGTGTCCTGACTTGCCGAAAGTCCCGGCGGTGTGAATATGACCGAGGAACACAGCCGTTGCACCCAGCTGGTCAAGATCCCACTCGGTAACCTTGACTCCACCTGAAGTGAGGAGTCTGTCTCCGGACTGCATCACGTCAAGCTCAAGGTGTCCAGCCACCACAAGCGGACGCTCTGGGCGCTCTCTCGTTGTTGCCATGCCGTAGAGGATGGTCCCAAGCCCCTTGCCAAGCTCGATGTCTCCGGATTCCAGCGCGCCGGATTGGGCGATCAAGTGCTCCTTCGTTGGCCACGGTACCAGCAGGAGATCGACCGGCCCAAAACCGATCACTCTTGGCACAGAGAACACGCGGATTCTCGGATAGCAGGACAATGCGTCCAGGTCCGCTTCCACGTCGTGGTCCCCCTTGATGATGATGATCAGCCCGGAAATGGTACGCAAGAACTCGCTGATAAGCAGCCGCTCAGCCGGCGTTGAGGGACCGTCGAATACGTCACCGAGCAGGATGACGCCACTAGGTTTCCGCTCCCACGCCAAGGTGGAGATGAAGTTCAGGGTCTGGCGCAGCTCCTCGGCCGCCGCCTCGGTGGCGTGAATGTCGCCGACGAAGAGCAATCGCTCGGTACGCCCATAGGGAACTGGTTCTTCCATCTCACCACTCCTTTGCGCCCGGGAGCCCAGCCTGCAACGCCAGGTCGAGGTTTGTCAACTGGCGAAGGTCGGTGTGCAGCGGGGCGAAAGGCGGGCAACTGGTGAGAACCACACGGCAGGCCGTGGCATAGCCCGCGACCTCCCTGCACTCCACAACAACCGTGTTGAGGCGTTTCAGCAAGGAATGGATAGGAACTTCCTTTCTCACTCTCCATTCATTATAACCAAAATTGAGGCGTGATCAGGGCGAATCGGGGCGGACGTGAGGCGAATGCTGACGCTTAAGGACCCTGGCGAGGAGGAGACGCGCTATCAACCCGCGGGCTCGATCAGATCCGCAGCGCATCGGGCGGTGGACCAGCGGCATGGGGAGGAGCTGCGGCTTTTCGCTGGCGTGGAGGCGGAGTTCTCGAGGACGGGTCCCTGGACCTCCGCCGGCCGGTGCGCCGGCAGGTGCTGGTGCTGGCGCGTTGCACACCCGGCTGGGCAGCACCCGGGACCAGACCGGCCGGCTGCTTCGGGCTCTGGAGCAGCCGGGAGCGTCCGCATTCAGCACCAGCGTCGGTTTCCCAGCCTGCGGCGCTGACACCACGCTTTGGCCGATCTGCATGCGCCGCCGTTTGCCGTCGATCTCGAAGATGGCCGCGCCGGGCTCGATGGCGACGAGCTTCACGCCGGCGACGGCGGGGCCGCCGACCGCGAGCCATTGCCGCTGGCCGCCATCGATCACGACAATGGCCTTATCGCTCATCAAGCCGACCAGCGCGACATCGGCGGCCGCTGCGCCGGCTGGCAAGACAGCTGTCAGCACGGTGCTATAATGCGCAGCCCACGTGCATATTCTGGAGGAACGCATGAAACCCATTGCCATCTTTCGCTTCAGTGCCGGGGAAGGTCCCGGCTATTTTGCCACCTTCCTCGATGCACACGCGATACCCTGGCGGATGATCTGCATCGATGCCGGCGAGCCCGTGCCGGAGCGCATCGACGATTTCGCCGGCCTCTGCCTGATGGGCGGCCCGATGAGCGTCAATGACGATCTGCCTTGGATCCCCAAAGTGCTCGACCTGATTCGTGCAGCAATCGCCGCGCATCTGCCGGTCATCGGCCACTGTCTTGGCGGGCAGCTTATCAGCAAAGCGCTCGGCGGCAAGGTGACGAAAAACCCGGTCAAGGAAATCGGCTGGGGAATGGTCGAAACCACCGATCCTGCCGCGACGGCCTGGCTCGGCGATCTTGGCCGCTTCGAAGCCTTCCACTGGCATGGCGAGACCTTCTCTATTCCGCCCGGCGCGACGCGCATTTTGAAAAGCGCCTGGTGCGAAAATCAGGCTTTCGTGCTCGGCCCGCATTTGGCCATGCAATGCCATGTCGAAATGACGGAGGCGATGATCCGGCTCTGGTGCCGCGCCTGGGCCGAGGAACAGGCGCTGCCCGGCCCGTCTGTGCAGACGCCGGAAGAAATGCTGAGCAATCTCGACGCACACATCAAAGCGATGCGCGCCGCCGCTGACCGCCTTTATGGCCATTGGCTCGGCGGCGTGATGCCCTAAACCTGCCGCTGCGCCAGCGCCGACTTTTCACTGTGGCGGCACGCGGGGCCAACGCTGGATCGAGATCGAGCGCTCAGTCGCGGAAGTTTCCGAAGGTCAGGGGATAATCGGTGACCGCTTTCTTCACGAGCGCGATGACGGTCTGCAAATCGTCGCGTTTGGCGCCGCTGACGCGCACGGCATCGCCCTGGATCGTCGCTTGCACTTTCAGCTTGCTCTCCTTGACGAGCTTGACGATCTTTTTCGCGAGATCCTGGTCGATGCCGCTCTTGATTTTCAGCGCCTGCTTCGCCTTGTTGCCGGAGACGCTTTGCACAGGACCGGCCTCGAGCCGCTTGGTACTCTCACGCTCCTTCTTCTCCATTTCTGGAAACAGAATGTCCTTGATCTGGCCGAGCTGGAATTCGGAATCGCCCCAGAGCGTGATGGTCTTGTCCTTTTCGTCGAGCTCGGCGCGCGCCGCGCTGCCCTTGAAGTCGTAGCGATTGCCGATTTGGCGCCCGGCGACGTCGACGGCGTTCTTCAACGCCACCATGTTCGCTTCCGAGGTGATGTCGAACGAGGGCATGAGACTTAGCCAAAATGGCAGACGTAGTGGTAGGGCTCGCCGTCCACTTCGATATCGAAGGAGGTATTCGCCGGCGCCCGGAATGATTCGCCGACGGTGCAAGTTTTCCAATCTTCGCCCGGCAGGCGGTAACGACACCGGCCGGCGATGGTTTCCATGATTTCCGGCGCACCAGTGGTGAAGGTGAGTGTGCCGGGCGCGGTAGGCAGAATCACGCCGACGCTTTTCCTTGTGCCATCAGGAAAAATCACGGTATGGCTGACGCATTTTCCGGCGAAATAGACGTTGGCTTCCTTGACCACCGAGACATGGTCGAACTGGCTCATTTCAGATGCCCCAGAGTTTTTCGATGATGTTTTTGGCGACGAAACCCACCATGCCGAAAGCAAGTACGAAGAACAGCACGAAGGTGCCGAGCTTGCCTGCTTTCGAGCGCCAGGCGAGTTCGCCGATGATGAACAGCATGTAGAGCATGAAGGCGCGGAGGCCGAAGGTCACGCCGAACTCGGCGATCTGCGACTCGGTGAAACCGAAGATCGTATTTTCCATGACTCGCCCCCCTGTCAGCGCGTCATGTCGGCGCCTCAACCGGCTTTGCGCCGTCCGGCGCCGCGCTTGCGCCGCGCCTGCGCGGCAATGCGCATGCGCAATGCATTGAGCTTGATGAAGCCGGCCGCATCCTTCTGGTCATAAGCGCCGGCGTCGTCTTCGAACGTGGCGATGGTTGGATCGAACAGCGAATCGGTCTGCGAATCGCGCGCCACGACGGAAACCGCTCCCTTGTAAAGTTTGACGCGCACCCAACCATTGACATGCTGCTGGGTATGGTCGATCAGCGCCTGCAAGGCCTGACGCTCCGGACTCCACCAATAGCCGTTGTAGATCAGGCTTGCATAGCGCGGCATCAGGTCGTCCTTGAGATGGGCGACTTCGCGGGTGTGGGCGTTGGTGCACCCCAAGGGGCAGCTTTTTCCCCGCCGCACGGGGATCCGTGCCAAAAGGGAGCGGGTTTTCTGGGAAGCCGCCGCCCGGGGGGTCTTGGTGGAGATCAACGGCTTGCCGCGCCGCCAGGACCTGGACCCCACCTGGGCTCGCTTGGCCCTGTCGGGGTTGTCACTTCATGCTGGCTTGCGATGCGCACCACAGCCGCCATTTACCCTTCGACCGGGTGGCGCTGGCCATCGCCGCCAAAGCGTCGGTCCCCGAGGCGGCCATCGTCAACTTTCTCCCCGGCGAAGCGATGGTGAGGAGCGTCTGAAAAACAAGGGGGGCGGATGCCCGCCCCCCGAAAACACGCGCGCGGACCGCGTCAGTCGTTCTCTGCGGGCGGCTGGTAGTTGGGGTTGTCGGGAGCGTTTTGCGGCGTGAGGCTCACCTGCCACCAGAACCCGGTGGGGCCGAGGTACTTCATGAGCTCCGTAGCCAGCTTCTTGTCGAAATCGGCGTTCCAAGTGGAGATGCTCGGGTCGTAGCCCAAGCCAAAGCTGTTGACCTTTGTGGCGTGGCACGAAACAGCGCACGCGTTAGGCATGCCGCCCTGATCCTGGTACTTGAGGGTTTTTTCCGGCGGGGTGACCTCGAAGGTGTGGGAATGGATGTCGTACGCCACAGCGCTGGAAGCCATCGTGGCCATGTGGCACTTGGAGCAACGGGAAAGCCCCATGGAACGTTCGGGACCGTAAGGGTGATGGGTGTGAGCCGCGACGACCTCGCCGATCTTGGTCTTGTTCTCCCCGTAGGCGGCCACTTCTTCCTTAGTGATGCTGGCAAAGGGACCATGGGTGGCATGGCACGCCAAGCAGAGGGTGTTGTTGTCGTTGGCGGTGGGGATCACCAGGTTGCCATCGCGGATTTCGGTACGGATCTGGTGCTTGCTGGTGCCGTGGGGATCGTGGCACTCGGTGCAGCGCACCGGGTGGAACTGGAACGTCGGCTTGGAAGAGCGGTAGAAATCCTCGAATTGCTGGTGGTGCGCCTTGGAGGTCGTGCCGTCGGGCCAGTAACCCCCGTGGTCGTGGTAATAGTCCTCGAGACGCTCGCCCGAGCCGGGGATCCAGGACTTGCCGATGTCATCCCGGTAGGGCCACTCGTGGGTGCCGTTGGGAACGGAAGCCACCCGAATATGACACTGGCCACAGATTTCGTTGGCTTCCTGGGTGGTAAGCGTTTCGGGGTTCACGATCTTGCTGGGATCGCCACCGGCCAAGATGTGCGCCGAGCCGGGCCCGTGGCACGCTTCGCAGCCAATGTTCACCAGATCGTTGTTGCCGTCACCGTCGTAGTCGAAGGTGGAAGGCTCCTGCTCCAAAACCGCCACGTAGCCCTTGAAAACCCACTCGCCAGCTGCGTTTTGCTTGAGCTCGCGGATGCCAGTGGCGTGGCAGCCGATGCAGTTCTTGCTGTAGGAGCCCTTGTGCTGGGTGATTTGCGAGGAGGTCATCCCCGCCTTCCAGATGGGCTGGTTGTTGCTGTCGTACCAGTTGCTGGCGTTGTAGAGGACGTAGCTCTTGGTTTTCTCGTTGTACTGGATCGGCGACATGTAAATGTCGGCGGAAAGGCCGGTGGGCGTATCCGTGACCGGGATGCGCACGCCCCAACGCTGCTTCCAATCGCCAGTGCCGCCCTGGATGAACGCCACGGGCATCTTGAGGTCGCCGATGGTGATGAAGTACGTGCCGTTTTCCAGGGAAAGCTTGGGCGCGTTTGGCTTGTAAGCGTCGAACACCGAGTTGATGGTATTGAAATCGAGGCCCTGCGCGAAATCATCGCTGCCGTTCCCGTCGCAGTCGTTCACCATCCCCTTTCCCTTCACCATGGAGAACTCGGGCATGGGCTTTTTCAAGGCCTGGTTGTGCTTGGTGTTTCTCCAGCTCGCGTACTCCTGGTGGCAGGCAATGCAGAACTCGCTCCCCACGTAAACCTTGCCTGTGGTGGCTTCAGCACCGTAGAGCTTAGTGAGCGTTGCCCCCAAGCTCTGGATCGAAGCGGCCACAGCACTCTGACCGCCCTGGGGCAAGTGCGAGCGCACCAGCCGCTCCCCCGCCAGGGCCGGCAGAGCCACCGCTACGGTTAACAGGAAAACCCAAACGTACCGTCTCATAAACCCCCCTTTCCCGGGCTAAGCCCGATGGTGTTGTTTCCCTACTCCATAAACAGCGCTTTGCTCCGGTTGGAGCCGTGCACCGCCTGGTGACAGGTGGTGCAGCGTTGGTACTTGCCGGAAGCTAAGTCGTGAAACGCTGGGGTGTTGGTGTGGCATTCGAGGCAGAGCTGGCTCGGCGTTGGGCGACGCAGCATCTTCGGGTTCGCACTGCCATGGGAGGCGTGGCAAGCCTGGCAGCCCAGCACGTCGTTGCCCGTGTGCGGATACACGAACGGACCGTTCTTTTCGGTGTGGCAACGCAGACAAGCCGCGGACCCTGCCGGGCGAAATCCGAAGGTGCCGACGCTTTCCCGATGCACCGCGTGGCAGCTGGTACAAGCAAAGGGCGCAGCTCCCTGGCGGTGCGCTGCCGGGAGGCGAAGCTCCGCCAGAGGCTTGGGATGGCAGCTTCCGCAAAGCTCCGTGGGGGCCTTACGGAGGAGCGCTTCCTCGGCTGCTCCGTGCCCGGAGGCGTGGCAGTCGAGGCACGAGGCAACGCCTTGTGGGTGGCGCAACGGGGCAGCCAACGAGCCCTCCTGGAACGGGTGGCAGGCCTGGCAGCGGGCGGAAACCGTTTGCCGGTCCTTGGGCAGCGGCTGGGAGGGGTCCGCCGCATGGGCAGCTGCTGGTCCATGGCACGCTTCGCACGCGTTTTGCGGCGCAACCCCTGCCTTTCGCATGGCTTCCCCGTGCTCGCCAGCGGCAAAGGCCAGCACGGTGTCGTCATGGCAGTCTTGGCAAGCCGGAGCGTTGCTTTGGGCGAGGCCACCGGCCACGGCGAACGGCCAAAGGACGAAAGCTGCGGTGAACGCTTTTCTCATCTCAGAACCTCCGCCGCACCACCACACCGAGACGAGCCACGTCGAAGTCCTCAGCGTCGGCGCGCTCTTGATCGAAACGGAAGTGCTCGCCGAAAAGCGCCAGCTCCCCCGGTGCACCCAACGAGAGCGCGAGCTCCAAGTGGGCTTGGCTTGCGGCGAAGGGAAGCGAGGACCCGCTGTCCTTGCTCCACCAACCGTTGCCAGCAACCCTTGCCCTGGGGCCCAGCGGCCAGGCGAAAGAAGCGGTGCTCGCCAGAAGCTTGAGCTCGTAAATCGAGCGGCCACTAGCCAATTGCGGAGCGAAGAAGAGCGTGTCCACGCGCGAGGAAAGCTGCATGTGCTCGGCACCCACGGTGAGGAACTGCTGCTCGCCGCGCGCCCAGCTCATCTGCAGGCTCACCTGGTCGTCCTTGGCTTTCATACCCGCGGCTGCGGCTGGGTTGTCAGCTCGCCCACGTTGCGCTGCAAGACTCAGCGCCAGGGACCGCGAAAGCGGGAGGTTGCCGCGAAGCCAAAAACGCGTCATGGTCTCGGGTTCCACGCGGAGGATGTAACGGTCGAAGGCGCTTTTTTCCACCCCAAAAGCCATGTTCCCTCGGCTCGTACGAAAACCGACGCTCCCCGTAAGCGTATCGGCATCGCGGCGCCCCAGCGCTTCGGGATCTTCCCACTGTCGGCTAAACGCCACTTCCCGCTGCCCTCGGCTTGCCCTGAGGTTGGCAAACCACGGTCCCTGGCTGAACTCCGCCTCGACCCCGGCCTGTTTGTCGGTGGCGTCGAAGCGCCCCTGGTCGGCTGCATCGAACGCGAGGTCCGCGCTCCCCCCGGGTCCCACCAAGCGGAGGATCCTTTGCCCCACGAGCTCGGCAGTGGCATCTGTTTCGTCCCGGAGCGCGAAAAGCCGCACCACGAGCGACGGGGCGAGGCGCCACCCCAGGCGCACCTCCCCGCGGGAGACCTGTCTGTCGCCGTTGCCGGTGACGGCATCCAAGAAGGTGACGGTGCGGGAGGTGTCGCCACCGAGAGCGAAGGTGGTGCTATCTGCACGTCTGGCCTTCGAGTCGTCCTTTCGGAAAAGTCCCAACGCCTGCACCTCGAACCGCGCAAGCGCGTACTGGGCCAAAAGGCGCGTAGTAGGCACCGAGGTGCGGTCCTTGCCGGGAGTGGCAAGGCCGGCCAGCACGTCGGGGTCTCGATTGTCGAGATCGTGGCCGTCGTTGGCCACGGCGGCACGGTTGGTACGGGTGTAAACGGCGTAGTCCTGCTCGACGAGCAGCTTAATCGGCAGGCCCCGGGTCTCCAAACCCAGGGCACCCCCTTTTTCCTCTTCCCAAAGCTTGTGCTGGCCCACGTAGGGTTCTCCGAGGCCGTAGAAGGGCTTGGTGGTGACGCCGGTTCGCCGTACGTGGCGCGCGGCAACCCAAAGCTTGGCCCAGGGAAAGCCGCTGTAGGTCAGGGTCCCGGTGAGGCGCTGCAGCCGAAGATGCTCGCGCCCCCAGCTCTGCTCCCCGGGTGCCAGCGCGGACAAGAGCCGCTGCCGGTCGAAGGTGGCCGAGAACTGCCACTCCTGGTCCCAGTCGGCTAGCAACCGCGCCTGGGTGTAAGGTTCGCTTCCGAAACCCGCCAGATCCAAGGTGAAGCGTTGGAAGCCCGCGGTGAAGCGGTTGAGGTCGAGGTGCAGCTCCTCGAGAAACAGGCCACCGTGGAGGTTGTACTGCGAGGCAAAGCTCCTTTCGCTTCCGGAGTAGGCGAGCCAGGCAGCCCCCAAACCGAGACGGTGCTCCTCCGCGCCAACAGGGACCGCCAGCAAGAGCACCAAGGATCGGCCAACCTTTCGCAGCATCGGTGCCCTCCCCCCGTGGTCTTGGTGTCACCAAGGCCACAACCAAAAATGGCGTCTTGTCGTAATCTTGTCAAGACCTTGTGTTCACAGAAAGATGACAATTCCTTTTCCCACTCTAGGGTGAGTATACCCAGAGTTGAGGCGTGATCAGGGTGAATCGGTGCGGCCTTGAGGCGAATGCTGACGCTCAAGGACCCTGGCGAGGAGGAGACGCGCTATCAACCCGCGGGCTCGATCAGATCCGCAGCACCTCGAGCGTGCGCTGGCCGGGAGGCCGCGTCGATGTCGGTGGGG
>JACADV010000075.1 GCA_013388425.1 Thermoanaerobaculaceae bacterium | reverse complement strand
CCCGCCACCGGGTAGCAAACCAGGTGCTGCGCCAGGTACGACACCCACTCGGCCTCAGCGCCGGCCACGTTCATCGCCCCGAGCCACGCCGCCAGAAGAAGCGCTACCCTCGTCCCCACACCTTGCACGGCTGGAGTGTAGCGGAGCAGCCGCGGGGCAGCGGCCGTGTGCTAGGCTCCTGGCCGGAGGGACGGTGGAGCGGGTCGAGACGGTGATTGCCACGTACCACGAGGTGGCGCTCAAGGGCGGCAACCGCGGGTGGTTCGAGCGGGCGCTGCTGCGCAACATCCGTACAGCGCTGCGCGGTCTGCCGGTGCGCGAGGTGTCGTTGCCGGCGCGGGTGGTGATCCAGTTTGCCCAGCCCGTCGCGTGGCTCGAGGTGTACGCGCGGCTGTCCACCGTGTTCGGCCTCAACAACCTCATCCCCGTGGTGCGCGTCGGCACCACCTACGAGGAGTTGGAGGGGTTCGTTGCAGCCCACCTGGACGAGCTGGGGGAGGGCTCCTTTGCGGTGCGGTGCAAACGCTCGGACAAGCGCTTCCCCCTCACTTCGGAGGAGGTGTGCCGCCGCCTGGGCGCCTTCATCCAGAAGGCCACGGGCCTGGCGGTGAACCTGGAGCACCCCGGCACCACCGTGTTCGTGCTCGTGCAGAACGACGGCATCTACCTGTACCGGCAGCGGTTCCCTGGACCCGGTGGGCTGCCCATGGGCACCTCGGGCCGGGCGCTGGTGCTGCTCTCCGGCGGCATCGATTCGCCGGCCGCTGCCTACCTGACGATGAAACGCGGCGTGGCCTTGCACTACGTGCACTTCCACTCGGCGCCGTACACCTCCGACGCCTCCATCCGCAAGGTGGAGGAGATCGTTCGGCTCCTGGCCCGCTACCAGGGTTCGGCGCGCCTGTGGGTGGTGCCCTTTGCCGAGTGCCAGCGCGAGATCGTCACCTCCTGCCCGGAGCCGCTGCGCGTCGTGCTCTATCGCCGCATGATGTTGCGCACCGCGGCGCGCATTGCCCGCCGCACGCGTTGCCTCGCCCTGGTGACCGGCGAGTCGTTGAACCAGGTGGCGTCGCAGACCCTCGAAAACATGGCGGTCATCGACCGGGTTGCCCACCTGCCGGTGCTGCGGCCGCTCGTCGGCCTCGACAAGCAGGAGATCATCGCCATCGCCGAGCGGGCGGGCACCTACGAGGTTTCCATCCTCCCCCACCAGGACTGCTGCTCCTTCCTGCAGCCTCGCCACCCCGTCACGCGCACCGCCGAGCGGACCTGCCAGCGGGCGGAGGAGGCCATCGACGTGGAGGGGTGGGCCCGTCGCCTCCAGCACCAGGCCCAGGAAATCCGCCTTGAGGCTGCCCCCTGGGGTTCGATGGCCCTCCCCAGCGGGGCCGGAGCGGGCCAATGAGTGAGCTGTCCCGCAAGGACCTGCTCCGCTCGCTGCTGGGGTTCGTCCGTCAGCTTTCGGGAGAAGCCAGCACCGGCGAGCCGGCTCGGGAGGAACGGTTCGTGCGCCCCCCCGGCGCCCTCTCCCCCGACGAGGCGTACCTGGCCGCTTGCACCGGGTGCGAGGCCTGCGTGCCCGCCTGCCCGCCGGGCGCCATCTTCCTGGCCAAGGTGGGCGAAGGGGGGCGGCGCGTGGCGGTGCTGGATCCTGCCCGCACCCCCTGCCGGCTGTGCCCCGACTTTCCCTGTATTGCTGCCTGCCAGCCGGGGGCACTTGCCCCCCTCCCCGCTCCCGACGCGGTGCGGCTGGGCGTGGCGCGCGTGGATCCCCGCTTCTGCCGCACCTTCCGCGGTCAAGCGTGCCGCGTGTGCGTCCTGGTCTGCCCCTTCCCGGAGCGGGCGATCCGCCTCGTCAACGCTCGCCCGGTGGTGGAGTGCGAGGCGTGCACCGGCTGCGGCCTGTGCGCTGCCGCCTGCCCCGATCGGCCCCGGGCCATCGTCATCCACCCGGAACGGTCCCTCATGCCTGGGAGTCGCTGGCCGGTGCTCGTAGCACCCGAGGGCGGGCTACTTGGCTAGTGCCTTGAGATCCGCCAGCACCTCCGCCGCATGGGTAGAGGGGGAGACGTTTTGGTACGCCTTTAGCACCTTCCCGTCGGGACCCACGAGGTAGGAGATGCGGCGCGCCCACAGCCGCCCCGGCGAGTCCGCCGCCCCCACCGCCACGGCCAGCTCCTTCTTGGAGTCCGACAGCAACCGGAAGGGGAAACGGTGCTTGGCGACGAACTCAGCGTTGTCCTTGGGCTCGTCAAAGGAGACGCCCACCACCACCACACCCAGCTTCTCAAATTCGCCGTAGCTGTCCCGCAGGGCGCACCCCTCCGCCGTGCATCCTGGCGTGAGCGCCTTGGGGTAGTACCAGAGGAGGTAGGTCTTTCCCGCCAACTCCGACGAGGCCACCTGCTGGCCGGTGTGGTCGGTGAGGCTCCAGGCTGGGAAGACATCGCCAGGTTTGAGAAAGCCCCCGGCCCGGGCCGCGCCCGCCAGGAACGGAAAGAGTGTCGCGAAAATGACGGTCCACCGCATGCAGCACCTCCACCCTCGCGAACAGGGCACCGCGGCAGCCGATTCCCGCCCCTCCCCGCCACCCCCACTTGCGCCGGCGCGAGTAGAATCGCACGGTGCGCCGCCGTCCCGAGACGAACCAACCTCCTGCCGCCCCCTCGCCGGCACGGGAGAAGCAGACCGTGGCCCGGGCTTCGGTGGCAGCCGCCGTGGGGTTGACCACGCTCAAAGGGGTGGTGGGCATCAGCACCGGCTCCCTGGGCATCCTCTCCGAAGCGCTCCACTCCCTGCTGGATCTGGCCGCAGCGCTCCTCACGCTCGGGGCGGTGCGTGCCGCGGCCCGCCCCGCCTACGAGCGCCACAGTTACGGCCACGGCAAGGTGGAAAATGTCTCGGCACTGGCCGAGGGGCTCCTCCTGGTCGCCACCTGCGTGTGGATCGTGGCCGAAGCCCTCTCCCGCCTCGCCAGCTCCGAGATCCACGTGCAGGTGACGGTGTGGTCCTTTGCGGTGATGGGCACCTCGATCGTGGTGGACCTCACCCGCGCCCGGGCGCTGCGGCGTACCGCTCGCAAGTACCAGAGCCAGGCGTTGGAGGCGGATGCCCTGCACTTCTCCACGGACGTGTGGTCGTCGCTGGTGGTGATCCTGGGTCTGGGGTGCGTGGCCCTGGCCGAGCCGCTGGGCGCTCCGTGGCTGGCCAAGGCCGACGCGGTGGCGGCGTTGGGGGTGGCGGGGATCGTGGTGTGGATCACCGTCAACCTGCTCCGCCGCACCCTCGCCGACCTCCTGGACGAGGCCCCACCGGGCCTGCGCGAGCACATTGCCGCGGCCGTGCACCTGCCCGGCGTGATGGAGGTGGGGCGGGTGCGGGTGCGTCGCAGTGGGCCGGAGTCGTTCGTGGACCTCACGCTGCGGGTGGGGGGCGACACCTCCCTGACCCAGGGTCACGCCATTGCCGACGAGGCCGAAGCGGCGGTGCACCAGATCTTGCCGGGTTCGGACGTGGTGGTGCACGTGGAGCCCTCGCCTGAGCAGGGGTCCGCCGCCACCGCCTCGGCCGCTGCGGAACTTGCGGTGGCGCGGCGCATCGCTTCTGAGCACCAGTTGGCAGCCCACGACCTGCACTTCCAGGACGTGCTGGGGCAGCAGTCGCTGGAGCTTCACGTGGAGGTTCCGGCCCACCTGGACGTGGCCACCGCGCACGCGCGGACCTCCGCCTTCGAGGAGGCGCTCCGCCGGGCCCTCCCCGCCCTGGAACGCATCGTTAGCCACATCGAGCCGGCGCCCGCGGGCGACAAGCGCCCAGTGAGCGTGGAGGAGGTCACGGCGCTCCTCCGTGCTGCCATTGCTGAGGTCCACGTGGCCTGCCAACCCCACGAACTGCACCTGGACGCGGAGCACGACGTGCTCCACCTGTCGTTCCACTGCTCCCTGCCACCCGACCTGCCCATCACCGCCGCCCACGGCCTCACCGAACGGATCGAGGAGGCGCTGCGCGCCCGTCTCCCCCAGCTTGGCCGGGTGGTGATCCACGTGGAGCCCAGCGAGTAGGCCCGCCGCACTGCCTCGATAGGGAGCTGCGCTTTCAGGCGCCAAACTTGGCGATCTTCCCCGCGGCCGCCAGGGCCTCCGAGATCAGGTAGCGCAGCGGCAGCCGACCCAGGGCCCCCGCCACGCAGGCCTGTTCGGAAAACTCGCTCACACTGTCGCGGAACACCCGCCCCGGCGCCCACACCAGCGCCGGCACCGGGTGCCACGAGTGCGCCGCCAGGGCCACCGGGGTGGAGTGGTCGGCCGCCACCACCACCACGTCGAACCCTACCGCCAGGAGATCCGGCAGGAGGCGGTCCACCTCCTCGATGACCGCGCGTTTCTTCTCGAAGTCGCCGTCCTCCCCGGCCTTGTCGGTGTACTTGACGTGGGCGAAGACGAAGTCGTGGCCGCTGGCCGAGGCTGCCACCGCTGCCGGATAGTCGGCCAGCGAGGCCGGCGGGGGTGCCATGTCCATGCCTACCAGGCGGGCCAGGCCACGGTACATGGGGTAGGTGGCAATGCACACCGGTCGCAGCGCGAAGCGCTCGGACATGGCCGGGATGGTGGGGAGCGAGTCGAAGCCGCGGAGCAGGAGGCCGTTGGCTTGGGGCTCGCCGCCTAGGGCCGCCAACGCCTGTGCCACAAAGGCAGCCACGAGGCGGGCCGTGCCCTCCCCCTGGGGGTGGGTGGCGGTGACGGGGAGTGGCGGCACGCCCACCGCCTGGGGATCGGTGTCCGCCACCTGCGGGGAGAGCCCCGGCCCGCGCAGGATCAGCACACCCCGGTGTTCCGATTCGGTCTCCACGAAGATCTCCACCCCCGGCGGTGGCGCAATGCGCCGCAGGAGCGCCACCAGCCGCCGGTTCTCCTCGGTGCTGGGACGCCCCGCCCGCCGGTCCACCACGCGGCCGGCAGCGTCCAGGGTGCAGAAGTTGAAGCGGGCAGCCACATCGCCCCGCTGCAGCGGGAAATCGATCCCCACCGCCGACAGGACCCCGCGACCGATCTCGATCTCGGTGGGGTCGTAGCCGAACAGGCCCAGGTGGCCCGGCCCCGAGCCCGGTGTGATGCCCGGCCCCACCGGATCGAAGCGGCCGCAGCACCCCTCGGCGGCCAGGCGGTTCAGGTTGGGTCGCCGGGCAGCAGAGAGGGGCGTGGCCCCGTCCCCCGGGCGCGGCAAGTCCCCCAGGCCGTCCAGGATCAAGTAGAGAATGCGGCTGTCGGTGCGCTGCGCCTGTCGCTCCACGATGGCCATCGGGTCCATGGCACCCCTCCGAAAGCCAAGGATACCGCGGCCGCAGCCCAGCTACTCGCCGGGGGAAGCCGTCGCTGGGCGCAACTGGGAGCGCGCCACGGTGGCGGCGGCCACTGCTGCTGGGGACCAGGCCATGGGGTGGGCGCGCCCCGCCAGCCAGTCGCCCACCTGGTCGGCGGCGTGGCGGGAGAGGAAGTGGCCGGACTGGCCGAGGGGCAGGGTGAAGACGGCACGATCCCAGTCGGCAAGGTCCGCCACGAAGCGCAGCGAGGGCAACCACACCACATCGAAGGTAGCGCTTGCTGCCCGGTACGCCGTGGCGTTGCAGCACGGTGCCGCCCCACTGGCCGGGTACGGTCCCCAGTTCAGCAAGCCGCCCAGGAGCGGCAGCTGGCCCAGGGGGTGGGCGAAGAGGAGCCGGTGTCGTTCCCCCCAGCGGTGGTGACCGGCGCGTGCAGCCGCAGCAGCCAGGGCTGCCGCCACCACCTGGCGAGCGCTCTCCACCGCTGGCGTGCTCACGTCGTCCCACCAGCGCGCGTCGAGACTCCCGGAGAGGAGTCGGAGCAACTCCTGGCCGCCAATGGGCGAGGCCGCGAGTCCAGCGGCGGCCGCCTCGTCGCCCCCCACCCGGCGCTGCAGCTCGCGCAGGAACTCCGCCCAGAGCAGGGCTTCCCGAGACTGGGCGTCCATCCGGCCGTCCCACCCGTGCAGCTGGCGGGCCGGGGCCGTGCCGATGGCGTCCAGCAGCGGGGCGAGGAGTTGGAGCAGGGCCCGGGCCTCGGGGTTGCCCACGTCGTTCTGCAGGGCGAGGCAGGCGTCCACGTCCCAGCCTTCCCGCGCCGCAAGGGCGCCCTTGATGGTACGGATGCGCCAGGGGGGAGCAAACCCCCCGGAGAAGGGCGGTCCCTCGAAATCCCCCTCGGCAAACGGGTCGTGGTTGGCGCTGGCCACGAACCCCGCTTGGGGATCCTGGAGGTAGGGGTTTCTCTGGAACGGCTCCCACCCCTGCCAAGCGGCCAAGGAGTCGGTGCCGGGCGACGGCAGCCGGCCGGCACTCCGTCCCCGGAGGGGAACGAGGCCCACCACTTGCCAGCGGATCCTCCCCTGTCGGTCCGCCATGACCAGGTTCATGCCGGGAGCTTCGCAGTCAGCAAAGGCCCGAGCCCCTTCCTCCACCGAGCCGGCCCGATCCAGTCGCAGGAAGCAGGGGAGCGGGGAGCGGCCGCGCAGGGCGGTCCACGCCAATGCCAGCACCTCCTCCCCCTCCTGCCGCACCACCGGTCCGAACAGCGAGGAGGCCACCTGCAGTTTTTCTGGCACGGCCCGCCCGCGCACCGGGATCGTCTCCTCGTGGAGCTGGAGCGCGCGCCACGTTCCGTCCACCAGTTCGCTCCTGCCGTCGGGCGAGAGGGTGAGGCGGAACAGGTCCTGGTCGTCCAGCATGCTCATGGTGAAACCCCACGCAAGCGCTTCGTTGTGACCGATGACCACCCCCGGAGCACCGGGGATCGAGGCACCCGCCACCGCCAGGCCCGGCGCCTGGAGGTGTACCTCGTACCAGGTGGCCGGGTTGGCGATCCCCACGTGGGGATCGTTGGCCAGGAGGGGATACCCACTGGCCGAACGCTGCCCGCTCACCGCCCAGTTGTTGGAGCCGCCAGCTGGGACCGAAGGTGCCGCCCCGGGCTGGCCCGACGCCACCCCCGCCGCCTTAAACCAAGCGGCCCGTTGCTCCTCGCTCCACCCCCACAGCGCCACTGCCCGCTCCGTCCCCAAAGCCCGCAGCTCCGCTGCCCGTCGCAGCTCGTCCTCCGCCGCCCAGGTGAGGGACCGCTCCAGGAGCAGGCCAATGCCCACCGTGTCCTGCACCGTCCACGCTGCCACCGAGCCACCCAAGAGGGCCAGCTCCGGCGCCAGCCCAGCCGCCCCAAAGCGGGCCACGGCAGCGTTCACCCCGGCAGCGTAGGCGTTGACAGCTAGCGCCGTGTCGCCGTCGAGCTGGGCGGCCTGGGCCGCCGCTGTGGCTGGCAACCCCCAGCGCCGACACCGCACATCGCTGGGCAACGCCGCCTCCCCCAGGAGCTCCGCCAGCCGCCCGGCGGCGGCGCGACGGGCCAGTTCCAGCTGAAAGAAGCGGTCGCGGGCGTGCACCCACCCCTGGGCGAAGCAGGCATCGGCCAGGGAGGCGGCCCGCACGTGGGGCACTCCCCACCGGTCGTAGGCGATGGTCACCTCCGCGGCAAGACCGCTCGTTTCGAACACCTCGTCGCGGTCGGGCCGCAGCGAACGGGCCGCCAGCCGCCAGCCAACCAGCACGGCCACAGCGAGGAGCACCAAGAGGAGCAGCGCCAGCCGCACCAGCGAGCGGCGTGTCAGCCGGGTTCGGGGAGTTTGGGGGTCGTTCGGCATCGCGGCATTGTACGGCGCGGCCGGCGCTGGGAGGAGCAGCAGCGTATACTCGTCACCCTGCGCCAGCCGGATGGTGCAGGGGGGCCATCTGGGGGAAGAGAGCATCCAGTCGCAACGTCCACACCTCGCCATGCCCGAGCCGTTCCTCTCGGCCGCCGATCGGGTGCTGGTGCTGGCACCGCACCCCGACGACGAATCGCTGGCCACCGGGACGCTGCTCCTGCGCGCCCGAGCCGCCGGCGCCGCGGTGCTGGTGGCGTTCGTCACCTCTGGTGAGAACAACCCGTGGGCCCAGCGCGTCACCGAACTCCGGCTGCGCCTTGCCGCCTGTGACCAGCGCCGCTTCGGGCAGCGCCGCGAAGGCGAGGCCCTCCAGGCCCTGGCCGCCCTGGGCTTGCCGAACACTACCGCCACCTTCCTCCACTTCCCCGATCAGGGGCTCACCCCCCTCCTCCGCACCAACCCCGAGGCGGTCCTCGCGCCGCTGGTGGGGCTTCTGGAGACGTTTCGGCCCACGCTCCTCGCCTACCCCGCCCTGGCGGACCTGCACCCCGACCACAGCGCCCTGGGCGTCTTTGCCCGCGTGAGCCTGGGCCGCGCCACCTGTCCGGTGCCCCCCCGAGAGCTCCAGTTCTTCGTCCACAGACCCATGCGACGCGCCCACCTGCTCCCCGTCGTGGCGCTGGCGCGCACCCCAGCGGAAACGGCAGCCCAGCGGCAGGCGGTGGCGGCGCACCGCAGCCAGATGGTGTGGCGACGGCGGTTCATGTTCGCCTTCCTGGCCCACCCCGAGCGCTTCACCACGCCGGAGCAAAACCTCCCCGGCTCCCCGCTGCGTGCCGTTCGCCCGGCCACTGGAGGGCTCTACGTGGCCATCCGCCCGGCCCTCCGCCTGTGGTCCTGGGGGCCCCGAACCCTGGTCGGCGTCGTGGAGGGGAAGGGAGGGCTCTGGTCCTTCTCCCTCCCCCTCGCCCACGCCCACCGCCGCGGCGAAGGGGACGCCGTGGCGGCCCAGCACCACCCCTACTCGAACCGCGGCGAGCGCGTTGTGGCGGTTTCCCCCGTGCTCGTACCCGCGCAGGAGCGGTGCTTTGTGAAGCTGGAGCGACGCTGGGGGTTTTTCGACCCGTGGGGATGGGTGGAAGTGCCGCCACTTTCCCGCCACGCGAAGGTAAACTCACACGGATGAGGTGGGGGGCTCGTCGGTGAGCGCAGGGGAGGAGCGTCGGGTGCGCTACCCGGGACGCTGCCCACGCCGTGGAGGACGGCGCAGCGGTGGCGCGGTCCGGTCGGTGGCCTCCGCCCAGCTCGTGGCGGCGGTTCGCCGTATCACACAGGTGCTGGAACGGGTGCTCGACCCCGAGACGGCGGGCTGGGCAACCCTGGTGGGGCTCACCGCGGGCCAGGGCCTCGGCTTCAACCGTGCCTTCATCCTCCGCGTCCAGGGGGAACGGCTGGAAGGGTGGCTGGGGGTCGGGCCGCGCACCCGCGAAGAAGGAGCCGCCCTCTGGCACGAGCTGCGGGAAAACGGCGTCAACCCCATCTCCACCCTGGAGCGTCCCGATCCCGCCGTGGTGGCGGCGGAGCAGCGGCGCCTCGCTCCCCTCCTCCGGGCCCTCTCCTGCCCTCTGGACGAGACCTCCAGCCGCTGGCACCGGCCCCTGGTGGCGCGGCGCGGGCACCCCCTGGCCGCGGTGCGGCGCTGGCTGGCCCAGTTGGGCTCCCACAGTCTGGCCGTCATTCCCGTGATCGGCGCTGGCGAGCTGTGGGGCGTGGTGCTGGCCGACAACTTCATCACCCACCGACCGATCCTCCCGGCTGTCCTCGAGGCCGCCTCCACCCTCGTCCAGGCGCTGCGAACCGCGGTGGAACGCATCGAACTCCTGCAGCGGTTGAGCGAGGAGGAGCGGCGGCGGATCAGCGCCGAGCATGCGGCAGCGATGCTGGAGACGGCCCGCACCCTGGCGCACGACTTGAAGAACCCCCTGACCGTGGCCGGCGGCCTGGCCAGCGAGGTGGCAGCGGTAGTGGGGGAGCAGGGGGGCGAGTTCTCACCCCAGCTGGCCGCCATCGTCGACGCCATCCGCCACGCCGAGGCACGCCTGGCGGAACTCGTAGCCGGGCTTGCCAGCCGCGCCACCGGCACGCCACTGTCGGCCGTGGACGTGACCGCCACTGTCGAGCGCGTGCTTTCTACCTTCCGCCCCCTGGCCGCACGGCGCGGCATCCGCTTCGAGGTGGAGAACCAACTTGCTGGCGAACTGGCCGCTGCCGTCCCTTCCTACCTGGAACGCTGCATCGAGAACCTGGTGGGCAACGCCATCGAGGCCCTGGAGCGCGCCCAGGTGGGGGATGGGTGCGTGCGTCTCGCCCTCTCTGCCGACCGCACCACCGTGCGCGTGGACGTGGCGGACAACGGCCCGCCGCTGCCCCCCACCATGCAGACCGACCCGTTTTCCGGCGGGGTCACCACCCGCGAGGGCGGGGGGGGACTCGGCCTCGCCTCCGTGCGACGGCTCACCGACGCCATGGAGGGGCGGGTAGAGTACGATGAAAGCATGGCGGGGTGGGTTCGCTTCTCGATCTTCCTGCGGAGGTGGGTGTGAAGGGCGCTCGGCTGCTGTTCATCGACGACGAGACGGGGTTGCTCGACCTCTACGAGACCGCCTTCTCCCGGGAAGGCTACCAGGTGTGCCGGGCCGCAACGCTGGAGGAAGCGCGGCGCCTCCTGGAAGCCGGCAACATCGACCTGGTGGTGCTGGACATCCGCCTCGCCGAGGAGTCGGGGCTTGCCCTCCTGCACGAGATCAAGGGCCGCACCCCTGGCCTGCCGGTGGTCCTGAGCACGGCCTACGCCCGCTACCAGGACGACTTTTCCTCCTGGCTCGCCGACGCCTACGTGGTGAAGTCGTCGGACCTCACCGAACTCAAGCGCACGGTGCGCGCCTGCCTGGAGCCTCGCCGTTGACGGGGCGCGGCAGCAGCCGGAGTTCCTAGGGCAGCACATCGGCCATGGCTCGGCTCTCCTTCCTCTGGCACCTGCACCAGCCGCTGTACCGCACCGCGGACTCGCGGGTCCACGCCCCCTGGGTCCTCCTCCACGCGGCCGGGGAGTACCTCACCCTCACCCGCTGCCTCGCCACGTCGGGTCTCGGCGGCCAGGTCCTCAACCTCACCCCCGTATTCCTGGACCAGCTTGCCGCCTACCGAGACGGCGGTGCCTGCGACCCACTCCTGGAGGCGCTGCGCACCCCACCCCGGGACCTCACCCCCCAGGGGCAGCAGGAGATCGTTCGCTGGGCCCGCATGCTCCACCCACGCCAGCTGGGACGCTGGCCGCGCCTGGCGGAGTTGCTGGCCCGCACCAGTGGGGCCAGCGAGGAGGAGCTCCCTCGCCGTCTCACCGTGCAGGATCTCACCGACCTGCAGATCCTCCTCGTGCTCGCCTACGCTGCCCCCAACCTCCCCTGGGAGCCACAGCTGGCCCAGCTGGCCGCCAAGTGCTCGGGGGGGTGGAGCCAGGCGGACCGCCAAAGCGTCGTGGATTGGCTCGCCCGCTGCCCCGGGCAACTGCTGGAGCAGTACCGTGCCCTCGCCGCCCGCCAGGGCATCGAGATTGCCACCTCGCCCTGGGCGCACCCCATCGTCCCGCTGCTCTTGGGCACCGACATCGTCGCCGACTCCTGGGCACCGCACCCTCCCCCACCCGTCCCTGCCTTTGCCGCCCCGGAGGACGCCGCCCGCCACATTGCCCAGGGGCTGGCAGCCGCGCGCTCCCACGGGTTCGAACCGGTGGGGTGTTGGCCGCCGGAGGGGGCGGTGTCGGAGGCCGCCGTGGCGCTCTACGGGCAGCACGGGGTGCAGTGGTTGTGCACCGACGAAGGGATCCTCGCTGCCTCGGTGGGCCATCCGCTCTCCGGCGAGACGGGGGTGGGGTTGGAGCTCTTCTCCCCCTGGCAGCTGCCCGCAGGGGGACCGGTGCTGTTCTTCCGCCACCGGGGGTTGTCGGATTTCATCGGGTTCGAAGCCTCGCGCTACCCGGACGAGGCCCAGGCGGCCCGCGACCTGGTGCGGTACCTGCGGCAGATGGCCCGGGATCTCCCGGCCGAAGCGGGGATCGTGCTGGCCCTGGACGGGGAGAACCCCTGGACCTCCTTTCCCGCCGGCGGGGCGCCTTTCCTCACCACCCTCGCCGCCGAACTGGCCGTGGCCGCCGAACTCGAGCTCGTCACCCTCCGTGAGCGGGCGGCCAGCGAGGAGCCGCGAACCTTGGCGCGCCTTCACCCCGGCTCGTGGATCGGGGGCACCTTCGCCACCTGGATCGGCCACCCGGAGAAGAACCGGGGGTGGGAACTCCTGGGCCGTACACGCTCCCTGGGCGCCGCCCGCGGCGGCACATCCTGGCTCGCTGCCGAAGGGAGCGACTGGTGGTGGTGGCTCGGCGACGACAACCCCACGCTGCTGGCCCCCGTCTACGACGAGTTGTTCCGCCAGCACCTGCGGGACGCCTGCCGGATTGCCGGTGTCATGGCGCCCCCTGAGCTCTCGGTCCCCATTCGTTCCGACGCCAAGCCCTTGAGGGTTCCCCTCTCCCGCGAGTGGCCCCCGCCCACCATCGACGGCAAGACCACCAACTACTTCGAATGGGCCGTGGCGGCGTGGGTGGACGCCCCGCCCACCTACCGCCACCTGGCCCGGATCGGGCTGCGCAGCGACGGGCGCTGGCTGTTCCTGCGCGCCGAGCTCAAAGGTCGTCCGGCACAGCGAGAGGGGTTCTCCGTGGCGCTGGTGGGTGACGAGGAGCGAACGAGCTGGTCGTTGCCCCAGGACCGACCGCAGGATGCGGCGTTCGACTCCTGCCTGGAGGCGCGCCTGCCCCTCCCGTCGGGTCGGCTGCGCCTCTCCCTGGAGTTCGCCGGCGAGCGTCTCCCCACCGAAGGGTTGTGGGAACTGGTGTTCCAGGAGGTGGACGAACCATGACTTCGCGCCCCCCTGAGCCGTTCACCCCGCCAGCGAGTGGAGTTGGCCGGAATTTTCACCCCACGAGGAGAGTTACCGCGCTGCCGACCGGGGCAGCAGCGTTGGTCCGGAGGAGAGCAGATCATGTCCGAGTTGCGCTTTGATCCCATCAGACGACGCTGGTCCATCATCGCCACGGAGCGACGGTTCCGCCCCCACGAGTTCCGACGCCCCGAGGGCGATCCGCCCGGCGATGTGAGCGGCTGCCCCTTCGAGTACGGCAACGAGCACACGACCCCACCGGAGATCTTTGCGATTGCAGCGGGTCCGCGCCAGCCCAACGGCCCCAACTGGCACGTGCGCGTGGTTCCCAACAAGTTCCCGGCCCTCGGCATCGAGGGGGAACTGACCCGGCAGGGGGTGGGGATCTACGACCGCGTCAACGGCATTGGCGCCCACGAGGTGATCATTGAGACGCCCCACCACCTGCGCTGCGCCGCTGATCTGTCCGTCTCGGAACTGGCGCTGGTGCTGCGGGCGTGGCGGGAACGCATCATCGATCTCCGCAAGGACATCCGTATCCGCTACGTGCTCCTCTTCAAGAACCACGGCAAGGAGGCCGGGGCGTCCCTCTACCACCCCCACTCCCAGCTCATCGCCACGCCCATCATCCCCACCGTGGTGGTGGAGGAGCTCAACATTGCCCGCGAGCACTGGGGTCACAAGGAACGGTGCATCTTTTGCGACATGATCGCGCAGGAGCGCGCCTTCGGCGATCGTGTGGCCCTGGAGACGGATCGCTTCATCCTCCTGGAACCGTTCGCCTCCTCGTTCCCCTTCGAAACGTGGCTCTTACCCAAGCAGCATTCCCACGACTTTGCCCTGTGCAACGACCAAATGCTGGAGAGCCTCGCGGCCGTGATCCGCGATTTCCTCCGCCGTATCCGCACCTTGCTGGCGGACCCGCCCTACAACCTCATCCTCCACACCGCCCCCAGCTCCCACCCCAGGCCGGGCCAGCCACGCTACTGGACCACCATCGAGTACGACTTCCACTGGCATTTGGAGTTCATCCCCCGCATCACCCGCATCGCCGGGTTCGAGTGGGGTTCCGGCTACGCCATCAACCCAACCCCACCCGAGGAAGCGGCCCGTTTCCTGCGCGAAGTGACCGTGGAAGAACCGTGACGGCGCGGAACTCCGGCCCGGCGTCCCGCCCGCTGTGGAGGAGGAGAGGATTGAGATGAAGCTTCGCATTGCACACTTGGCCTCGGAGGCTGTGCCGTTCTCGAAGACTGGCGGCCTCGCCGACGTGGTGGGGGCTCTCCCCCAGGCGCTGGCGGCGTTGGGGAACACCGTCACCGTGGTGGTGCCCGCGCACCGCACCACGGTCAAGGAAGAGTTGCCGGGAAAGGCCACGGGCGAGGTGTGGGCCATGGGGATGCGTGCCGAGCTGCGCGAGACCCACCACAAGGGGGCCACCGTGGTGCTCCTGGACTGCCCCCAGCTCTTCGTCCGACCGGCCCTCTACTCCCTCCCCGAGGGGGATTTCCCCGACAACCCCATCCGCTACGCCTTCTTTGCCCGGGCGGCCCTGTACGCGGTGGCGGCCCGCGGTGGAGCGGACGTGATCCACGCCCACGACTGGCAGGCAGCCCTTGCCCCCCTGCTCCTCGCTCGGTTCCCCGAACACCGTGCTGGCCTGCCCGGCGCCGTCAGCGTGCTGACGATCCACAACCTGGCGTACCAGGGGGTGTTCCCCCCGTGGGTGCTGGAGGCCTGCCAGCTGCCCCGGGATCTGTTCACCCTCGACACCCTGGAGTTCTACGGACAGGTCAACTTCCTCAAAGGTGGGCTGGTGAGCGCCGACGCCATCACCACCGTCTCTCCCACCTACGCGCGGGAGATCCTCACCCCCCAGTTCGGCTGCCGGCTGGAAGGGGTGCTGGCCACCCGCAGTGATCGCCTCTTTGGCATTCTCAACGGGCTCGACCTGGAGAGCTGGAACCCTGCCACCGACCGCTACATCCCTGCCCCCTACACCGCTGCCACCGTGCGGGAGGGCAAGACGGCCGCCCACGAGGCGCTGGCCGCCGAGGCGGAACTGGCACCGGGGTCCCGCCCCCTGCTCGGCATGGTCTCGCGCCTGGCCGAACAGAAGGGCGCTGACCTGCTGGCCGCCGCCCTGGAAGAGATCGTCGCGCTGGGTTTCGACGTGGTGGTTCTCGGCACCGGCGAACGGCGCTACGAGGAAACCCTGCAGGCGGCCCAGCTCTCGCACCCGGGGCGGGTCCGGGTGTTTGCCCGCTTCGACGAGGGGCTGGCCCACCGCATCTACGCTGGCTCGGACTTGTTCCTCATGCCCAGCCGCTGGGAACCGTGCGGCCTCGGCCAGATGATTGCCATGCGCTACGGCACGCTGCCGGTGGTCACCCGCACCGGAGGGTTGGCCGACACGGTGGTGGAGGTGGGAGAACCCTCGGGCACCGGCTTCCTCCTCTCCGAGCTCTCCCCCCAGGCCCTGGTGGCGGCACTCACGCGCGCCAGGGAGCTCCTCCAGAACCCGGCCCGGCTGGATGCGGTGCGGCGGGAGGGGATGGGCCGCGATTTCTCCTGGGATCGGTCGGCCCGCGCCTACGAGGAGCTCTACCGCTCCCTCCTCGCCTAACCCCTACGCGCCGACCTGAAACGTGGTCAGGCTAGAATGAGGGGGGGTCGCGATGGGCAAGGTGAGACGCAGCGTGGCGCTTCCGGCGTGGGTGGCGCTTGCCGTGCTGCCCTGGGGTTGTGGCAAACCGGCAGTGGAGGAAGTGACGCAGCCCACCGCCTACGGGCCGCATCCGGGCGGGTTCGTGATCGTCGCCATCCCGGCGGACGTGGCCACGCTCAACGAGTACCAGCGGGGCGCCGACGCCACGGAGAGCACCGTCATCGACATGCTCTTCCCCACCCTCATGCAGGAGCAGCCCGATTACCACCTCCACCCGCCTTCCTTTGCGCCCCGCCTCGCCTCCTCCTGGGAGTTCGCCCAGGACAACCGCACCCTCACCTTCTCCCTGCGGCGCGACGCCTTCTGGTCCGACGGCGTTCCCGTCACCGCCGAGGACGTGCGCTTCACCTTCGAGATCCAAAAGGACCCGGCGGTGGGTTGGGAAGGGTTCGAGATCAAGGACTTCATTTCCAGCGTGGACGTGGTGGACCCCTTCACGGTGCGGTTCCACTTCACCCGCGTGTACCCCTACCAGCTCATGGACGCCAACGACGGCCACATCCTGCCGGCCCACGCCTGGGGCAAGGTGCCGCGGAATACGTGGGGGGAGACCGACTTCGAGCCGCAGCTGGTCACCTCCGGGCCGTTCCGCCTGGCCAGCCACACGCCGCAGCAGACCCTCATCCTGGAGCGCGATCCGGCCTACTGGGGGCGACCCCGTCCCTACCTGGACCGCGTCATCTTTCGGGTGATCCCCGACGTTACCAGCCAGGTCAACCAACTGCTGGCCGGGCAAGTTCACGTGGTGGAGATGGTCCCGCCCCGGCTGGCGGAGCGCGTTCGCAGCAGCCGCGAGGTGGAGCTGGTGGAGGTGCCATCCCGCACCTGGGGGTTCGTGGCCTGGAACAACCGTCACCCCCTCTTCACCGACCGCCGCGTCCGCCGGGCGTTGACCCTGGGGATCGACCGCAAGTCCGCGGTGGATACGGTCTACTTTGGATTGGCGCGCCTGGCGGTGGGACCGGTCCTCTCCTCCATGTGGGCGTTCAACCGCAACCTGCCCGTCCTCCCCTACGACCCCGAGCAGGCGCGCGCCCTGCTGCGCGAGGCCGGGTGGGAGCCTGCGGGCCGCGACGGGACGCTTGCCAAGAACGGCGTGCCCTTCGCCTTCGACCTGCTCTTCCCGGCCACCAACACGATCCGTCAAGACCTGGCGGTGATCATCCAGTCCGACTTGGCCAAACTGGGGATTCGCGTGCACCCGGTACCTTCGGAGTACACCTCCCTGGCCGCGCGTCTGGACGCCGGTGACTATGCTGCCTGCATCTCGGCTTGGGAAGAGGCGACAAAGGTGGACCTGGCCAGCGCCTGGGCCACCCCCAGCCCGGACCAGGGTTCGAACAACTTTGTCCGCTACTCGAACCCGGAGGTGGATCGGCTCATCGCCGCAGCCCGCACCGAATCCGATGCCACCCGTGCCAAGGTCATCCTCGACCGCATCCAGGAGCTCATCGTCGAGGACCAGCCGGTCACCTTCCTCTACGAAGCACCGCGGCTGGTGGGGGTGAGCCGCTCCATCCTCGGCGCTGACATCAACGCTGCCAGCGTCTTCTTCAACATCGAGGAGTGGTACTGGAGTCAGTGATGCTCCCCTGGCTGCTTCGCCGCCTCCTCAGCCGGGCAATCATCGTTTTCCTCGCGGCCACAGCCACCTTCGCCCTCGTCTCCCTCACCCCCGGCGACATCACCCAGCACCTGGACAGCCGGCGCATCACACCGGAGGCCCGGGAGCGCTGGCGACACGACTTTGGTCTCGACCGCCCCGTGCCGCTGCGCTACCTCCACTGGCTCGGCGCGGTGGTGCGGGGGAATCTCGGCTACTCCTGGCTCTACCACCGCAACGTGAGCACCGTGCTGGCCACTACCCTGCCGCGGACCCTCCTCCTCACCGGCCTGGGTCTGCTCCTGGAGGTGCTGGGGGGGATGACCGTGGCGCTGGTGCAAATCCGCCGCCCCCACGGGTTCGTGGACCGCCTTGCCAGCACCGTCACCCTGACCGCGTACGCCCTCCCCTCCTTCTGGACGGGGCTCCTCTTGATCTACCTCTTTGCCTACCGCTTCCCGCTCTTTCCCCCGTCGCACATGCTCTCGCCCGCCGGGGAACTGGCCACCGGCTGGCAGCGGCTGGGCGACCTGCTGCCCCACCTGGTCCTCCCTGCCGCCACCATCGGCGTGGCGGGGGTGGGCGCCATTGCGCGCTACCTGCGCGGCTCCCTCCTCGATGAGCGGCTGGAGCACTACGTGCTGGCCGCGCGCGCCCGCGGTTGCAGCATGTCCAGGGCCATGTGGGTCCATGCCCTGCCCAACGCCCTCCTCCCCCTCGTCACGGTGGTGGGGATGTCGCTCCCCTTCTTGGTCTCTGGCTCCCTCGTGGTGGAGGTGGTGTTCGCCTGGCCGGGGATGGGTCGGGCCATGTACGAGGCGGCGCTGGCCCGCGACGTCCCCCTCCTCATGGGAGGCACGCTGGTGGCCGCCACCGCGGTGGTGGCCGGAAACCTCGCTGCTGACGTGCTCTACGCCGTGGTGGACCCGAGGGTGCGGACGTGACGGTACGGCAGCGGCTGCGCAGCACCAACCCGCGCCTGCTGGCGGGGGGAACCGTGCTCCTCCTGCTGGCGGCAGCCTCGGTGGTGGGGCCGTGGTTTACCGCCGACCCCGCGGAAATCCTCGACCCGCGCAACTCCAGCCTCCTGCCGCCCTTTTCCAGTTGCACCCACCTGCGCCTGCACGACGGCACCACCCTCGTCGTCCGTGACGCCACCGTCGAAGGGGCCGTGGTGCGCGCCTTGCACGGTGGCCGGGCCGTGACCATCCCCCTGGACCGGGTGGCCACCCTCGAGCACCGCTTCCACCTGCTCGGCACCGACACGCTGGGGCGCGATGTCCTCTCGCGCCTCCTCCACGGCGGCCGCATCTCCCTGGCGGTGGGGGCCAGCGCCCTCCTGCTCGCCCTCGGCATTGGCATTGCCGCCGGGATGGCCGCCGGCTGGCTGGGGGGCGCGGTAGATGCCGTGCTGATGCGGTTCGTGGACGCCCTCCTGGCCATCCCCACGGTGTTCCTGCTGCTCTTTCTCGCCGCCGTCTTTCGCCCCGGTCTCGTGCCCCTCGTGCTCATCCTCGGACTGTCGGCCTGGACCGGCGTGGCGCGGCTCGTCCGCGGTCAGGTCCTGTCCCTCAAGGAGCGCGAGTTCGTGCTGGCGGCCCGCGGCCTGGGGGTCGGGCCGGTGCGCATGGCGCTGACGCACCTCCTCCCCAACGCCATCACGCCCCTGGCTCAGGACGGTGCCCTGCTGCTCTGCGACTTGATCCTCCTGGAAGCTTCCCTCTCCTTCCTGGGGCTTGGCGTGCCGCCGCCCCACCCCTCCTGGGGGAACATGGTGGCCGAGGGGGAGAACGTGCTGCTGGAAGCGTGGTGGCTGGCGCTGATCCCCGGCGCGGCGGTGGCCCTCACCGTCATGGCCGCCGCCGTTCTTGCCGACGGACTCAGCGAAACCGCTCGCGGCGTGGTCCGGGACTCCCCGTAGGCAGCTCCGCCGTACCCCTTCGCGTCACCCTGAGCCCGCCCTCTCCCCCTGTCACCCTGAGCCCGCCGAAGGCGGGCGAAGGGTCTCGTCACTGCTGGCAGCCCGCATGCACGAGGCCCGCGCTCCACACTT
>JACADV010000042.1 GCA_013388425.1 Thermoanaerobaculaceae bacterium | reverse complement strand
GTCTTCTTGCTCGGTCTCCTGCCGGCGCTGGCCCCGCTCCTGCCGGGGGTGTCCCTGCGCTCCGCCGTGGTGGTGGTTCCCATTGCCAACGCTGCGGTGGCCGCCAAGGAGATCCTGGTGGGCGTATTCGACTGGCCCCTCCTTTTGGTGAGCTGGGTGGTCAACGCCGCCGCGGCCCTGCTCCTGGCCCGGCTCGCCACGCGCGCCCTCTCCAACGAGCGGCTCGCCTCGCCCCTGGCGGCAGAGGGCGAACGGGTGCCGGGTCCGGTGGCGTTCCAGCGGCAGGTGCTGCGCAACTTTGCCGTGCTGTGGGGGGTGCTGCTGGTGGTCAACTCCAACCTGCCGGCCAGTACGGACATCCGCCTCCAGCTCCTCGTCAACCTGGGCGTCATCTTCCTGGGCGGCACCTTGGCCATGGTGCGCATCTACCACCTGGAGCCGGCCCAGGTGTTTGCCCTGCGACCGGTGCCGCCGGCGGTATGGCTGGCGGTGGCGGTAGGGGCGCCTGCCGGTCTCCTCACAGGGGTGGGGGTATTCCAGCTCGCAAGCCTCTTCGTGCCGGTTCCGCGGGAGATGCTGGAGGCGTTGGGGGAGGCGCTGCTCCCCGAGGGGCTGCCGTTCTGGCAGGTGGTGGTGTTCCTCTGCCTAGCCCCCGGCATCGTCGAGGAGCTGACCTTCCGCGGTGCGTTGCTCCACGGCTTGCGCCGGCGCTTCCACCCGGTGGTGTTGGCACTGGTGGTGGGTGTGGTGTTTGGGGTGTTCCACACCTCGCTGTTCCGCATCGCGCCCACGGCGTTCATCGGCGTGCTGCTGGCGGGTGTGACGCTGCTGTCGGGCTCCATCTTCCCGGCCATGGTGTGGCATGCGCTCAACAACCTGCTGGGACTTGCCGCTGCGCGCGCCGGCCTGCCGCTGGAAAGCCTCGAACCGCCCCTCCTCGCCGCTGCCGCTATGGCGCTGGCGGGAGCGTTCTGGATCCTCTGGCGCACGCGTTCCGTCTACCCCGACCTGCGCGGGGAGCGCCGGCGCTAGCTGCAGCGACCGACCTTCGCAATCCTCAAGTGGCCGTGCTATACAGGCGCGGCACCGGTCGCGCCGGTGGCTCAATGGATAGAGCACCTGACTTCGGATCAGGCGGTTGGGGGTTCGAGTCCCTCCCGGCGCGCCAGCTGCTGCCACCCTCCTGAGCCTGCGCCTTTCCTTCTGTCATCCTGAGCCTGCGCCCTCCGTTCCGTCATCCTGAGGCCGCGCCCTCCCTTCCGTCATCCTGAGCCTGCGCCTTTCCTTCTGTCATCCTGAGGCCGCGGAGCGGCCGAAGGATCCCGTCAAGCATGGAGCGCCGGGTTGTACGGCTGAGCTGCCAACACTGTCGGGATCCTTCAGCGGCCTGCGGCCGCTTCAGGATGACGGGGGGGGTCGGGGTAAGGAGGGGAGGGGCGGTGGGTGGGTAGAATGCTCGTGGCCGCGAGGCCGGAGGGGGAGCAACGATGAGCGAGGTGCAGCGTCGCGACAGCGTTGCAGTGGCCGTGGGTGGGGTACGGATTGGCGGTGGCGCGCCGGTGGTGGTGCAATCCATGACCTCCACCGAGACCGCCGATGTGGCCGGCACCGTGCGGCAGGTCCGCGAGCTTGCAGAAGCCGGCTCGGAGTTGGTGCGGATCACCGTCAACACGCCGGAGGCCGCGGCAGCCGTGGGCGAGATTCGCCGCCGGCTGGACGACGAGGGGTGCAGGGTGCCGTTGGTGGGCGACTTCCACTACAACGGCCACCTGCTTCTGGCGCGCTACCCCGAGTGCGCCCGCTCCCTCGCCAAGTACCGCATCAACCCCGGCAACGTAGGCCAGGGGCGAACGCGCGACGACAATTTCGCCACCATCTGCGCCATTGCCCGCGACGAGGGCAAGGCTGTGCGCATTGGCGTCAACGCGGGCTCGCTGGATCAGGAGCTGGTGACGGCCGCCATGGCGGAGAACACCTCGAAGGGTCTCGGCAAATCCTCGCAGCAGATCGTGGGCGAGTGCATGGTGCGCTCCGCGCTCCTCTCCACCGAACTGGCGCTGGCCAACGGTCTGCGCGAGGATGCCATCGTCATTTCCTGCAAGCTCTCCCAGCCCCTGGAGCTGATTGCGGTGTACCGGGATCTCGCCTCCCGCACCCGCCAGCCCCTCCACCTGGGGCTCACCGAGGCGGGGATGGGCCTCAAGGGGCTGGTGTGGTCGGCGGCGGCGATGGGGGTGCTGCTCGAGGAGGGGATTGGCGACACGATCCGGGTCTCCCTCACCCCGCGCCCCGGCGGCGACCGGCGGGAGGAGGTGTACGCGGCCTGCGAGCTGCTACAGGCGCTGGGTCTGCGCTCCTTTGCGCCATCGGTGACGGCGTGCCCCGGGTGCGGGCGGACCACCTCGGCCACCTTCCGGGAGCTGGCGGAGCGGGTCCAGACGTACGTGCGGGAGCGCATGCCCGAGTGGAAGCGGATGTACCCGGGTGTGGAGGGGATGCGGGTGGCGGTGATGGGGTGCATCGTCAACGGCCCGGGGGAATCCAAGTCCGCGCACGTTGGCATTTCGCTGCCGGGCACGGGGGAGGCGCCGTCGTGCCCGGTGTACGTGGACGGGCGCAAGTTCACCACCCTCAAAGGGACCTCCGAGGAGCTGGCGACGGCTTTTTTGGCCATCGTGGAGGAGTACGTGGCGAGCCACTATTCGACTCGGGGGTAGCCTGGCGCCTTCTCCGTCTTCGTGAGCCTGCAGCTTTCCTTCCGTCATCCTGAGCCTGGGCCTTTCCTTCCGTCATCCTGAGGCCGCGGAGCGGCCGAAGGATCCCGTCACCCCTGGAGCGCCGCGTTGTACGGCTGAGCTGCCAACACTGTCGCGATCCTTCAGCGGCCTGCGGCCGCTTGAGGATGACGAGAAGGCGCGGCAGGCAAAGGATCCCGTGGTATCGCTGAGGTTCCTCGGGGCGATGGGCTAGAATGCCCGCCCACAGGCCCGCAGGAGGGTCGCGGCAGGAGGCACCATGGCTGCATCGGAAAAGTTCCCGCCGGTTTTCTGGACCGCCAACGTGGTGGAGTTGTTCGAGCGGGCCGCTTACTACTCCATGGCCAGCTTCGTGGTGATCTACCTCGGCCAGCTCGGCCTGGGCGAATACTGGCCCTCAAACCTCAATTCATTGCTGTGGACGCTGGTGTACTTCCTGCCCATCCTCTCGGGCACGATTGCGGACCAGGTGGGTTTCCGGCGCGCCCTGCTAGCCGCGTTCGTACTGTTGGCGGCTGGGTACTTTCTCATGGGTTTCCCGGTCTGGTTCGGCGGGGCGGAGCTTGCCCCCGTGGTGCGCGAGGAGTTCACAGCTCCCACGCAACTCGTGGTCACGGTGGTGGTGGGCATCCTGCTCATCGGCATGGGCGGCTCGGTGATCAAGCCCTGCATCTCCGGCACGGTGCAGAAGACTGCTGGCACGCTGGCCACGCTGGGTTTTGCCATCTTCTACATGGTGATCAACATCGGCTCGCTCTTTGGGCGCAGCACCGCCTTTGTGGTGCGCACCCGTTCCAGCCTGCTGCTCGTGCTGATGGTTGTGGCGATCTGCGCGGTAGCAGCTGCTGCCCTCGTCCTCCTCGTGCGCTGGAGTGTCAGCCACCGGGAGGAGAAGGGCAACATCGCCAAGACCACGGTTGGCTCGGTGGCGATTGTCACCGCCGCAGCCCTGCTTATCTCCTTCGCCCTGGATCTGCCCTTCGGCCAGGTGGTACCCGGCTCGGGACCGAACCTGTCCGCGATCTTTGCGGTGGCGACGGTGGCGTCGGCGGTGGCGTTCGTGGTGGTCCTGCTCTTCTACCGAGAGCCCGCGGTGGCAGCGGATGCGGCGCCTCGCCCCCGCCGGTCGGTGGGCCGCATCCTCCTGGACATGGTGCTGGTGCTGCGCAGCGGCCGCTTCACCCTCTTTCTCGTGGTGGTGTCGGGGTTCTTCTTCCTCTACAACCAGGTGTACAACGTGCTGCCGCTCTACGTGAAGCGGGTGGTGGAGCTATCCCCGGCCATGGATCTGTACACTGCGGCCAACCCCTTCGTCATCGTGTGCTTCCAGCTCCTGGTGAGCCGCTTCTTCGGCGCCATGAAGCCGGTGCGGTCCATGATCATTGGCTGCGTGGTGATCGGCATCTCCATGGCCATTAACCTGATCCCCATCTTCACGGCGGGGGGCGTGCGGGCCGTGGCGGCCCACTGGCTGCCCATCGCCTCGGTGTTCGTCATCCTCACCGTGGGGCTCATTGCCTTCGGCGAGCTGTTCACCTCGCCCCGCATGTACGAGTACATTGGCGCCCTCGCCCCCAAGGGGCAAGAGGGGCTGTTCCTGGGCTACGCCAACCTGCCGCTGGCCATCGGCTCCCTCACCGGCGGTCCGGTGGGGGCGTTCCTCTTCAACGAGATCATGGCCAAGGGCGCCACGAAGCGGCCCGACGGGCTATTGGAACTGGACCCGCTCCACAACGCCCTGGGGTGGATCGTGCTGATGCTCGTCGGATTCGCCACAGCGCTGGGGATGTGGCTCTTCAACCGCTGGCTGGAGCGCCAGGCAAGCTGAAGCCTCCTCCAGGCGCGGCGGCAGGGTTGGTCCAGTGATCACGGTTTGCAGCGACGTTGCCATCCCTGAAGGGGAGATCGCATTCACCGCAACACGCAGCAGCGGGCCGGGCGGGCAGAACGTCAACAAGGTGGCCACCCGCGTGACGCTGCTCTTCGATTTGGACGGGTCGCCGAGCCTGTCCGCCGCGCAGAAGGCGCGCCTGCGCCAGCGCCTGGCGGGCCGCATCAGCAAGGAGGGAGTGCTGCGAGTGACGAGCCAGCGCCATCGCAGCCAGGCGGCCAACCGGCAGGAGGCGCTCGAGCGGTTCGTGGAGCTGCTGCGCTGGGCCTTGCAGGATGTGCCGCCGCGGCGCCCCACCAAGGTTCCCGCTGCAGCCAAGCGCCGCCGCCTCGAGGCCAAGCAGCGCCGCAGCCGTCTCAAGGCCCAGCGCTCGGCCCCCCTCCTCGAGGAGTGATCGGGCCGCGCCACCTGCCTCGCTCCTCCTTGCGCTCATAACCGCATCGCGCCGCCTCGCCGCCCATGGTGCACCTCCAGGTGCGAGCAAGAAAGAACCGACCAGTCCCTTCGAAGGGTAGCGAGGGGAACCCTCTCCTCGTCCTTGAAGCCCAGCCATTTGCCGCGACGCCCAGGCGATCCACGGGCTCCCTCCAGCCGAGCTGTGTGGCTCCCAATCGTGCTCCCTGCAAGGCGGTGATTCCAAGAAGGCCAGGGCTCGCACCCTGGCCTTTTTCTTTGAAGCCGTAATCCTCCTCTTCTGTTCGAGGCGGTGATTCCAAGGGATATTGCCACCGAGATGCTTCGGGGACTCTTTGGTGAGTCGTAATCCTCTTCTGTTCGAGGCGGTGATTCCAAGCCGGCGCCCACTACGCGTGGGCAACGGACGGGGACTAGTCGTAATCCTCTTCTGTTCGAGGCGGTGATTCCAAGACCTGAGAGGTCCATCGATCGGCTGGTTCTGGCTCGATGTCGTAATCCTCTTCTGTTCGAGGCGGTGATTCCAAGCTGCGCCCCGACGAGTGGTATAACAGAGACGAAAAGGGGGGTCGTAATCCTCTTCTGTTCGAGGCGGTGATTCCAAGGTGCCAAGGGCGGTGTGGCGGGTGCAGGGGTGGAACATCACGTCGTAATCCTCTTCTGTTCGAGGCGGTGATTCCAAGTGGATGAGAATTGAGATGGCGAGGCAGATGCAGACGGTGTCGTAATCCTCTTCTGTTCGAGGCGGTGATTCCAAGATGAAGAATGGCGCCCGCCCCGATTCTACCGGCGCCTGTCGTAATCCTCTTCTGTTCGAGGC
>JACADV010000063.1 GCA_013388425.1 Thermoanaerobaculaceae bacterium | reverse complement strand
GGCGTTGCCCCGGCCGTACGCCATCCCCCGCACGAACGCCGCAAGCCCTTGGGACCACAGGGCGTGGTCCAGCACCTGGGCGGTGCCGTTTTCCACCGTGGAGTAGCGCTGGGAGGGGGGGAGGTGGAGCACCTCGTCCACCAGGTCGGGGTTCACCAGATCGGGACCCGAGAGGAGGTTGTCGGAAGGCACCACTTCGCCCTTGATCTGCCCCGTCACGTCCACGTAGCCGTCCGTCACCTCGAAGGCGTTGAAATCCCCCACCACCACCAGGCGCACTTGGGCATCGGCCTCCTGCAGCTGCTGGATCATGGCCGCCACCGATTGCGCCTGCTCCAGCCGCTTCTGGCGCACGCGGGGGCCGTCGCTGGGGGTGTCGATGCCGAGGAGCGAGCGGTTGTGGAGCACCAGCACCCACAGGGGGAACGGCACGCCGTTGCCGGTGTAGCGAGCCTCCAGCAGCAGCGGCGGGCGGTCGTGGAGGGGGGAGCCGTCCCAACTGAAGCGCTCGCTGGCACCTAGCTGCGTGACCCCATCCACGGCCATGCTGTCCCGGACCAAGAACCCCACGTCCATGCCGCTGCTGTCGTTCCCCTCCGCGAGGTACGCCGTATAGAGGAGCAGCGGGTCGTCCGAGCGGAGCTGACCAGCAAGATCGTGCAGCACCCCCAGGTGCTCCACCTCCTGGAGGGCGAGGACATCGGGGGCGTCCAGCGCCTCGCGGATGTAGCGCGAGAGCTTGCGCAGGCGGCGCGCGTACTCGGCGGTGGTCGCTCCGTTGCCATCGTCGGCGGGCCCTGGATCGTCCACGTCGTCGTAGAGGCGCAGGACATTGAGCGAACCCACCGTGAACTCTCCGGGAGCGCGCGGCCGCACGGGAACGGGCAGGGGAGCCGGGTGGAGGGTGAGGTGCGTGGGCCACAGTTCCCAGCCGCCAAATTCAAAGCCCAGCACGCCCTCAGCCGAAAAGCTTGCGCCGGCATCGAGGGGGTCGTCGCGCTCCGCGAACTTGTCGGCATCCAGCTCGAACACCTCCGGGTTGCCGTCCCACACCGGCAGGCCAGGGAGCCCGGGGTAGCGGATGCCCGGCTCGCGGTACGGCCGCGAGGGCCCCGCCACCACGAAGGCCTCGGCGGTGGGATCGCCCCGGAAGAACTGGCTGGGGCCCGCCACCACCCCCGAGGCCACCAAGATGCGCATCCCCTCGAAGCGCTCGTAAGCCGTGGCGTCCTGGGGCTGGTGGGGGGAGGGCAGGGAGGCATCGAACACCACGGCGGCCGGCAAGGGATTCCCGTGGGAATCCACCTGCACCACTGGCGAACCGGCAATTTCCGTGAAGTCGTAGAACTCTTGCACCAGCCCCACCACGTCCACCTGGTCCCCCACCGCCACGGCGGGAGGTGTGCCCGTGTGCACGTAGATGCCGTTGGAGGTCTGGGCGCTCGAGTCCGAGCGCGCGTCGGGGGTCTGGATGAAGAACCCCTGCGGCCCCACGGCGGTGACGATGGCATCGTGGGTGGCCACCACCTGGCCCGCGTACGGCGAGGCCAGTCCCTCACCCTGGATTTCCCAGATCTCGTACGGTCCCCCTGCCCTGCCAACACCAGCCGCGAGGGGGTGAGCTGCCCCGCTGGGGCCGCTGGCCAGGCCGTGGGGAGCGCGGGAACCCTCAGCGGCGAGGGGCACACCCTCCCGCCACGGAGCCGGGGATCCCAGCGTCCCTGCCGCCGCCAGCAGCGCAGCCACCATCACCGCCGTGCGCGCCATGGGGGTGGCACCGTCCTCCCTCGAGCATGGTACTGCTCCCGCCCCTGCCTGTGGCGCCACGCGCAGCGGCAGGGGGGCGAGGCCCGGCCCCCGTTGACAGGGAGTGCGACGGGGCTAGACTGCCGCCATGGAAAACAAGGTCGTGGCAAGATTTCGCGATGGCCGGTTGGTCAAGGGGACGACCACCAACTTCTTGCCCACCAAGCCATCTTTCCACCTCCAGACCCCCGACCGGCAAGTCATCGAAGTGAAGATCGCCGATCTCAAGGCCCTGTTCTTCGTCAAGCGCCTGGAGGGCAACCCCTCCTACCACGAGCAAAAGGGGTTCACGGACAGGAAGATGTACGGCCAGCGCGTGAGCTGCCGCCTGGGCGACGGGGAGGTGCTCACGGGCTACACCCAGGGGTACGACCCCTCCCGCCCCGGCTTCTTCCTCGTACCCGCCGACCCCAACTCCAACAACGAGCGAGTGTTCGTGGTCAACTCTCCGGCGGTGACGGTGACCATCCTCAAGTAGCTGTGCCGCCCTCCCCCTCCAGGGGACTGGCACGAGCGCCACGCCTCGCTGCTCCCTCTTGCCCCGACACAACCCACGCGCCCACCCCGACAAGCGCGGCCGCAAGCGCACATTTCGCCAGGCTCGGCGGCTCGACTACCATGGGGATGGTGCACGAGACGGCCATCGCCCTGGAAGTGTTGCGCGCAAGCCAAGAGACGCTGGCCCAGCACGGCGGCGGCAAGCTGGTGCGGGTGAAGGTGGCGGTGGGGGAGCTTTCGGCCGTGTTGCCCGAGCTGCTCATCTACGCCTGGGAGGCAGCCGCCGCCGGCACGAGCGCCAAGGGGGCCGCGCTGGAGGTGGAGTTTTGCCCGGCGGTCCAGCGGTGCCCCTCCTGCGGGCCCGTGGCGCGCCAGGCGGGGGTTTGGGTGCCGCTCTGTCCCGCCTGTGGCTCGCCGTTGCAGGTGGAGGGGGGGATGGAGCTCGATCTCCTGCAGGTAGAGTTCGAACCCGACGGAGGGGGATGTGAGCCAGACCGCTGACGTCCG
>JACADV010000041.1 GCA_013388425.1 Thermoanaerobaculaceae bacterium | reverse complement strand
GATGCCGACGGGCTGCGGTCGATCGTTGCCCCGGTGGAGTTGGTCAACGGCGGCTCACGGAGCCAGGTGTGGGATCTCGAGGGGCTGACGAGCTTCTCGACGCTGGGCACGCCGGTCCGGGTGGTGTGGAGCGAGGACGAGAACACGCGACGCACGCGCGTCGATGGTCGGAACCTCACCTTCACCGAGAGCAACCGCTGGGTGTGGGTGACCAACCTGCCGCGTGACGCGGCCTCTGCGGCGACCGTCAGCCGATGGGGCCACCATCGTTGGGATATCGAGAACTGCGGCTTCAACGAGCCGGCGGCGTTGTGGGGCATGGACCACTGTTTCGTCCATCACCCCATCGCGATCGTCGCCTTGTTGCTGACGCTTGCCCTGGCGATGGCCACGACGTACCTGTTCTACCAGCGCAATCCAAAACCCCAGGCTCGCCGCCATCTCACCCGTCTGGCACTGGCTGGACGATTCCGCGAGGACATCGTCAGCTACCGGGGACTCTCCGTCTGGCCAGCACCTCAACCCGACGGGTAGACCGACCGTAGGTCGGGAAACAACCGCGTTGCTTCCCCCGAACTCCACCAACAGGCCGCCGACGCCTGGCGTCTCGCCAAGGCCGGACATGCACGTCGGCCATGACGGTCCGATATCCCGAGAACAGGCCGCACACAGGCTGGCCCTACGCCTCCGCCCCCACACGCGCCTTTGCTGCGCGCCCACACCCCGTGACTGCTTGCCCTCTCGCTCAGGATGCGGAACCGCTGCGAAGAGGGGGCGAACTTGACAGCCAAGTGGGTGTGCGGTAGCATTTGCCCCCCTCGTTGGGGCGGGCCATGCGTGGCTCAGTGCTAGCGATCGGAGAGGACGATGAGGACGTTTGTGCCCAAGGGTGGAGAGATCCACCGAGAGTGGTTCCTGATCGACGCGAGCAACGTCGTGCTCGGGCGGCTTTCGACTACGGTGGCCCGGCTCTTGCGCGGCAAGCACAAGCCTTCCTTTACCCCGGGGCTCGACGTGGGTGACTTCGTGATCGTGGTCAACGCCTCCCGCGTCCGGCTCACGGGCAACAAGTGGCACGACAAGAGGTACTACCGGCACTCCGGTGACCCCGGGCATCTCAAGGAACAGACGGCCCAGGAACTCCGCGACAAGACGCCGGAACGCCTGGTACGGTACGCGGTGTGGGGGATGCTGCCCAAGAATCGCCTGGGGCGCCAGCTCTTCAAGAAGCTCAAGGTGTACAGCGGACCCGAGCACCCGCACCAGGCGCAACAACCGCAGCAGATCAAGCTCGAGGCGTGAGGAGGTAGGAGTGGCTACGATTCAGTACTACGGGACCGGGCGGCGCAAGAGCGCGGTGGCGCGCGTGTACCTGCGGCCGGGGACCGGTCAGATCGTCGTCAACAAGCGGGAGTTCGACAGCTACTTCCCGAATCGCGTGCTCAAGATGATCATCCGCCAGCCGCTGCTCATCACCGAGACGGCTGACAACTTCGACGTGTACGTCAACGTGGTCGGGGGTGGGGTGGCCGGCCAGGCGGGCGCGATCCGGCACGGTATTGCGCGCGCCCTCGTCGAGTTCAACCCCGAACTGCGGGGCAAGTTGAAATCCGCTGGGTTCCTGACCCGCGACGCCCGCGAGGTGGAGCGCAAGAAGTACGGCCAGCCCAAGGCGCGTCGCCGGTTCCAGTTCTCCAAGCGCTGATCGAAAGGGAAAAGGAGAGACTTTCTTGGCATCCATCTCGATGAAAGAGCTGCTCGAGGCTGGCGTCCACTTTGGTCACCAGACCCGGCGCTGGAACCCGAAGATGCGTCCGTACATCTTCGGCAAGCGCAACGGGATCTACATTGTCGACCTGCAAAAGACGCTGCAGCTCTTCGAAGAAGCCTCCAAGTTCGTGACCGACGTGGTCGCCGCTGGCGGCACCGTCCTCTTCGTGGGGACCAAGCGGCAGGCGCAGGACGTGATCCGCGAAGAGGCCACCCGCTGCGGGATGTTCTACGTCTCGAACCGCTGGCTGGGGGGGACCCTCACCAACTTCGTGACGATCCGCCGCTCCATCGAGCGCCTGAAGGACGTGGAGCGGCAGCTGGCCACGGAGGACGCGCAGATCACCAAGAAGGAGCGGGTCAAGCTGGAGCGGGAGCGCGCCAAGATGGAGAAGAACCTGGGCGGCATCCGCGACATGGAGAGCCTCCCGGACGCCATCTTCGTGATCGACACGAACCACGAGCACAACGCGGTGCACGAGGCGAACCGGCTCGGCATTCCGGTGGTGGCGGTGGTGGACACCAACTGCGACCCCGACATGGTGGACTATCCCATCCCTGGCAACGACGACGCCATCCGGGCCATCAAGTTGTTCACCTCGCGCATTGCCGATTCGGTGCTGGAGGGGCAGGCGATGGTGGAGGGGCGGGAGGGCGAGCAGCTGCGGGCTGCCGTGCCTGCCCGATCCGAGGAGGCGAAGGTCGCCGAGGAGGATCTGGCGCTCCCCTCCTTGGAGGAGACTTTCGACGAGTACGACGAGGCCGAACTGTACGAGCAGCGCTGAGCCGCCGGGGCACGGTCCCGACGTACGTGGGATCGGTGGCGGCGAAGTTGCTCATGTCCACGGCCAGGGGCGCAGTCTCCTGGCCGTTTCGTGCGGAGGGTAGCGATGGCGGTGACGGCAGCGATGGTGAAGGAACTGCGCGAGAAGACGGGCGCCGGCATGATGGACTGCCAGCGGGCACTCCAGGAGGCCGGCGGGAATATGGACGAAGCGGTGAAGATCCTGCGCAAGCGGGGTCTTTCCGCCGCCGCCAAGAAGGCGGGTCGGGCCACCAAGGATGGGCTCGTGGCCGTTGCCATCACGGCGGGGGGCGAGCGGGCAGGGATGGTGGAGCTCAACTGCGAGACCGACTTCGTGGCTCGCACGGAGCAGTACCAAGCCTTTGCCCGCTCCCTGGCGGAACAGGTGGCGGCCGAGCAGATCGGTGACGTGGAGGCGCTCAAGTCGGCGCCGTACGCCTCCGATCCGGCCCACACGGTCGCCGAGGCGGTGGCGGCCCAGATTGCCACCATTGGCGAGAACATCGTCCTCTCCCGGGCGGTGGCCATGCAGGCTGGAGCTGGGGAAGTGCTGGGCTCCTACACCCACATGGGGGGCAAGATTGGGGTACTCGTCAAGCTGTCCGCCGGGGCCGACGACGAGGTGGTGAAGGACGTGGCCATGCACATTGCCGCGGCGGAGCCGCGCTTCCTGGCGCCCGAGAGCGTGCCCGAAGCGGTGCTGGCCGAGGAGCGGGAAATTGCCCGCGCCCAGGTGCCGCCGGGCAAGCCGGAGCAGGTGGTGGCCAAGATCGTCGAGGGGAAGGTGGCCAAGTTCTTCGAGCAGGCGTGCCTCGTGGAGCAACCCTTCGTCAAGAACCCTGACCAGAAGATCAAGGACATGCTGGCGGCACGCGGGGGCGCGCGGGTGCTGGCGTTTGCCCGTTTCCGGCTGGGCGAAGGCGTCGGGGCGTAGCGTCGTGGCGGCCCAACCCGTCTACCGTCGCATCGTGCTCAAGCTCTCCGGCGAGGTGCTGATGGGCGGGCAGCCCTTCGGCATCGCTCCGGAGGTGCTGCCGGCGCTGGCGGCGGAGGTGGCCGAAGTGAACGAGCTGGGCGTCCAGCTCGCGGTGGTCATCGGTGGTGGCAACATCATCCGCGGCATCGCCGCCACCGAACAGGGTCTGGACCGGGTGACCGCCGACAACATGGGCATGCTCGCCACCGTCATCAACGCCTTGGCGCTGCAGGATGCCCTGGAGCGCCAGGGGTGCGTGACGCGGGTCCTCACCGCCATCGAGATGCGGGCTATGGCCGAACCGTTCATCCGTCGCCGCGCCATCCGCCACCTGGAGAAGGGGCGCGTGGTCATCTTTGCTGCCGGCACCGGCAACCCGTTCTTCACCACCGACTCTGCCGCCGCGCTGCGGGCCAGCGAGATCTACGCGGATGCCCTGCTGAAGGGCACCAAGGTGGACGGGTTGTACACTGCCGATCCGGTCAAGGATACCGGGGCCCGGCTCATGAAGACCGCCAGCTACCAGCACCTCCTGGAGCAGGGGCTGCAGATCATGGATGCCGCGGCCGTGTCCCTCTGCCAGAACGCCGGCATCCCCATCCGCATCTTCAACATTCGCGTGCGGGGCAACATCCGCCGGGTGGTGCTGGGCGAGGACGTGGGCTCCACCGTCTCCGGCGCCTAACCGTCCCCGTTCCGCTCTGCAGTCCCTGGCGACGGGCCTGCCCCCGGGCGGTCGCGATACAATGGCGGTGGCCCTGACGGCTGCTCGAGGGTCCTCGGGGGTAGCGATGCACGAGGTGGTCAAATCCGCCAAGCAGAACATGGAGAAAGCTGTCGCGGTGTTCCGGGACGAACTGAAGACGTTGCGCACCGGGCGCGCGTCGTTGGGGATCCTCGACCCCATCCGCGTGGACTACTACGGCACCCCCACGCCGCTGAACCAGGTGGCCAACCTGGGCGTTCCGGAGCCGACCCTCATCGTCATCCAGCCGTGGGACCCCACCCTGATCCCTGCCATCGAGCACGCCATCCTCAAGGCCAACATTGGTCTGAACCCCTCCAACGATGGCAAGGCCATCAAGCTGCCGGTTCCACCGCCCACTGCGGAGCGGCGCAAGGAACTGGTGAAGGTGGCCCACGAGTACGCCGAGCGCGCCCGCACGGCGGTGCGCAACGTGCGGCGCGATCGCAACGATGAGTTGAAGAAGTTGGAGAAGGACAAGCAAATTTCCGAGGACGATCTGCGCCACCACCTGGCCGAGGTGCAGAAGCTCACCGACGAGTTCATAGCCCAGATCAACCAGATCCTTGCGGCCAAGGAACGGGAGATCCTCGAGGGTTGACCTCGCCCCCGGTCTCCCTGGTGGTGGCAGCCGCCGGATCCTCGGTCCGCTTCGGCAGCGACAAGCTGGGTGCCCGCCTCGGCGGCGTGAGCGTGCTGGGTCGGGCCGTGCACTCCGTTCGCAGCGCGCTGGGTGACTGCCCGTGCGCGGTGGTGGTGCGTGCGGACCGCCTCGAGGCCTGCCGGGCCGATCCGGCTCTGGCTGGGTGCCTGGTGGTGGCGGGGGGGGAGCGGCGTCAGGATTCGGTGCGCTGCGGGGTGGAGGCGCTAGCGTTGGGGGACGAGGAGCTGGTGGCGATCCACGACGGGGCCCGTCCCTTCGTGCCGCCAGGGGATGTGCAGGCGGTGGTGGCGGCAGCAGCGGCGAAGGGTGCGGCGCTCTTGGCCGCCCCCTTGGCCGACACCGTCAAGCGGGTGGACCCCGAGGGTCGGGTGCTGGCCACGGTGCCGCGGGAGCATCTGGTGCGGGCCCTCACCCCCCAGGTGTTCCGGGTGGGGGTGCTGCGGCGGGCCTGGGCCACCGTGGGTGGCGGGAGCTGGACCGACGAGGCGGCGCTGGTGGAGGCTGCCGGCGGGGAGGTGCAGGCGGTGCCAGGAGACCCCCGCAACGTCAAGGTGACCACACCGGAGGACCTGCAGCTCCTGGCAGGGCTTTTCCCCGGCGAGGTACGGGTTGGCCAGGGGGTGGACGTGCACCCCTTTGCGGCGGCCAGGCGCCTGGTGCTGTGTGGCGTCGTGGTGCCGGAGGGGCCGGGCCTCGCCGGGCACTCCGACGCGGACGTGGCGTTCCATGCGGTGACCGACGCGATCCTGGGGGCGGTGGGGTGCGGCGACATCGGTCAGCACTTTCCGCCCTCCCAGGAACAGTGGCGCGACGCCCCCTCGGAGCTGTTCGTGCGCCACGCGGTGCGCCTGGCGGCGGAACGGGGGTTTTGCATCGTCAACTGTGACGTGACGCTCCTGGCCGAGAAGCCGCACCTGGCGCCGTACCGGCAGCGCATGACGGCGGCGCTGGCCGCTGCCCTGGGCGTGGAGGCAACGCGGGTCAACCTCAAGGCCACCACCTGCGAGGGGCTCGGGTTCGTGGGCCGCGCGGAGGGCATCGTGGGGATGGCGACCGTCACCCTCCAGAGGGGGTTCAACGCGCCGTGACGCGCCGCCCCCGTGACGAGCAGCGCTCCACGCCCCACCGTGCCCCCTCGGGCAGCTCGGCCGGGCCTTGCGCGCCTGCCGGAGGCGCTGGGGGAGTTCGGGCCGAGCGGGGTGGGGGCGAGCTGTGGATCGTGGGGTACCACCCCGTGGTGGCGGCCCTGGAAGTGGAACCACGACGGGTGGAGGTGGTGCTGGTGGGGGAGGGGGTGGGGGGCAGCCGTGCCCGCGAAGTGCTCGCTCGCGCGCGGGCAGCGGGGGTTCGCTTCCGGAGCGTGCCGCGGGCGGAGCTGGACGCAGTGGCCCGCGGCGTGGCCCACAACGGTTTCGCTGCCCGGGTTGCACCGCACCCCCTGGTGGAGGCCACTGGGCTGCTCCAGGTGCCGGCGCCGGCGTGTCTCGTGGGCCTCGACGGTGTGGAGGACGGCCACAACCTCGGTGCCGTCATTCGTCTGGCTGCAGGGCTGGGGCTTGCCGGCGTGATCGTGGCCGGACCGCACCCGCCACCCCTGGGTGGTGCTGCCGCCAAGGTGGCGGCCGGCACCCTGCCGCTGGTGCCCGTGAGCCACGTGGGCTCCCTGGGGGATTTTGCCGTGCGCGCCAAGGAGGCCGGGTTCTGGGTGGTGGGGGCCGATCCTTCCGGAAGTGCGGTGACGAGCTGGGAGTTTCCCGACCGGCTCCTGCTCTGCCTCGGCGCCGAGGCAGGGGGGTTGCGCGCCAAGACCCGCCGCGCCCTGGACCTGGTGGTGGGCATTCCCTTGGCACCCGGGGTGGAGTCGCTCAACCTGTCGGTGGCGGCCGCAGTTCTCGCCTGGGAGTGGCGCCGGCGCTACCCCTTGGGCACCCCGTAGCCGCAAGTTGGCCGCAAGGGGGGGTTGATTTTCTGTCGATTGGTGGTAGACTCCCTTTCCCCGCTGGTGTTCGTGTGCCAAGCGGCAGGGATCTTTGGCAGGAGGGGGAGTCGGGTGACGACGCCCGCAGCGGCTGGCGTAGCTCAACTGGTAGAGCAGCGGATTTGTAATCCGCAGGTTACGGGTTCGAGTCCCCTCGCCAGCTCCAGGCGCGCGCTGGCCGCGGGGGGCGATCGATCGGTTCGTGGTAGGCGTGTCGTGAGTGCGGGTGTGGCCGAGCGGTCAATGGCAGCAGACTGTAAATCTGCCGGCAATATGCCTACGGTGGTTCGAATCCATCCGCCCGCACCATTTTTCTTTTCGTGCGGGAGTAACTCAGGGGTAGAGTCACAGCCTTCCAAGCTGTTGGTCGCGGGTTCGAATCCCGTCTCCCGCTCCAGCTGGGGCAACAAGGTCCACCGAGCCCACGTAGCTCAGCCGGTAGAGCACGTCCTTGGTAAGGACGGGGTCACCAGTTCAAGTCTGGTCGTGGGCTCCAGTTTCTTGTGCCGTGCCGTACCGAGGGAAAGGAACGATGGCCCGTCACCTCGCGGGTCGGGATCGCCGAGGCGGTCCAACTGAGGAAAAAGAGAGAGAGGGAGGCAAACGCTCATGGCGAAGCAGAAGTTTGACCGGACGAAGCCGCATGTGAACGTGGGGACGATTGGGCATGTGGACCACGGGAAGACGACGTTGACGGCGGCGATTACGAAGGTCATGTCGAT
>JACADV010000062.1 GCA_013388425.1 Thermoanaerobaculaceae bacterium | reverse complement strand
GGGGTGGGGGTGGGCGTGGGTGGGGGTGGGGTAGGCGTTGCTGCCACGGGGGGAGGTGCAGCGCCGGCTGCGGGTGGCGCAGGCTCCGATACGCTGCGGCAGGCGGTAGCCACGAGAGCCGCCGCTGCGGCAGGGGCCAACACGAGGAGTGCCATCGGTCTCATCTTGCTCCACTGCTCCTCCCGGCGGTCGAGCCGCCCCGCCGGAGTGGGCATGATACAGGGTATCGCGCCGGGACGACTGGGAGGGGGTTATCACGGGCCCGGCGAGGCTCGGGATCGTCTATGATGAGCCGCCTTGGCGGAGGCGTTCCTCGCGCGGCGAAGCCGTGCGCCGAGATGGCAGAGGGAGGAGGGGGACCGATCATGAGCACGTTGCGAGAACAGCTTTTTGCCCGCAAGCCCCTGTCGCTGTTGCTGGAGGAGATGAAGGGGGACAACCGCTTGCGGCGCGTCCTGGGACCTGTCCAGCTGTCCAGCCTGGGCGTGGGCGCCATCATCGGCACGGGCATCTTCGTGCTCACCGGCCAGGCCGCCCACGACAAGGCAGGCCCAGCCCTCATCCTCTCCTTCGTGGTGTCCGGCATCGCCTGCATCTTTGCTGCGCTGTGCTACGCGGAGTTTGCCTCGATGGCGCCGGTGGCCGGCTCCGCCTACACCTACGCCTACGCCACCATGGGCGAGCTGTTCGCCTGGATCATCGGGTGGGACCTGGTGCTGGAGTACACGGTGACCTCGGCCACGGTTTCCCACGGCTGGTCGCACTACTTCCAGGACTTTGGCAGCATCATCGGACTCCACCTCCCCCACCGCTTGGGGTTTGCGCCGTTCGACTACGACCCCTCGCTGGGGCGGTTCGTGTCCACCGGGGCGGTGGTGGACCTGCCGGCGATCCTCATTGCCCTCATCATCACTGCCATCCTGGTGAAGGGTATCCGCGAGAGCGCCACCTTCAACACCACGATGGTGGCCATCAAGCTGGCGGTGGTGCTGCTGGTGATTGGGCTCGGCGCCTTCTACGTCAACCCGGAAAACTGGAAACCCTTTGCACCGTTTGGATTTTCCGGTGTCTCCTTCTTCGGCCACACGGTGTTCGGCCAGACCGACGCCGGCGGCCACCCCCTGGGGATGCTCGCCGGGGCAGCGATCATCTTTTTTGCGTACATTGGCTTCGATTCCGTCTCCACACACGCCGAGGAGGCTCGCAACCCGCAGCGGGACGTGCCCATCGGCATCGTGACCTCGCTGCTCTTGTGCACGGTGCTCTACATTGCGGTGTCTGCCGTGCTCACCGGCATGGTTCGCTACGACCGCATCGACATCGATGCGCCGGTGTCCAACGCCTTTGCCCAGGCGGGGCTGCCCTGGGCCCAGTTCCTCATTTCGCTGGGGGCGCTTGCCGGCATCACCTCGGTGTTGCTGGTGATGATGCTGTCGCAGCCCCGGGTGCTTCTGGCCATGGCCCGCGACGGCATGTTGCCGCCCCGCTTCTTCGGTGCGGTGCACGCGAAGTTCCGCACCCCCTGGAAGTCCACCATCCTCACCGGCCTCATCGTGTCCGTGCTGGCCGGCTTCCTGCCGCTGCGCATCCTCGCCGAACTCACCAACATTGGCACGCTCCTCGCCTTCGTCATCGTCTGCACCTCGGTGCTCATCATGCGCGTGGCCGACCCACAGGCGCACCGCCCCTTCAAGGCGCCCGGTGGCCTGGCTACGCCCATCCTTGGCATCCTCTTCTGCCTGCTGCTTATGTTCTCCCTGCCCGTGGAGAACTGGTGGCGGCTCTTCATCTGGCTCGGTGTGGGGTTCGTGATCTACTTCTCGTACAGCCGCTACCACAGCGTCATGGCCAAGGAGCGGGCCAGGGCAGAGGCGGCGACCCTGCCGGCCGCCGCCTCCAGGCCCTGACTGCGGCTTCGGCTCGAGCCAGTCGCTCCCTCAGCTTTGGCTTGCCCGAGGCGGGAGCGGCCCGCTGGCAGGATTGTGCCCACCTTGCCTCGCCGTCCAGCCCCACCAGGGTGACGGAGTGCAAGCGATCCAGAGGCAGGCGCCAGGCGCCGGGGCGTGCAGCCCTCGGGGTGCGGGCGCTGCGGCCGGCGCTTGTACGCGAGCGGAACTTGTCGTAACGTACGCAGGTCCCCGCGCGAGCGGGGGGGAGGAAGTTATGTCGCTCGTCTTCCTTGCCATTGCGGCGGCCGCCGTCGTCCTCCTCTTCGTGCTGTGGGCGGTGAACTACCGCAAGGTGGGACCGAACCAGGTGCTGGTGATCTCCGGGCGCACCTCCACGGTCACCGACCCGGACGGCCGCAAGCGCACGGTGGGGTATCGCCTGCAGGTGGGCGGCGGGACGTTCGTGGTCCCCTTCGTCGAGACGGTGGACGTGATGCCGCTGGAGGTGTTTTCCATTTCCGTGCGCTGCCCGGAGGTGCTCACCGCCCAGGGGGTGATCATTTCGGCGGAAGCCTTTGGCCAGGTGAAGGTGGCCAGCGAGGAGGGGCTGCTCCACCGGGCGGTGGAGAACTTTCTGTCGCGCGGCTCGTCGGGGATCACCTCGGTGGCCCAGGAGGTCCTGGAGGGGCGCATGCGCGCTGCCCTGGGCACCATGTCGGTGGAAGAGATCTACACCGAGCGGGACCGGTTCGCCGAGCGGGTCCGCTCGGCTGCGGCCGAGGACTTTGCCCGCCTGGGCCTGGAACTCTTGGCATTCTCCCTCAAGGACATCTCCGATTCCCAGGGGTACCTGCAGGCGCTGGGGGCGCGGCGGATCGCCGAGGTCAAGCGCGATGCAGCGCTGGCCCAGGCGGAGGCGGACCGGGACGCCGCCATTCACGCGGCCGAGTACCGCAAGGAGGGGGACATTGCCCGCCTGAAGGCGGAGGCGGAGCTGGCGGAGGCAACCCGCGACTTCGAGGTGCAGCGGGCCACCTTCCAGGCGGCGTTGAACGTGAAGCGCGCCGAGGCCGATGCCGCCTACGACCTGCAGCGCGCCAAGCTGGCCGAGGAGATCAAGCGCCAGGAGTTTGCCGTGCGCTTGGCGGAGAAGGAGCTTGCCGCCCGGGTGGAGGAGCTGGAGATTGCTCGCCGCGAGAAGGAACTGGAGGCCACGGTGAAGCGGCCGGCGGAGGCCATGCACTACCAGGCCAAGCTGGAAGCCGAGGCGGACGCATACCGCAAGGAGCTGGAGGCCAAGGGCAAGGCGGCCGGGATCAAGCTCCTGGGTACGGCCGAGGCGGAGGCCGAGGCGGCCAAGGGGCGGGCCGAGGCGGAGGCGATGCGGGTGAAGGCAGCCGCGTGGAAGGAGTACACCGACGCGGCGCTGGCCGAGATGGTGATCAAACAGCTCCCGGAACTTGCCCGCGCCGTGTCGGAACCGCTCTCCAAGGTGGAGCGGATCGTCATGGTGGGGGATGCGGAGGGCACCTCCAAGCTCACCGGCCAGGTGGCCAAGGTGGTGGGCCAGCTCCCGGGCGTGGTGGAGGAGCTCACCGGGCTCAAGCTGGCCGACCTGTTGCGGCGCCGGGAGAACCCGAGTGAGTAGCGGCGGCCCGAGCCACCAGCCAGGGCACCGCCGCTTGGAAACCAGAGTCGTTTTCCCATCGATCGGGGCGGCTGGGGAGGGCGCATGCTGAGCGAGCGGGTCAATCGCATCATGCTCTCGCCAACCCTGCGCATCTCCGCGCGGGCGGCGCAGATGCGGGCCCAGGGGATCGACGTGGTGGATTTCTCGGTGGGGGAGCCAGACTTCCCCACGCCGGAAGCGGTGAAGCGGGCGGCCAAGGCGGCCCTGGACGCGGACTTCACCAAGTACACCGCCAACGACGGCATCGTCGAGCTCAAGCGGGCGATCTGCGAGAAACTGGAGCGCGAGAACGGGCTCCACTACACGCCAGACGAGGTCATCGTCTCGACGGGGGCCAAGAACTCCCTCTTCAACCTGGCGATGAGTCTCTTCGAGCCTGGGGATGACATCCTCATCCCGGCCCCCTACTGGGTCTCCTACCCCGACCAGGTAAAGGTCTGCGGCGCCAACCCGGTGTTCATCCGCACCCGCGAGGAGGAGGGGTTCAAGCTGCACCCCCGTGATTTGGCCGCAGCCATCACCCCCAACACCAAGGCACTCGTGCTCAACTACCCCTGCAACCCCACCGGTGCCTGCTACACGCGCGAAGAGCTGGAGGAGATCGCGGCCATCTGTGTGCGCGAGCAGACGGTGGTGATCGCCGACGAGATCTACGAGAAGCTCCTCTACGACGGGCGACGCTTCGTCTCCATCGCCTCCCTGGGCGAAGCGATCAAGAAGCTCACGGTGGTGGTCAACGGTTTCTCCAAGGCGTTCTCCATGACCGGCTGGCGGCTCGGCTACGCCGCCGGCCCGCGGGAGATCATCGCTGCCTGTTCCAAGGTGCAGTCCCACAACACCTCCAACGCCACCTCCTTCGTGCAGAAGGCTGCCGTCACGGCGCTCAAGGAGTGCAGCATGGAGGTGGAGCGGATGCGCCAGGAGTTCGAGCGGCGCCGCAACGCCGTGGTGTACCGTCTGCGCGCCATCCCGGGCATTTCCTGTGCCCAGCCACCCGGCGCCTTCTACGTCATGCCCAACGTCTCCGCGTACCTGGACAAGGAGTACGCCGGGGCACCCATCCGCAACACGTACGGCCTGGCCTACTACCTGCTCAAGGAAGCGCACGTGGCGGTGGTGCCCGGCGAGGCGTTCGGCACCGACGCCCACGTCCGCATCTCCTTTGCCACCTCGCTGGAGCGCATCGAGGAGGGGTGTCGCCGCATCGCCCAGGCGCTGGCGCGGCTGGAGGAGCCTCGACGCCTACGGCCACGCGCCCTGGCCAACGTGGTCACCAAGGTGAGCAACTACGTGGAGACCCGACGCGTGACGGATCTGGCCACGCGCAACGAGCTCCTGGCCGAGTGCGAGCGCCACCTGCCGGCCGACTCGTACTTCGAGTGGAACGCCGCCATTGCTGGGGCGGTGGTGCAGCTACGCACCTCCTCGCCCCACCTGGCGGACTTCTTCCAGGAAAACTTCTACCCGGCCCCGCTGGAGGGGGAGCTGGAACCCCACGCGGTGCTCTACGCCGTGAAGGACGTGCCGGGGCGGGAAGCCTGCGCCTTCGTGAGCTTGGAAACCTCCAGCGGCTTCCTCTTCAACACCGCCTTCTACGGCCAGGTGCGTTCGCTGGCGTTGCAGCTTGCAGCCGAAGGGGCAGCCCGTGCCTCAGGGGCGCTGATGGTGCACTGTGCGGTGCTGGACGTGGACGGGGCCGGCGTGCTGGTGTGGGGCGGTCCGGGTTCAGGGCGCACGAGCTTGCTGGCGCAGGCGCTGCAGCGGGACGGCGTGCGGCTGGTAGCTGCTGACGCGGGGCTGGTGCGGTGGGGGACCGCTGCCCCGGTGGTGGACCTTGTGGAGCGCAAACTGTACCTCAAGGCCAAGGGGGCGCGGGCCGTGGGGGAGATCGAGAAGGTGCTGGAGCGCTCCAAGCTCGAGAACATCGTCACCGACCGGGTGGCCTGCCACGTGGATCACCCCGACGATACTTGCCCCTTGGACCGCGGGGCGTCTGCCTGCCTGGAAGCCTCCACGAAAGGCCGCATCATGTTCGACCCGTACTGGCTGGGTGGGGGCCGACGCCACGTGCGCCGCACCGTGCCGCGCGTCTCGGTGTTCCTGGCGGCCGATCCCGTCCTCCCCCTGGTGCAGGAGCTGCAGCCGCGCGAGGCGGCCCGCCTCCTCGCCTCGGGGACGCTGCCGGGGGCGCAGGGGAAGCCGGTTCCCTTTCTGAACCCGCACCTGGCCGGGCTCGACTCGGCCCGCGAGGACTTCCTGCGCGCCCAGCACGAGCGGCTGTTTGCGGCCACCAGGGTGGTGCTGCTCAACACCACCCTCGGTGCCAAGGATGCCCTGGCCGCGCGGCTCGTCGAGCTGGCGCGGTAGGACGAGGCCTGGTCCGGTCGCGTTGCGCGCCAGTGGGTGGGGACGAGCGGCGCTTTTCCCGGGTGGTAGCGCAGTAGGCACTGGCAGTTCTTCCCGGTACCATGTGCCGATGGGGCGTTGGCAGGCGCAGCGGCGTGGCGGCGAGCTCGAGAGCTCCGGGAGCGGCTCGTGAGCGTGATGGGCCCGCTGGAGATCGGGCTTTTGGCGGTGGCGCTGGCCATGGACGCGTGCGCGGTGAGCCTGGGTGTGGGCGCTGCTGGCCGCGCCGCCGGCATGCGGCCGGTGTTCCGCCTCTCCTTCCACTTTGGGTTGTTCCAGTTCCTAATGCCAGTGCTGGGGTGGCTGGCGGGCAGCACGGTGGCGAGCCGGATCGCTGCCGCCGACCACTGGGTGGCGTTCGCTCTGCTCTCGTTCGTGGGCGGCCGCATGATCCTGGCTGCCAGCGGCGACGAACCGCGCCGGGTCGCGCCCGACCCATCCAGGGGACTCACCCTCGTGCTGCTGGCGCTGGCCACCAGCATTGACGCCTTTGCGGTGGGGCTGTCGCTGGCCCTGGTGGGGGTGAACATCTGGCTCCCCAGCGCAGTGATCGGTCTCGTCACGGCGGCCCTTTCCCTCGTGGCCCTGAAGGCAGGGGCGAGGCTGGGGCGGGTGTTTGGCCGGAGGATGGAAGTGCTGGGCGGGCTGGTGCTGATCGGGATTGGCGTGCGGATCCTCGTGCAGCACCTGACCGGGTGACGGCCCGTGTCGAGCTGCTGTCTCTAACGCGCTTGACACGGTGGCCGCGGACGCTCATGGTGAGGCTGCAAGCGAGGCACGGTCCTGAAGCGCGATGCGGCGAAGGCACAGCGAGTCGAAGGGGAGCAGGCGAGGAGTTGGCGGGGAGAGGGGCTTTGCCGTGCAGGTGGTGAGCGAGCAGGCGCTTCTTGCACGCTTCGGCGACCCTAGCGATCCGGCTGTGCCCCAGGCTCTGGATGGGGTGCTGCGCCAGCTCGAGCGATCCCGCCCCGTCTGGCTTGTGGACTGCGTGCCGGCCTGGGGTTCCCTCTTGGTCATCTTCGATCCGGGGCGAACCGACGCTTCCGTGGTGCGGCGGGCGATCCGCGCTGCTGCCGCCGCCAGGGCAGACGCTTCGCCCGTGCGCCGGAGCGTGACCGTGCCGGTGTGGTACGACCCCGAGGTGGCCCCCGATCTGGAGGAGGTGGCGCGGCGGCACGGCCTGTCGGTGGAGGAGGTGATCGCCCGGCACGCAGGGCGGCCGTACACCGTGTACGCCCTGGGTTTCAAACCTGGTTTTCCGTACCTGGGCTTCCTGGACGACGCGCTCGTCACCCCCCGCCGCGATACACCGCGACTTTCGGTGCCGCCGGGTTCCGTGGCCATCGCCGGGCGACAGACGGGCATCTACCCGGTGCGCAGCCCCGGCGGGTGGTGGATCCTGGGTCGCACGCCGGTGCGGATCTTCGACCCCCAGCGCCCCGAGCCGTTCCTCCTTGGGGTTGGCCAAGTGGTGCGCTTCCAGCCCATCGACCGGTGTACCTACGAGGAGCTGGGCGGGGAGACAGGGAGGGTGGTGTGAGTCGCTCCATCGATCTCAACTGCGATCTCGGCGAGAGCTACGGCCCCTGGCGCATGGGCCACGACGAGGAGGTGATGGAGTTCATCACGTCCGCCAACGTGGCCTGCGGGTTCCACGCCGGCGACCCGCTCACCATGCGCGCCACGGTGGAGCTGGCTCGGCGCGCCGGCGTGGCGGTGGGTGCCCACCCCGGCCTGCCTGATCGGCTGGGGTTCGGGCGTCGCGCCATGGCCGTGTCGGCCGCAGAAACCTACGCCATGACCCTCTACCAGATTGGCGCGCTGGCAGCCGTGGCCCGGTCGGTGGGGGTGGAGCTGGCGCACGTGAAGCCGCACGGTGCCCTCTACGCCATGGCGGCCGCGGACCCGATGCTCGCGGAAGCGGTTGCCGCTGCCACCGGCGCTGCAGGCGCGGAGCTGGTGCTGGTGGGGCCGCCGTTTTCGGCGCTGGAGCGGGCCGCCGAGGCGGCCGGTGTGCCCTTTGCCGCCGAGGTTTTTGCTGACCGCACCTACCTGGCCGACGGCTCCCTGACGCCGCGGCAGCGCCCCGACGCGTTCGTCCACGACCCGGAGGAGGCGGCAGCCCGCCTGGTGGAGATAGTCACGGCGGGGACGGTGCGCGCGGTGAGCGGCGAGGTGGTGCGGCTGCGTGCCGATACCGTGTGCCTGCACGGCGACAACCCCGCGGCGGTGGCCTTTGCCCGGGCAGTGCGCGCTGCCCTGCTCCAGGCAGGCCTGGAGGTGCGCCCCCTGGCGCGGCGATGACGGACCTCTTGGTGCACCGCCCGGGGCTGCTCACCACGGTGCAGGACTTGGGCCGACCTGGCCTGGGGCGCTTCGGGGTGTCCCCTTCCGGGGCCATGGACCCCTTTGCCCTGCGCATTGCCAACCGGCTCTTGGGCAACGCCGACGACGCACCGGCGCTCGAGGTGACGGGGGTGGGTGCTGAGATCGAGTTCCTCGGTGCTGCGGCGTTCGCCCTTGCCGGCGCGAATCTCGGCGCCACCCTGGATGGCGTACCCCTCGAGCCCTGGACCACCCAGTTCGCCCGGGCCGGGGCCGTGCTGCGCTTTGGTCGGCGCCAGCAGGGGGCGCGCTGCTACCTGGCGTTCCCCGGCGGCTTGGCAGTGCCAAAGGTGCTGGGGAGCGCGGCCACCGACCTGGACGCCGGGATTGGTGGCGTGGCGGGGAGGGCTCTTGCAGCCGGCGACCGCCTGAGCGTTGCGGGGGGGAGCAACGCGACGGCGCGGCGGGCGCGCCTGTCGGTGCGGCGAGCCTACGCGCCCCCCTTCGAGTTGCGGTTCGTCCCCAAAGCCGGCAGGGCCGCTGCGGCCGCCCGGGCTCTGGAGGCAGCCAGTTACCGCCTGTCGCCGCACGCAAACCGCACCGGTTACCGGTTCCAGGGCCCGCCCCTGCCGGTGTCCCCGCGGGCGGATGCCTTCTCCGAACCGGTCCCACCGGGCGCCATCCAGGTTCCCCCGGATGGGCAGCCGATCCTGCTCATGGCCGATCGACCCACCGTGGGCGGGTACGAGGTGGTGGGGTGTGTGATTGCCGCCGACATCCCCAAGGCGGCGCAGCTGTGGCCCGGGCATGGGGTACGCTTTCGGGCAGTGAGCGCGGCCACTGCACGCCAGGCGCACCGCGAGCTGGAGGCCCTGCTGGCTACGGCGGTGCTGCCGTGATGGGGTGGTTTCGTGCCGGCCCCCCCGAAGCCCGGCGAGCGCTGCTTGCCGCCTGGCTGGGGTGGGCCCTGGACGGCATGGACGTGATGCTCTACGCCATGGTCCTGGCCCACCTCATGCGCGAGCTGGGGATGAGCGCCCAAACGGGGGGGCTTTTGGCCTCACTCACCCTGGCCTCCTCGGCGGTGGGTGGGGCGGTGGTGGGGGTGCTGGCGGACCGGCTCGGCCGCACCTGGGCGATGCGGGTCAGCATCCTCGTCTACTCGCTCTTCACCGCTGCCTGCGGGTTGGCGCGTACCGTCCCCCAGCTTGCGGTGTTCCGGGTGTTCTTGGGCCTGGGGATGGGGGGTGAGTGGGCCACGGGAGCGGCGCTGGTGGCGGAGACGTGGCCCTCGGAACACCGCGGCAAGGCGTTGGGGGTGATGCAGAGCGCCTGGGCTGTGGGGTACGCGGCAGCGGCCGCAGTGACCGCCCTGGTGTTACCGCGGCTGGGGTGGCGAGCGGTGTTCTTCGTGGGGGTGCTGCCGGCGCTGGTGACCTTCTGGATCCGCCGCCACGTGCAGGAACCGGAGGTGTGGCGGTCGAGCCGCCGGCAGGGAAAAGGGATGGGCGAGGTGGGCCGGCTCTTCCGGCCGCCCTGGCGGCGCTGGGTGGCCATCACCTCCACGGTGAGCGCCGCCACCATGTTTGCTTGGTGGGGGCTTTTCACCTGGATCCCCAGCTACTTGGGCCTGCCGGTGAGCGCCGGGGGCGCCGGCCTCAGCATCGTGGGCACGTCCACCTGGGTGGTGCTCATGCAGGTGGGGATGTGGCTCGGTTATCTCACCTTTGGGGCGCTCGCCGACCGCCTGGGCCGGAAGCGGGCGTACGTGGGCTACCTGCTGGTGGCTGCGGCCTTGGTGGGTGTGTACGGCAGCGTTCGCGACGCCACGGCGTTGCTCCTGCTGGGGCCGCTGGTGGCCTTCTTTGGCACGGGCTACTTCGTGGGTTTTGGGACGATCACGGCCGAGCTTTTCCCCACCTCGCTGCGCGCCACCGCCCAGGGGTTCACCTACAACGTGGGGCGGGGGATCAGCGCCATCGCCCCGCTGGCGGTGGGATCGCTGGCCCTCCGCATCGGTCTCGGCTCGGCGTTCAAGCTGGTGACGGCAAGTTTCCTCCTGGCGGCCGTGGTAGCGCTCTGGCTCCCCGAAACGCGGGGACGCCGGCTGGACGATGGGCCGGGGACGGTGGCCGAGGGGGGGTAAGGTGGCGGGCAGCGAACCCGGGGGCGTGAGTGTGCGTACCACGGGCAGCCATGGGAGGGCGGGGCATCGCGGTCCGACGCGGTGGCCCAGAAGGAGGAGTGCGGTGGCTGCGCAAACGACTGGAGAGTGCCTGCATTCTTTCCGGCAGCGGCTCGAGCGGCGCGTCCACGACTGGCTGGCCAGCGAGGAGGCGCGGGAGTTTCCCGCAGCTGCCCTGTACGCCCACCTGCCGGAGCTGTTCGTGGCGCTGGTGGGGGTGGCGCTGGATGGGCGCGTCCCAACCCGGGAGCGCAGCGCAGTCCTGAGTGCCCTCAAGTACATCGTGGCGCCGTTCGACCTCATCCCCGAGGGTGTGGTGGGCCCCTCGGGCTTTCGGGACGACCTGGTGCTGGCAGCCATGGTGGTGGACCACCTCTCGTGCCGTGGATTCGCCAATGTGCTCGGGGAGCACTGGGAAGGGAAGGGCGATCCGTTGGCGGTGGCCAGGGAGATCCTGGAGGCGGGTGAGGCTCTGGTGGGGGCGGAGATCTGCCACCGGCTGCACCAGTGGCTGCCCGAGGAGGGGTAATAGGCGCGAGCAGAGGCGAGTGAGCCCTTACGGGCGCGTGGCCCGGTGCCGCCACCAGCGGCGGGGCGCCGTGTACATGCGCTTCACGGCCCGTGCCGCTCGTTCGAGCCAGGTGCGGTGGTAGTAGGCCAGGTCGGCCTCGCTGGCCTCGCCCACGCGGCCGCCGCTCTTGAGCTTCACCCAGGTGTTGCAATCGAGGCGGGAGAGGAAGCGAAACAGCCAGTGGTTGATGGGGGCGAACCCCTCTTTGCGCACCACCGCAGCGCCAAAGTCCAGGATGCAGGGGTGGCGCCCCTCCACCACCAGCAGGTTGTCGCGCTTCTGGATGTCGCCGTGGGCCACGCCGCGCCGGTGCATCTCCTGGATGGTGGCGAAGAGCTCGGCAAAGAACACCGGGCGGTCGGCAATGGCCGCCTCGTGACGGGGCTGGCCGGGGACGAACTCCAGGACCAGGTAGCGACCCGCCAGGAGGCCGTAGCAACGGGGCACGCCGGCCACGCCCTCGAGGAGGCGGTAGGCGCGGTACTCCCGGTGCAGCATCCACTGACGTACCAGGCGCAGCGGCCACCAGCCGGTGGCGGCCTTGATCACCAGGCGGAAATCACCGCTCCCCCACAGGTAGATGGCCGCCTGGTAGCCACGCCCCAGGAGGTGGCGCCGTTGTCGGGCAGCCTCCGCCACGAAGCGGCACAGCGCCTCTGGGCTGGGAGCCTGGGCGGGCCACTCCACCGCCACCTCAGGTCAGGCGCAGCCAGATCAGGTAGAGGAAGAAGAGGAGCAAGGCGGCAATGAGCGGTTCGCCGTTGGCCTTGAGGCTCTGGGTGAACGACCAGCGGCCGAACACCTTTGTGCCCTGCTCCGGCCAGCGCGGGACGAGTGCAAAGGTGTGGGCCCGCCAGCGTTCCCAGTCGGCGCCGAAGAGCCGGTGCAGCACCTCGTCCTCGTGTCGGATGGCGGGGGGGTAGAAGAGCAGGGAGATCACCGCCCACCCCAGGGCGCTCCACCACAGCGCTGAGGCGAGGCAGAAGCCAACGAGGATGAGTTCGTTGCCCACGTAGAGGGGGTGGCGAACGAGGGCGTACGGTCCGGTGGTGGCGAGCTCCTTGTCCTTCTTCACGTGGCCGGAGGCCCACAGGCGGACGAGGATGCCAAGCAGAGCGAGGGTAGCTCCGGGGGCGAACAGGCGGGGGGCGCGGTACGGCTCGGCAAAGGCCACCAGCAGGAAGAGGAAGACGAGCCCCACGAACTGGCGGTGCCGCCACCGCCGGTGCAGGAGGTCCTGGAAGAAGCGTTGAAACCCCAGGGTACCTGTGAACTCCGGCTTGCGAACCATGCTCACCTCTCGCGGTTGGCCACCCGCGCGCAGGGCCGTGCCCGCGCCCGAGCGCACCCACCTGCCGCCTCCTGGCGTCGCCGCGGATGCTAGCACAGGCATTCCTCCTCGCCCGAGGGGCGGGATACAATGCCCGGGAGGCCCATGGACTTCTACGCCACCTTGGTCGCTGTGGGCGGTCGCTTCCAGGAGCGCGGCTGCGCCTGGGCGGTGATCGGCGGGGTGGCCATGGGCTTTTACGGGGTGGTGCGGAGCACCGTGGACGTGGACCTGCTGGTGGAGGGCTGCTGGGCACCGCTCCTGGACGAGATGCTCCAGGATTTGGGGTACCGCCTCGTCTACCGCTGGGAGGAGAGCTCGCACTTTGCCCCTGCGGCCCCCGGCCGCTGCCCGCTGGACGTGCTGCACGCGCGGCGTGCCCACACGCGGGCGATGCTCTCGCGGGCGCGGCGGCTGCGGCTCGAGCCCGATGGGCCCACCGTCCCTGTGGTCCAAGTGGAGGATCTCATCGGCCTCAAGGTGCAGGCCTTCGTCAACGATCCTGAGCGGCGGCGGGGGGAGCTGGTGGACATCCGCGCCCTCCTGGAGGCGGCGGCAGAGCGGCGGGCGGGGTTGGAGCGGGGGCGCATCGAGGAGTACTTTGCCCTCTTCGGCGAGTCGGCGGAACTTGCCGAACTGGTGCGGGGGGTGGAAGGTGCTTTCGCCTGAGGAGCGGGCAGCCATGCTGCTGGAGGCCAGGGACGAACGGCGACGCCACGCCTTCCGGCTCGCGCGCCGGCTGCGGCACGGCCCAGCTCAGGAGCGTGAGGTCCTGGCGTTCCTCTCGGCAGCTGCCCGGCTGTTGGCGGAGGAGCGAGCAGGACCGCGTCGGCGGCCAGCGCCCGGGGGCCGCTACCTACTGTGAGGGGAAGGGCCCCGCGTGCGCGCCACCGCGCGTGCTGCTAGGATGCGGGCGTGCGGACGGCCGACTTTGACTACCAGTTGCCGGAAGCAGCCATCGCCCAGACGGCTCGGCCCCGAGGGACCTCGCGTCTGCTCGTGCTGGACCGGCGCACGGGGTTGCTGCGCGAAGGGCGGGTGAGCCAGGTGGGCGCGCTGCTTGCGCCGGGCGACCTCCTGCTCACCAACGATGTGCGGGTCATCCCGGCGCGCCTGCGGGCCCGGCGGGGGAGCGGAGGCCAGGTGGAGCTGCTGCTCTTGCGGCCAGTTTTGGGTGCCGAGTGGGAGGCCATGGCCCGCCCGGCGGGGCGGCTGCGAGCGGGCGAGGTGCTGACCCTGCGGCAGGGCGTGGCGATACCGGTGGAGCGCTCGGGAGCTGGCTGCTGGCGGGTGGCCTTCGACCCGCCCCTGGGCGAGGAGCAGCTGGACGTGGTGGGAGAGGTGCCGCTGCCGCCCTACATTCGCCGGCCCTCGGGTGCAAGCCGCGAGGATGGCCAGCGCTACCAAACCGTCTACGCCAGGGCGGGGCGGGCTGTGGCCGCTCCCACGGCCGGTCTGCACTTCACCCGCGAGCTCCTGGCGGCAGTGGCGGAGCGGGGGGTGGAAGCCGTTGCGGTCACGCTCCACGTGGGTCCCGGCACCTTCCGGCCGGTGCGCAGCGAGGATCCCCGGCAGCACGTGCTGGAGCCCGAGGACTACGAGATCTCCGAAGCCACGGCGCGGGCCCTCAACGCGGCGCTGGCGGCTGGCCGGCGGGTGGTGTGTGTGGGTACCACCTCCTGCCGGGCGCTGGAGGATGCCTTGCGGGCTGGCGGGGGGAGGGTGCGCGCCGGAGCCGCCACGGCGCGGCTCTTCATCACGCCGCCCTACCGCTTCCTGGGCATGGGGGCCCTCCTCACCAACTTCCACCTGCCGCGTTCCACCCTCCTCATGCTGGTTTCGGCGTTTGCCGGCAGGGAGCGGGTCCTGGCTGCGTACCGCACGGCAATAGCGCGCGGTTTCCGCTTCTACTCCTTTGGCGACGCCATGCTGGTGGTGTAGGCGGGCAAAAATGGAACCGGGAGGCTCTACCTCCCGGTTCCGTACCCCTATCCCCCCGCAATCCCCCGACCCTGCCGGGGGAAGCCAACCTTGGATTCCGCTCCCCGTGCCCGGAAGGCGAACCGACTACTTCTTGGCCGCGTCTCCGGTGGCGGCGCCGTGCAGCTTGATCTCGACCTTCTGCTCGAGGCTGTCGTAGTACTCCTTGAGGATGGCGATGACCTCGGGCTTGGAGAACTCCTTGGGGACGGGCTTGCCTTCGCTCATGAGCTTGCGCAGGAGCGTGCCCGAGAGGAGCAGGCGGGCGCCGCCCTGGTAGTTGCCGTTCTCGTCGATGACGGCCTTGCTGTCGTGGGGGCAGGTCTTCATGGAAGCCATGCCGCCGCACTCGTAGCAGTAGAACGTCCAGTCCAGCGGTAGGGGCTTTAAGACCAGCGCGTCGGCGGGGATCTCGTGGAAGATCTTCTGGGCGTCGAAGGGACCGTAGTAGTCGCCCACGCCGGCGTGGTCGCGGCCAACGATGAGGTGGGAGCAGCCGTAGTTCTGGCGGAAGACGGCGTGGAGGAGGGCCTCACGGGGTCCGGCGTAGCGCATGTCCAGGGGGTAGCCCGCCTGGATCACCCGCTCCTTGCGGAAGTACTTGTTGATGAGGGCGTCGATGGCTTTGACGCGGACGTCGGCTGGGATGTCGCCGGGCTTCAGCTTGCCCACGAGCTGGTGGATGTAGACGCCGTCGCAGACCTCGATGGCGATCCAGGCCAGGTAGGCGTGGGAGTTGTGCATGGGGTTCCGGAGCTGGAGGGCCGCGACGGTGGTCCAGCCGCGCTCCTCGAACATCGTGCGGGCCTCGGCGGGGCGCTGGTAGAGCCCCTTGAACTGCTCGGGGAAGTAGGACTCGGAGAGCACCTTCACGGGGCCGGCCAGGTTCACGTCGGCTTGGGCCATGACCATCTTCACGCCGGGGTGGGCCTCGTCGGTGGTCTTGAAGACCTGCTGGCACTCGTGGGCCTTGTCAATGGTGTACTTCTCCGTCACCTTCATGGTGGCCATGAGGGTGTTGGTCTCGGTGTCCCAGAGCGCCACCTCTTCGCCGATCTTGATGGAGTCAGCGAGCTCTTTGGTCGCCGAAAGGGTGATGGGGATGGGCCAGAAGAGGCCGTTCTTGGAGGGCATCTTCATCTCGTCACAGACGCCCTTCCAGTCCTCGTACCCCATGAACCCATCGAGAGGGGTGAAGCCACCGATGCCCATCATGATGAGGTCGCCCGTCTCGCGGCTGGTGAGCGGCACCCTCTTCATCGAGGCCGCCCGGGCCACCTCCGCCTTGAGCGCCTCGCCCTCGAGGAGCAGGGGCTTGAGTTCCCTACTGCCATGCGGCGGTACCAGTTTGCTCATGTGCATCCTCCTTGTCAGTGCGGCGCTTCGGCGTCGCGACCTGCGGAATCTTGCAAACTCTTCTCGGTGCCAGTGGCGCACCGAGAACCCCTTCGCACCCTCCTGTGACCGAGTTGCTACCCGGTCCCACAAGCGCCTCTGCCAAACCAGAGGCTTGTACGCGCACTCACGAGGTGCAAGAGGTGTACCAGCCCTGCCTGTTCCAGCTTATTGTTGGCGTTGGCTTTCCTTGCCTGGGGGGGTGCCGGCGCGGTTCGGCTGTGTAACACGCTGCTCCGGCCGTTACGACTACGTAACGCATGGCCCCCACCCCATGGCTGTCCCCATCCCCCTCGCACCCCTCCCCTGGCCAAATCCAGGGCAGCGGTAGCGCGTACCTGGTACCTAACCCTGGTACCTAACCCACCAGGTACCAGGTCCGGCTTAGTTGACAAACGAAGCTAAGTCTCTGATGGAACGAGACGAGTTGTCAGTCTGCTGGTCTCCCCGTGACGCTGCGGCATGCTGCCAAGCAGAGGGTATTCACGGGCTCGAGGCCCAGACAGTACGCCGAGTCTGGAACGTTGTGGGTAGCCCGTCGAGAACTTGTCAACTAACGCGTACCTGGTACCTAAGGTCGAGAACTTGTCAACTAACGCGTACCTGGTACCTAAGGTTGACAAGTTGGGGGGTAGCGCCTTGGGTGAGAGCCCACGGCTGATGCGGCGTGGGTGGGGCCGTGGTGTGGAGGGGGGCAAGGCGCGGCTGGTCGAGGGCGGCGGGTGGGGTGGGGATCGGAGGTGGCGGCTAGAGGGGCGAGGAGGAGTGGCGGGGTCATCCCCGACGAGTGCGCAAGGGGTGTTGGGCGAGGGCTCCAGGGAGTTCCAGGAGTCTTGGGAGGTGGTGGGGGAGGGGGTGGCGATTGGGAGGGCGCGCTACACTCTCCCGGCTGGGGAGGGAGGCGTGGTGAAGACAACGACGGCAGCAGCTTTGGTCCTGATGCTGTGCGCACCCTCGATGGCGGCGACGGGAGGGGGAGGAGACGTGGACGAACGGTACCGGTGGAACCTGCAAGATCTCTACGCAACTCCCGAGGAGTTCCTGGCGGCGCGCGCAGCGCTAGCCGCGCGGCTCGGGGAGCTGGAGGAGGGGAAGGGAACGCTGGCCACTTCGCCCGGCACGCTGCGGCGGGTGCTCGATCGCAGCTACACCTTCGCCAAGGAGCTGGGGCGATTGTACGCCTATGCGGGGATGCGCTCCGACGAGGATACGCGGGTGCCGGAGAACCTGGGCGCGCTGCAGGAGATGCAGCAGCTGGCCACCACCTTTGCGGCGAAGACCGCGTGGGTGGCGCCGGAGATCCTCGCCATGCCGCCGGGGATGGTGGACCGGTTCCTCGAGCAGGAGCCTGGCCTTGCGCCCTACGCCTTCGTCCTCAAGGACACCGAGCGACAACGGGAGCACACGCTGTCACCGGCCGAAGAAAAGCTGCTGGCGGAAATGGGGATGCTGGCCGCCGCCCCGGCCACGGTGTACGGCATCCTTGCCAACGCCGATCTGCCCTTCCCCGAGATTGTTCTCTCCGACGGCACCAAGGTGCGGCTCGACCAGGCGGCGTACACCAAGTACCGGGCCCTGCCCAACCGCGCCGACCGCATCTTGGTGTTCCGGGAGTTCTGGGGCACGTTCCAGAAGTTCGAGCGGACCATGGGCGTCATCCTGGATGCCCAGGTGCGGCGCGACGACTTCTACGCTCGCGCTCGCCACTACCCCTCCGCGCTGGCGGCTGCCCTGTCCGCCAGCAACGTCCCGGAGGCGGTGTACCACACCCTCATCCAGGAGGCGAACCGCGCCCTGCCCACCCTGCACCGCGCCTTTGCGCTGCGTGCCCGCTTGCTGGGGATCGAGGACCTGGCCTACCACGACATCTACCCACCGCTGGTGCCGCAGCTTGAGCTCACCTTCCCGGTGGAGCAGGGGAAGGCGCTGGTGCTGGAGGCGGTGGCACCCCTGGGCGAGGAGTACGTGGCGGTGACAAAGAAGGGTTTCGAATCGCGCTGGATCGACTTCTTCCCCCGGCCGGGGAAGCGCTCCGGGGCGTACTCCCAAGGGGCGGCCTACGAGGTGCACCCCTACGTGCTCATGAACTACAACGAAGACTACGAGAGCGTTTCCACCCTGGCCCACGAGTGGGGGCACACCATGCACTCGTACTTGGCCAACGCCACCCAGCCGTACCCCACCGCCGATTACTCCATCTTTATTGCCGAGGTGGCCTCCACCTTCAACGAGGCGCTGCTCCTGGAGAAGATGCTGGCCAAGGCGGGCAGCGACGAGGAGCGGCTGTTCCTCCTCGGGTCCTACCTGGAGGGGCTGCGCGGCACCTTCTTCCGCCAGGCCATGTTTGCCGAGTTCGAGCTCAACATTCACGAGCTTGCCGCGCGCGGCGAGGCGCTCACCGGCGCCAAGCTCAGCGCCATCTACGGGGAGCTGCTGCGGCGCTACCACGGGCACGGGCAGGGAGTGATGCGCATCGACGACCTGTACGCCGTGGAGTGGGCGTACATCCCACACTTCTACCGCAACTTTTACGTCTACCAGTACGCCACTTCCCTGGCCGCGTCGGCGCTGCTGGCCCAGGAGGTGCTGAACGGTGCGAGCGGGGCGCGGGAGCGGTACCTTGCCCTCCTCAAGGCCGGCGGCTCACGCTACCCGTACGAGCTGTTGCACGAGGCGGGGGTGGACCTGGCCACGCCGGAACCGTACCGTGCCCTCGTGTCGCGCATGAACTGGGCGATGGACGAGATCGAACGCATCATCGCTCGCCGGCAAGAGGGTGCAGCGCCAGCACCGGCGCGCCAGCAGGCCAGGCCGTGAGCCCTGGCTGGAAGTGCAGGGGCAGCCCGAAATCGGGCGGATAGCGAGACAGCAAACGGGCCGGGCGCTGCCGCCCGGCCCGTGCCATCACCGCTGCCTGCGGCTGGCTGACCCGGGGTTATCGGGGGGAGTCCACCCCGCTCAGGCGGGCGTGGACCATGGCCAGGGTGCGGTAGAGCATGTGCGCGAACTTGGAGTAGGGGAAGGTGAGGAAGAGCGTCATCACCGCCCCGAGGTGGACGACGTAGATGGTTAGGGCAAAGCTCGCCGCGTCGGCGAGCCGGGCCAGCTCCACCGTCATGCCCGTGGCAATGACCAGGACCACCACCCCGAGGAAAAAGGAGTCGAAAGCGGAGCTAGTGCCGCTCGCCTTGCGGTCGCCCAGCCGGTTGCCGACGAGCATGGCCCCACCCACCACCAGCAGGGCGCCGGAGACGTTGCCCAGGATCTTGTAAGGGTGCGAGAGGGGAAGGGGCATGGCCAGGTGCTGGATGTACATGCCCACGATGAGCAACCCCGAGGTGACGGCGGCGCCCACGAACCCCCACAGCAGCGTGAGGTGGCCGAGCTGGCGGGGTTTGGCCGCGCCGCAGCGGCCGAAGCGGCGGTGCACGGCGATCTCTCCCAGCGCGGGTGCCAGCGCGCCCACGAAAGAACCGGTGCGCTGGCCTCCTGAACCCAGCAGCTTCCAGAAGCGTCGGCCGCTCACCACGCTGGCAAGCAGCACCCAGCCGGCCACGGGGAAGAACACGCCGTAGATGAACACGTGCGGGACCAGCTGCTCGTAAGCCCAGCCGGCCTGGAGGTCAGCGGGAACGCCCAGGTGGCCGGTGAGGCCTAGCAGGGCGACCCAGAAGAGGAGCGGCAGGCCCAAGAGGAGTGGCCAGGTCGCCCGGGCCTTGGCCACGAAGCGGCCCAGGAACGCGGGGAAGGCGAGCTTCTCGATGACGAGGGAGCGCACAGCCTGGAGCACATCGCCGGGCTTGGCGTCGCGGGGGCAGCGCACGGTGCAGTCGTTGCACTGGTGGCAGAGCCACACCGCCGGGTCGGCGGCGAGGCGGTCCAAGAGCCCCCACTGGGCCAGGAGCATCTGCCGGCGCGGGAACGGCGACTGGGTGGGCGCCAGCTCGCAAACGCTGGAACAGGTGGCGCACTGGTAGCACTTGCCCACATCGCCAGCACCGCGCCGGGTGAGTTCCTGGCGCAGGTCGGCGGAGGGTAGGAGGACGGACGTGGCGGCCATCTGCTGCCTCCTCTCAGAAACCCTTCAGGGGGTTGGGTCCCAGCTCCTCGAGGGTGCTGGCAAACTCGTCGAAGAGCTGGGGGATGCGATCGAACTCGTCGTGGGCCAGCTCCACCACGCGGATGCGCTCGGGTTCCAGCGCCAGGCGGGTCAGCGTTTCCTGCACGTTGGACAGCCGCGTGTGCGCCAGCTCCGACCCCCGCACGTAGTGGCACTGGTAGTCGTCGCCGTACTTGCAGCCAATGAGGATGACGCCGTCGATGCCGCGGGAGAGCGCCTCGGCGATCCAGACGATGTTGGTGGAGCCCAGGCACCGGATAGGGATGACCCGCACCCATGGGTTCCAGGGCTTGCGCGCCAGGGCGGCGGCGTCCAGCGCAGGGAGGGCGTCGTTCTCGCACATGAGGGCGAGGATGCGCGGCTTCTCCTCGAACTCTTCCGGCACGCTCATGGCCTTGATCATGGAGGCCACTGCGTCCACCGAGTAGTCGGGGAAGGAGATGATGCGCTCGGGGCACGCCCCCATGCAGATGCCGCAGCGCCGGCAGCGGAGCGGGTTGAGCTGCGGCGTGCCCTTTTCGTCCTCGTTGAGGGTGCCGAAGGGGCACTCTTCGGTGCAGCGCTTGCACTGGGTGCAGCGTTGCAGGAAGAAGTCCGGGATGCCCCGGTCGCCGGAACGCGGGTGCACCGCCTCGCCACGGCTGATGGCCTCGATGCACTGCACCGCCTTCATGGCAGCGCCCCACCCATCCTCGGCAGCCTGGGCGGCGTCCATGGGGGCGTGCACGGCGCCGGCAGCGTAGATGCCGGTGCGGCGGGTCTCGTAGGGGAAGCAGATGAAGTGGGAGTCGGGGAAGCCGTACTTCAGGGCGGGGAGATCGGGGCCCTGGCGGTAGACCAGGTTCAAGATCTCCGTCCCCTCGTGGGCGGCCAGCTTCTCGGCGAGCTTGCGCGCCTCCTCCCGCTGGGTTTCGGATTCGCCCGTCTGGGCGCGGCGCTGGGCGTCGTGGAGGGCGCGGATGGCCTCGCCGTCGGCCGCGTTGGGGACCATGCCCACCGCCAGCACCACGAGATCGGCCTCCAGGGCCACGTTGTTGCCCAGGAGCGAGTCCTTCAAGGTGAGCGACAGGCGACCGTTGCCACCCACCGCGGCCACTTCGCCGCGGGTGAAGAACGACTTGGGGTGGTTCTGGACGGCGGCGTAGAAGCGCTCCAGCTGCCCCGGTGTGCGCATGTCCCGGTAGACCACGGCGGTCTCGACGCTGGGGAAGTCGCGGTGGATCGCGGCCACCTGGCGCAGGGTGGTGCCGCAGCACTCGGCGGAGCAGTAGGGGAGGTGCTCCGGGTCGCGAGAGCCGGCACACTGCACGAAGGCTATCCGACTCGGCAGTTGGCCGTCGGAGGGGCGGCGCAGGGTGCCGCTCGCCAGCATTGCCTCCAATTGCTGGGAGGTGATGACATCCGGGTGCTGGCCGTACCCCAGGTGGGCGAGCTTGCCCGCGTCGTAAGGGCGAGCCCCCGTGGCCTGGACGATGGCGCCCACGGTGAAGGACTCGGCGCCGGTGTCCGTCTGCACGTCCACGCTGAACTGCCCCGGTTGCCCGGCGATCCGGGTGAGGCGGGCGTTGGTGACCACGCGGATGGCAGGGTGGTGCGAGACCTCCTCCACGAGATCGCGAATCCGGTTGGGGTGGAGCGAATCGAAGGGCGGGGCCTCGGGGAGGGCATCGCGACTGGCAGCTAGGGCACCGCCCAGCGCCGAGGTGGCCTCCACCACCACCACCGGGTGCCCCAGGGCGGCGGCAGCCCGGGCCGCTTCCATCCCGGCGAGGCCGCCCCCCACCACCAGCACGGTGCGCTCGATGGTCTCCGCAAACGGCTTGGGGAACTGGGTCTTGGCCAGGCGGGTGTGGCCCATGCGGAGGAGGTCCTCCGCCAGCATCTGGGTGTCTTCGTCCTTGGGGGGGTGGGACCACACCACCTGCTCCCGGACGGCCACCCGCTCCACCGCCACCTTGTCAGCATCGAAGGTGAACTCGGCCATCTTGGCGCGGGGGGAACAGGCCACCAGGAGGGCTCCGTCGATGGTTCCCGCAGCCACTGCCTCGCGCACCAGCGCCACCCCCTCGGGGGAGCACAGCGCCGGGTGGGTGGTACAGGTGGCGCACTGCAACTCTCGGGCGACACCGGCCAGGGCCTCCACATCCAGGGCCTCGCCGATGCCGCATCCGGTACAGATGAACGTGCCGATGCGCTCCATCTCACACCCCCCTTCCGGCCGCCAGGGCCTTGGCGGCTGCCCCGGTGGCGTCGCGCACCGTGGCCGCCACGTCCTCCGGGCGACGCGCCACGCCGGCTGCGAAGATCCGCCCCTTGCTGTCGTCCAGCACGAAGGCGTCGGTATCGCGGCACAACTCCAGCGGCAGGGGGATGGTCGCCAGGTTGGGCATCATGCCGGTGGCGAGGACCACCAGGTCGGCGCGGTCGTGGAGGAGCTGTCCAGCCTCGGCGTCCTCCACCGTCAGGGCGAGCTGGGAATTCTCCCCCTGCACCACCTTCCCCACCTTGCCCTTGACCAGCCGCACCCCAGCCATGCCGGCGGCCTTAAGGAGGAAGTCCTCGTTGCGGCCCGGGGTGCGTCGGTCGATGTAGTAGATCGTCACCTCCGCCTCGGGCAGCTGCTCCTTGACGTACATGGCCTGCTTGAGGGAGGCCAGGCAACACACCCCCGAGCAGTACGGCAGGTGGTTCACGTCGCGCGAGCCAGCGCACTGGACGAAGGCGACGCGGGTTGGCGCCTTGCCGTCGGAGGGGCGGAGGATCTTCCCGCCCGTGGGCCCACTGGCGGCGGCCAGACGCTCCATCTGCACGTTGGAGATCACGTCCGAGAGCACGCCGCCCCCAAGCTCCGGCAGCTTGTCCAGGGGGTACGGCTGCCAGCCGGTGGCCACGACGATGGCGCTCACCTCCAGGGTGGAGGTGGTGGGTGTGGCGGCAAGATCGATGGCGCCGTAGCGGCACGCGTCCACGCAGGCCCGGCAATCGGCGGGGCAGGCGCTGCGGTCCAGGACAAAACGCTTGGGCCACGCGTTGGGGTGGGGGAGGCGAATCGCTGGCACCTGGCACATGCCCAGGTTGAACGGATCGGCCACCTTGGCGGGGCAGACCGCCTGGCACTCGCCGCAGGCCGTGCAACGGGAGTTCACGTAGGCCGGGGCGTGGTTCAAGGTGACCGACCACCCTCCTGTGGTGCGGTTCGCCCCCGCCACGGTGGTGGCGGTGAGGACGGTGATCCGCGGGTTGCGCTCGAGCCGCCGGGTGTTGATCTCCATCCCGCAGGACGGCGGGCACAACTTGGGGAAGTAGTGGTGGGTACGGAGCACGCGGCCGCCAACCGAAGCCTCGCGCTCCACCAGGACGACCTCGCGACCGGCCTCGGCAGCTTCGAGGGCTGCCGTGATACCGGCAATGCCGGCGCCGATCACGAGCATGGGCCTGGGCTTGGGCTCGCTCATCGTCTCCTCCCTCACCTCTGGGTATCGGTGCGAACCGACATGGTCGGCTCGCCGAACAGCGCAAATCGCAGCCAACGGAAGGCAAAGGTTAACAGGGCCACATCGTCCGAGCGCAGGCGCTCCACCTCGGCGGGTTCCAGGACGAAGCGCTTCAAGAACGAGGATTCGAACACGAAGTCGCGGAAGGAATCCAGGTCGTAGCAGGCCATGAAGAACATTTCGATGCGCTTGGGGTCGAGGGTCCGCCCGCCGATGAAGTAGGGGTGGGACACGATCTCGCGGAACCCCTCTTCGATGGTTTCCCGGGCTACGACCCCCTGATCTTCCCGCCAGCTGGCCACGGTCCATTCCCGCGGTTCGCTTCGCCCGTGGCAGAAGTCGTCCTCGAACAGGAAGTACACGGGCTCCGGTTCCACCCCCGCGCGCGCCGGCGGGATGGCCATGCCCACCGGGTACATGCGGCAGGCCCAGGGGCGGTCGGCGTACACGCCGCACCCCTCGGGGGTACTGAAGGGGCAACGCTTCTCGGGTTCCGGGCCCATCTTGAGCATGACCACCGGCAAGTGCAGCTCCTTGGTGATGGGCACGAGGGTGTGCCGGTCCAGGAACTCCCGGGTCGAAAGACCGGTGCGCCGGGCCAGGGTGAGCACGTCCAGGGGCGTCAAGAGGATGTTGACGTCGGCGCAGCAGCGGTTGAAGCAGCTCACGCCGGGGTGGCACGAGAAGCGGAACGTGGCTCCCGGCGGGAGGGGGCGGTTTTCTTTCACGACATCCGGGAGTTCCGGGGTGGGATTCGTCATTGGCGACCTTTCCTGCGCCGCGCTTTTTCGCGGATCACGCTGCGCTCCCCCGAGCGGGCTTGGGGCGTGGCCGCAGGGGTGGGGAGGGCGGCGTCATCCTCGATGATGCGGTCCTTGATGGCGTCGCGCGACCAGACGGCCAGGGGCGAAGCGGCGCCTGTGGCCGGGTCGATGCGGTAGCGGTAGGAGGCCTTCACGCCGTAGGTGTCGAACATCCACACCCAACCGCGGCGGAAGTAGCTGCACTCGTCGTTGAAGCACGCCCAGTGGTACGCGCCCTGCCACCCGGAGGCGTCGGGCAGCGTGAAGCGGCGCATGGGCGCGCCGCAGTGCGGGCAAACGGGAGGTGTCGTGGGTACCGTCATTCGTGCCTCGGTGCGAGTGGGGGGAACCCCAGGCGCCCTTGCGAGCGCCTGGGGTTTACAGCTCGCGAATCAACCACCCAGGAGCTCGTGCTCGCCGGGCTTCTTGAAGATGCTGTGGATGGGCCGCTTCAACATCTGCCACTCGCCGGTTGTGGGGTCGAGCTTGCAGTTGACGAAGCACAGCCAGTTTTTCTCGTCCAGCTTGGGCTTGTCAGCGCGGAAGTAGTAACCGGGCCAGCGGGTCTCTTCGCGGAAGAGGATGGAGCGGACGTGCGCCTCCGCCTGGTACATGCGGTGGACGTTCTCCCAGGCGCGCATCAGCTCGTGGAGATCGGCAGCCCCGAGCTTCTCCGCGTCTTCCTTGAGGAAGGCGAGGAGTTCGAGGGCGCGGCTCAGCAGCTTGTCGGAGGTGGTGAAGTTGGAGGTCACGCCGCCAGCGTACTCGTCCATCAGCTTCTGCAGGCGCATCATGAACATCTTGGGCCGAATGTAGTTGGGGTTGACGTCGGGCTGGGTGGTGGCGTTCTTGTACTGCTCGAAGGTGGCCAGCGGCTTGTAGGTTTCCGCCTTCAGCTTCTCGATGAGGTCGGCAGGAACGCTGGGAGCGGCCGGCTTCTCGTTGACGATGTACCGGATGGCCGACTTGGCAGCGATACGCCCTTCGGCGTGGGAGCCGGAGGAGAACTTGTGGGAGCTGGCGCCCGAGGCGTCACCGGCGCAGAACAGCCCCTTGACGGTGGACATGTTCTCGTAGCCCCAGAAGTAGTCGCCCTTGCTCTCTCCCGTCTGGATGTCGGCCGGACCGGACACCCAGGCCCCGGAAGCGCCGGAGTGGGAGCCGATGAAGTACGGCTCGGCAGCGGCGATCTCGGAAGACTTCACCTCGGGCTCCACGTTGGTGGCGGCCCACAGGATCGCCTGGGAAATCGTCATGTCGAGGAAGTCCTCCCAGGCTTCGGCCTCCAGCTCCTTCAGCTTCTTCTTGGCGGCCTTCTCGTCGCCGGAAGAGGCAGCGATCTTCTGGATGGCCTCCTCGGTGCGCATGTAGATGGGCCCCTTGCCCTCCATGACGTCGAGCATGCCCAGGTAGTTGCGCAGGTTGGCGGGAATCGGCTTGACGTGGCCGTAGGGTGCCCAGTTGTCCAGCTCGGCCTTCCGCTCGACCATGTACTCGCCACCGAAGGCGTTGGTGGCGCGGGACTTGAACAGGAGGAACCAGGCCCCCACTGGGCCGTAGGCGTCCTTGAAGCGCACCGGGATGAAGCGCACTTCCTGGCAGGTCATCTCCGCGCCAGCCTTGAGGGTGAAGTAGGCGGAGGCGCCAGCGTTCCACGGTGGATACCAGGCGCGGCCCTGACCTTCACCGGAGGAGCGGGGCTTGAACACGTGCACCGCCCCACCCATGGCCACCAGCGTGGCCTTGGCCTTGAACACGTAGAAGGTGTTCTCGCGCACCGAGAAGCCGTAGGCGCCGATGCACTTGTCCCCGTCCATGAGGGGGCCGACGATGAACACGCGCTCGTAGATGTTCTCCTTGCCCAGCGCGTTTTTGGCTGCCTCGGCCACCACCACCTTGTACGACTCGCCGTTGATCATGAGCTGCCAACGGCCCTCGTGGACGTAGTTGCCTTTCTCGTCCTTCCAGATCGGCAGACCCCACTTTTCGAACAGGTGGACGGTGGAGTCCACGTGGCGGGCAATGTTGGCCACGAGGTCCTCGCGGGTCACCCCCATGAGGTCGTTGCGCACGTAGTCCACGTAGTCCTTGACGGTGTTCTGGCCGTCCTTCAGGCCCACGTACTGGTTGATGGCCGACAGCCCCATGGCCACCGCGCCCGAACGGTCCACGGCCGCCTTGTCCACCAACGTCACTTTGAGGCCGTGCTGCTTGGCCCAGTAGGCAGCTTCCACGGCCGCACCGCAGGCCGCCATCCCGCCCCCCAGGATGAGGAGGTCGGTTTCCACCTCTTTGGTCTGAAAGTTCTGCATGTCCGCCTCCCTCTCCTAGCTCATGGTCCAGACGGCCGGAAGACCCAACGAGTCTGGTTCCGTGAACAGCGCCGGGCCGTCCAGCGACGGGGAGGTGTTGAAGCCTCCCGCCGGCTGCGCCTGCCCTTCCGGAGTGGTGCGGATTGGGAACTTGAAGCGCTTGAGCATGCCGTTACGGAACTTCACGGTCCACATGATGGAATCGGTGGACCGCATGGGCACCACGGAAGCGCCCATGGGGACGAAGTCCGCGTAACCGCGCACGTCGATCGCCTGCGTGGGGCAGATCTTCACGCAGTTGTAGCATTCCCAGCACATCTCCGGTTCCTGGTTGTACGCCTTCATGGCCTCCTTGTTGAGGACCATGAGGTCGTTCGGACAAATGTACTGGCAGGCGGTCTTGTCGAGCGCCTTGCACCCGTCGCACTTGTCCGGGTTGACGAAACTAGGCATAACTCACCTCCCCATGGGTGTACGGGACCGTCCGAAGCGGTCGCCGCCGGTCTTGATCGCACGGTTCGGAGGGAAGCTCCCTCGCTGCCCCTCCACGATCCTCCTGGCACGGATCTCTGTGATTGCCACCACCTCCCATCCTCGAATTGCGCTACAACTCCAACCCCAAACCGCAAGAGGCCACAAGCAAAACGTGTGCCCACTTTCACAAGGAGCGGACGGTCAGCACAGACAAGCGGTTAGGGGCCCCTGGCCCCCCATGCCCCCCCGCCGGGTGTTACCGATTCCACCCGAGCCCCGGGAAAGACCCGGCCGGGCTCAGCAATTGCAACGCATCCCCTGCAGGCACAGTACGTTCGTGCGTGTTACAGAATCGAAACAGAAGGGGAGGCCGCAGTGCCAAAAGGGTGGCACAATGGACAGGAGTGGAGGAGGCGGCCATGGGGAGCAGGCGAGGGGCGGCGGTTGCCGCGGTGGTGGTGGTGGGCTTGCTGGTGGTTGGCGTGGCGCTGACCGTTGCCGGTGCCACCCTGTTGCTGCGCCACGTGCCCCGCCGGGCGATGCTGGTGGTGGACGTGGCTGGTTCGCTGGCCGATCCCGGGCCCGAGGGGCCGGTGGCGGAACTCTTCTCGCCGCGCCGGGTGACTCGCCAGGGGCTGCTGGAGGGTCTGGCCAGGGCGGTTTCGGATCCCCGCATCCGGGCGGTGCGCCTGCGGGTGGGGGACGTGGGGGCGGGGTTCGCCACGGTGCAGGAGATCCGGTCGCTGCTGGGCAAGCTCACGGTGGCCGGCAAGGACACGGCGGCGTACCTGGACACGGTGGGGGAGTTCGCCCCGGCCAACCGCGAGTACCTGCTCGCCTCGGCGTGCCGCCGTATCGTGGTGGGGCCCCTGGCTACCGTCAACCTCACCGGTCTTTCGGCGCGCGTGCCGTTCCTGCGCGGGACCCTCGACAAGCTGGGGATCGAACCGGAGTTCCCCGGCATTGGGGAGTTCAAGACTGCGCGGTTCTTCTACACCGAGAAGGACCTCACCGCCGAGGATCGGGAGATGACCGGGTGGCTCCTCGCCTCGCTGCGGGACCAGCTCGTGGAGCAGATTGCAGCCAGCCGCGGCCTGGAACCGGCCCGTGTGCGCGAACTCGTGGCCCAGGCACCGCTCACCGCCGAGGCCGCTTTGGCTGCCGGCCTGGTGGACGAGATTGCCGATTGGCAGGGTTTCGTGGAGCACTCCCCCGCCGGCGGGGCAGAACGCCTGGAGGAGATTTCCCTGGGACGGTACCTGCGGGCTCAGGCAAGTGTGCCGGGTGCGCCGGTGGTGGCGGTGGTGAGCGTGCGGGGCGCCATCGTGCGCGGGGAGAGCGGCTTCTCGCCGCTGCCCGTGGTGGGGGGGGAGATGGCCGGGGCCGACACGGTGGCCGAGGCGTTGCGAGCCGTGCGCGACTCCGAGGCCGTGGCGGCGGTGCTGCGCATCGACTCTCCTGGTGGCAGTGCCGTGGCGGCAGAAACCATTCGCGCCGAGGTAGTGCGCACCGCCAAGCAGATGCCAGTGGTGGTCTCGATGGGCGACGTGGCGGCATCGGGCGGCTACTGGATCGCCTGCGGCGCCACTCGCCTCTTTGCCTCTCCCGCCACCCTCACTGGTTCCATTGGGGTTTACGCCGGGCACCTGGCCATGGCGCGGTTCTGGGAGGAGAAGCTGGGGGTGAGCTGGGGGCGGGTGGAGGGCGATCCCAACGCGGACATCTTCGCCAGTCTCGACCCCTGGACGCCGCCCCAGCGCGCCGCTGTGGAGCGGCTCCTCCAGACGGTGTACGACAGCTTCGTGGAGCGGGTGGCAGCAGCGCGGCGGATGAGCCGGGAAGCGGTGGAGGCGGTGGGGCGAGGGCGGGTCTTCACGGGTGCCCAGGCGGTGGAGAAGGGCCTGGTGGACGAGCTGGGCGGATTCGAGGAAGCTCTCGCTGCGGCCAAGGAGCTGGCCGGGCTCGATCGCGACCAGCCGGTACAGCTCGCCTTCTACCCTCGCTTCCCGAGCTTGTGGGAGCGGGTCGTGCAGCGGTTGGTGGAGGACCGCGAGGTGGGCGCGTTGCTGCGCGCACTGGCGGCGGGCCGCCTCGCCCCGCCCGGGGTGGTGTGGATGCCCCCGATTGCCCTCGAATGAGGGGTTAGGAGCTGGAGACGGGGCCGCGGCGCAGGGTGATGAGGTCCACCTCGGGCGGCGAGCCGTAGCGGATGGGGACGGCGCCCACCCCGATCCCCCGCGAGACGTACAAGAGGTGCTCCCGGTGCCGGTAGGGGCCGGAGATGAAGCGAGTGGACAGGCGGGCCAGGTTGATCTCCCGCGAGGGGAAGGCGATCTGGCCCCCGTGGGTGTGGCCGGCGAGGGTGATGTCGGCCCCGGCGCGCCGCGCCCGCACCCAGCCGCGCGGTTGGTGGCAGAGGAGGAGGCGGAAGTCAGCGTGGAAGCGGCCCAGGACGGAAAAGTCAGCCCCCTCGGGGCTGTCCAGGTCGTCCACGCCGGCCACGAGCAGGGTGGCACCATCCCGTTGCAGGACCGCAGCTGCGTTCACCAGGGGGGTGGCCCCCACCGCATCCAGAGCTGCAACCCCCAGCTGGGCCGAGGCGAGGTGGTCGTGGTTGCCCAGCACTCCGAACACCCCCAACGGCGCCGCCAACCCTGCAAAACCGGAAACGAAGAGCTCGGCGTCCACCGCGCGCCGGTCCAACTGGTCGCCGGTGTAGACCACCAGATCCGGGGCCAGCGTCTCCACGAGGCGGCGCACCTGGTCCAGGCGGCCCCAGGGCATGAACGCCCCGGCGTGCACGTCCGAAACCTGGGCGATGCGAACCCCGTCGAAGGGGGAAGGCAGGGAGGGGTGCGAGAGGGTGGTCCACCGCACCAGCGGGTACGCTTCCTCCTCGCTCAGCCAGAGGGTCCGGGCGAGGACGGCGTTGCCCACGGCGTCGAACGCCCTTCTCTTCCACGGGCTGCGGCTCAGGTACGCGACGGTCTTCATGAAACGCGGCCGCTTGGGCCGGCTGGGGGAGTGTAGCACGCCCCTCTGCTAGACTCACCCCATGCCGTCCGGCACCCACTCATGGCACGGACAACCGCGTCTGGTGCCCCGCGATTCCCTCGCGGGGATCCCCTGTGTGGTCGTTGGCGAAAACGAACTGCGCCTCGGGCGGGACTCGTCCTGCGATGTGGTGATCCCCGAGCTCACCGTCTCTCGCCGCCACGCCCGGCTGTTCTGGGAGAACGGCGAGCTGGTGGTGGAGGATCTCGGCTCTTCCGGCGGGACGTTTGTCAACGGCGTGCGCATCCAGCGAGCGGTGCTGCACCCCGGCGACCTGGTACGGCTGGGACCGCGGGTGGAGTTGCTCGCCCAGGCCGAGCCCACCTCCTCGTTGCTCGGGCAGGCGCTGGGTGAGGAGGAGGGCAGCCGCGGCGTGCGTCACCTCCAGGTGCTGCTGGAGACCGCTCGCGCCCTGAACTCCGCGACGGTGCTGGAGGAGGTGCTGGAGCTGGTGCTCCGCACCGTCGTCCGCCTCATGGGGGCGGACCGTGGCAGCGTGGTGCTGATCGGGGAGGAGAGCCAGCGCACCGCCGTGGCCTGCTACCCTTCGGCGCCCGACGAGAAGGGGTGGGCGGAGCGCAGCTCGCTCCTGGAAGCCGCCATGGCGCAGCGGAAGACGGTGGTGCGGGAGGCGTTGCTCTCCCCCACCACCTCGATGGTGGCGCGGGGCATCGAGCTGGCGGCCGCCACGCCGCTGCTGGTGGCCCGGCGGCCGATGGGGTCGGCCGGGGAGGCGTCGTTCGTTGCCAGCATCGATGTCATTGGCGGCGTCCTCGTGGAGCGGCGGGTGCTGGGCGAGAGTTTCTCCCGCGAGGAACTGGCTGTTTTCGAATCGCTGGCGGCGGATGCCGCCGCAGCCATCGACAACGCCCGCCTGTACCGGGAGGCGCGGGAGAAGGCCAAGATCGAGCACGAGATGTCGCTGGCCCGCGCCATTCAGAAGGCCCTCCTCCAGGAGCCGGTGGCGGTGCCCTTTGCGGAGCTCTTCGCCTTCTCCGACGCGGCCAGGCGCGTGGCTGGGGACCTCTACCACACCGCCCAGCGCAGCGACGGCTCGCTCGCCGTGACGGTGGGGGATGTATCCGGCAAGGGAGTCGCTGCCGCGCTGCTCATGGCGTTGGTCCAGGGGCTTTTGGGGCTGCTCCACGACCTGGGGCACCCCCTTTCTTCCCTTGCCCCCACCCTGGATCGCACCCTGCGGCGCTACAACCCTGGCAACCGCTTCCTTACCCTGGCCACGGCGGTGCTAGAGCGCAACGGCACCACCCAGGTGGTCAACGCTGGCCACTGTCCGGTGGTGGTGGTGCGGGCCGACGGCACGGTAGAGGAGATTGCCCCCCACGGGCCAATCCTCGGTCTGCTCCCGGTGGCCAGGTGGTCCAGCACGGAACTGACCCTCCACCGCGGCGACGCCCTCGTGCTGTACAGCGACGGCATTCTGGAATCCTGCTCGCCGCAGGGTGAGGAGTTCGGCGCGGAGGGCATCCGCCACGCCGTAGCGGCGGCGGGTCGCAGCGCAGCCGAACTTGGCACCGCCCTCCTGCAGGCAGCTGCGGCCCACCGCTGCGGGGACGAGGCGGAGGACGACGTGACGGTGCTCGTGGTGCGTTTCCTGGGCGAGCCGGCGGGCCACAAGCCGCAAGCGGTGAGCGAAACAGCCGGCTAGTCCTGGGGGCGGCGGACGGTGTGCTCGAGCGTACCGATGCCGGCGATCGTAACCTCTACCCGGTCCCCATCTTCGAGCGCCCCCACCCCCGGGGGTGTGCCGGTGCTCACCAGGTCGCCGGGGAAAAGGGTCATGATCTCGGAGATGAACGCCACCACTTCGGCCACCGGGAAGATCATGTCGGAGGTGGAACCGCGCTGGCGCAGCTCGCCGTTGACGCGGAGCTCCAGCTCGAGCTGCTGCGGATCGGCCACCTCCGTCTCCAGCCACGGCCCCACGGGGCAGAAGGTGTCGAACCCCTTGGCGCGGGCGTACACCTTTTCCCGCCGCTGGATATCGCGGGCGGTGACGTCGTCGGCGCAGGTGAAGCCGAACACGTACTCCAGCGCCCGCTCTGCCCGTACCCGGTGGGTGGTGCGCCCGATCACCAAGGCCAGCTCCCCCTCGTGCTCCACCCGCTGCGACGAGGGGGGGAGGAGCACCGTGCCGCCGGGGGGCAGGAGCGCCGACGGCGCCTTGAGGAAGAGGAGCGGTTCCGCCGGGATCTCCTTGCCCATCTCGGCGGCGTGGGCACGGTAGTTGAGGCCAATGCACACGATCTTCGTGGGCTCGCAGGGGGGCAGAAGGCGGGCATTGGCGAGAGGTACGGCTCCCCCCACCGGTTTGCCCCCGCTCCAGGGCGCCCCGTCCAGGAGCGTGACGAGCGCGTCATCCACCCGCCCCCAGCGGGGCGTACCGCCCACTTCCAGACGACAGTAGCGCATTCGTGCCTCCTACGTTGGGGTTCCGCCAGTGCCCGTTTCGAACCGATCCAGGTCGTGGCGGTTACCAAGTACCACGAGCAGATCCCCCACCTGGAGTCGGAGGGCAGGGTCAGGGTTGGGGATGAGCGTCGAGCCGCGGTGCAGGCTCACCACCGCCACCCGGTGACGTTTGCGGAGATCCAGTTCCGCCAAAGACTTCCCCGCCAGAGGACTGTTCTCCGTGACGGACAACTGTTCGAGCAGCAGGTGCTCGCCCGAGGAAGGCTGCAGCGAGAAGTCGAGGAAGTCCACCACCCCCGGTTTGGCCAGCATGTGGGCGAGACGCAGACCGCCGAGACGGTAGGGGTTCATGACGCGGTCGGCACCGGCCCGCAGCATCCGCCCCTCGGCTCCCTCCTCCGTGGCCCGCGCCACGATGAACAGGTTCGGGTTCAAGGAGCGGGCGGTGAGCACCGTGTACACGTTGTGGGCGTCGTCGTCCAGGCAAGCCACGAGCCCGCGGGCGCGGTGCACGCCAGCGGCGCGCAGGGTGCGCTCCTCGGTGGCGTCGCCGGCCACGTGGAGGAGCCCCGCCGCTTCCAGCTCGCGGATGCGATCCGGGTGCCGTTCCACGGTCACCACCTGACGGCGGGCCCGCACCAGCTCCGCCACCACGGCCTGACCCATCCGCCCCCAACCGCACACCACCTCGTGGTCCTGCAACCGCTCCAGCATGCGCGACCTCCTGCTGCTGCCCAAGACGCTGCGCAACTCGCCCTCCACGATACTCCGCGCCAGCTCCGTGGCGGCCGTCAGGAGGAGGCCAATGCCCACGGCCAGCAGCACGACGGTGAACGCTTCGCCGGCCAGCGAGAGCGGGAACACCTCGTGGTACCCCACCGTGGTGAGGGTGATGACGGTCATGTAGAAGCAATCCCACAGGGGAGCTCCCTCCACGAGGCGGTACCCCAGCGTGCCAAAGGCCAGCACCGCAGCCAGCAGGAGCACGTAGCGGGAGAGGCGGCGAGGCACGGTGAGAGTGTAGCGGAACGCCTGCGCGCAGGCACCTCACCCGTGCAGGAACTGGGTGATTTCCTGCAGGAGCGCCACGCCCCCTTCGGCGAGGACGGAGTGGGCGGCCTCGGGCAGCTCCCGGTAGCGGGCGCTGGGAATCACGGCCGCCAGCTCCCGCGTGGCGGCTGCCGGCACCAGGGGGTCCAGCGCTCCCGCCAGCACCAGGGTGGGGCAGGCGATGGTGGCCAGGAGCGGGGTCAGGTCCCACCCCTCGCGCAGGTGGGCAATCTGGGCGAGGGCGCCGGGCAGATCTTCCGGATCCAACGTCCACAGCCGCGCCGCCTGGTCCACGAAGCCGGGGTAGCGGTCGGCAAAGCTGGGAGCAAAGGCGAAGGCCATGAGCATCTCGGCCGCTTCGGAGGGGGCGAGGCGGGAGAGCGCCAGCTCGAAGAAGCGGAGCACCCGCCGGTGCGAGGGGGTGAGGCGGGGGGCGCAGGAGGCGACCACCAGCCGGGCCACGTGGGTGGGGTAGGCGGCAGCCAGGTGAGAAGCGATGAGACCGCCCATCGACACCCCCAGCACCCCAGCGGGGGCCGCCTCGCACTGCTCCAGGACAGCCGCAGCGTCAGCCGCCGCCCCGGCCAGGGTGAAGGGTGCCCCGCCCCGGGAGCCCCCCACGCCGCGGTTGTCCGGCGCCAGCACCCGGAAGGTGCGGGCGAGGAGCGCCGGCAGCTCCCCCCACAGGCGGGCCCGGGAGCCGAGGCCGGCCAGGAGGAGGAGCGGCGGCCCTGCCCCGCGTACCTCCACGCTCACCGGTCCGTTGCGGGTCGTGACGGTGAGCCGCCGCGGTTCGGGCGTGACCGTCTCGGAGCTGGTCACGGGAGCTAGAGGAGGGCCTTCAAGGTGTCGGCGATCTTCTGGTAGCTCACGGCGCCCACGATGCGATCGGCGAGTGCGCCGTTCTTGAAGAAGAGGAGGGTGGGGATGGACTGGATGCCGAAGCGCATGGCCGTCTGCCGGTTGCTATCCACGTCCAGCTTGGCCACCACGGCACGGCCCGCGAACTCCCGGGCCAGCGCTTCCACGTGCGGGGCAATCATCTTGCACGGCCCGCACCACACCGCCCAGAAGTCCACCACTGCTGGTTTGCCAGCGTTGAGCACTTCGCTGTCGAAGGTCTGATCGGTGACCGCCATCACCTGGTCGCTCATGTTCCCCCCTCCCCGCGTCTCCCGCCGCGAGGCGCGGCTATTGTAAGGTGGTGCGGCGGGGGCGGCAAGGGTGAATCGGCGGCAGCGACTGGGGCAGCACTTTCTCGTGGATCTTGGGGTGGCGCGAGCGGTGGCGGAGGCGCTGCCGTGCGAGCCGCCGCGGGTGCTGGAGATCGGGCCGGGGCGGGGTGCTCTCACGCGGGAACTGGTGCGGCGCTTCCCGCGGGTGCTAACCATCGAGGTGGACGCCCGCCTGGCTGCTGCCCTGCCGGCCCGCCTCGGTGCGTCAGGCCAGCTCGAGGTGGTGACGGCGGACGCCCTGCTCGTGGACTTGGTTGCGCTGTGCGGGGAGGTGCCGTGGCTGGCGGCGGGCAACCTGCCCTACAGCGTGGCCACCCCCTTGCTGCGGCGGTTCCTGGAGGCGGGGGAGCGGTTCTCTGCAGCGGTGTTCATGGTGCAGCAGGAGGTGGCCGAGCGGCTCGTGGCCCCTCCGGGCGCCAGCGACCGGGGGCTGCTCACCCTGGAGGTGGAAGCTCAGGCTCGGGCGGAGCTCCTGTTCCGCGTGCCCCCCCGCTGCTTCCAGCCTCGTCCCAAGGTGGTCTCGGCGGTGGTGCGCTTGACGCCCGTTCAAGGCGGGACGACGCCGCCCGAGACGCAGCACGCTCTGGACGTGGCCGCGAAGGCGTTCCAGCATCGCCGCAAGACGATCGTCAACGCCCTCGCCGCCAGCTACCCCAGGGAGCTGGTGGCGGCGGCGGTGGCGGGGGCTGGCCTGGCCGCCACCGCGAGGGCGCAGGAGCTGTCCTTGGCGCAGTGGCAACTCCTGGCCGCAGCGTTGCCTGCGGCGGAGAGGGGGAGGTGATGGCCGTTCGCCTGGTGCCCCTGGGCGGTGTGGGCGAGTTTGGTGCCAACTCGCTGCTCGTCGAGGCGGAGGGGGGAGAGGCGGTGCTGGTGGATGTGGGCGCGGCCTTTTCCGAGCTGGAGCCGTTTGGGGTGGCCTACGAGTTGCCGGACTTTGGTGCCTTGGCGGGTGCCGAGGTGCGGGGGATCCTGGTCACCCACGGCCACGACGACCACGCCCGGGGGTTTGCCGAAGCGGTAGCAGCGTTCCCCACAGCGAAAGTGGCGGGTTCCCGGGCCACACTGGCGCGGCTGCAGCTGGCCGTCGACGAGTCCCCACTGGAGTGGCAGCGCCTGGCCGGGGGAGGGGCCCTGCCC
>JACADV010000019.1 GCA_013388425.1 Thermoanaerobaculaceae bacterium | reverse complement strand
GGGGTGGGTGGTGGGGGTGCCGCGGTCGGGGGCTAGGGCCACGGAAGTACGGATGTTGCCGGTGGGGGACGGGATGTCACTGCTCGTGAGGGACCGCGGTTCCACCCTGCTGGTGGACGCCGGCCGCTCTCCGCGCGAGGCGGTGGAGGCGTTGGCGGCCCTGGGCGTGCGCTCGCTCGACGCGGTGATCCTCACCCACCCCGACGCCGATCACGTGGGCGGGTTGCCGCTGGTGCTGGCGTGGCTCAAGCCCCGTCAGCTCATCGTGGCGGCCCAGGGGGCGGAGCGGGGAGAGGTGGTGCAGCTGTTGCGCGTGGCGCGGCGGGTGGGTGTGCGCGAGCGGCTCGTGGGGGCGGGGCAACGGCTGGTGGTAGGGAGCCTGGTCATCGATGTGCTCTCGCCGGGGGCGGAGGTCTGGAGCAGCGACAACGACGCCAGTCTCGTCGCGGCCATTCGCTGCGGTGGGGTGCGCCTGCTGGTGACGGGCGACATCGAGGCCGCGGGGGAACGGGAACTTCTGGCAGCGGGGAGGAGTGTGAGGGCCGCCGTGTTGCAGTTGCCCCACCACGGCTCGCGCACCTCTTCCACGGCGCCGTTCCTGGCTGCTGTGGACCCCGCGGTAGCGCTGGCGGCGACGGGGGAGCGGCCCCGATTCCGCTACCCTCACCCCGAGGTGGCGCGGCGGGTTCGGGAGGGAAGGACCGTCCTCGTGGTCCAGACGCAGGGGGTGCGCCAGCTCACCATCGAGAGCGGCTGGTTGCAGCTTGGCACCTCCATTCCGGTGCGGGTGCGGGCCCACCGGGGGGGACGGTGAAACCACGCCTGGTGGTGGTGGTGGGCCCCACGGCGGCGGGGAAGACGGCGGTAGGGGTGGCACTGGCGGAGCGGTTGGGGGGGGAGGTGATTTCGGCCGACGCCTTTGCCGTTTACCGCAGGCTGGACATTGGCACTGCCAAGCCGGCGGCGGCGGTGCGGGCGCGGGTGCGGCACCACCTGGTGGACGTGGCGGATCCGCGGGAGCGCTACTCGGCCGGCACGTTCCTGCGCGACGCCGATGCAGCGGTGACGGACATTGTTGCCCGCGCGCGCGTGCCAATCGTGGTGGGAGGCACGCACTTTTACGTGCGGGCCCTGCTCTACGGCCTGTTCCGCGAGCCGCCCAAGAATGTGACCCTGCGGGCGCAGCTGGAGCACGCGTGGGCGGAAGATCCGGCCCGCCTGCGGGCTCGTCTCGCCGAACTGGACCCGGAGTCGTACCGCCGTATCGCCGCTGGCGACCGGCAGCGCATCCTCCGTGCCCTGGAGGTCACGCTCCTGGCTGGCCGGCCCATGTCCGAGTTGTGGCGGGAGGAACCGTGCTGCAAGCCCCGCTACCCGTTTCGCATGTTCGCCCTCTCGCTGCCGCGCGAGGTGCTCCATGCTAGGATTTCACAGCGGGTCGAGGCCATCTTTGCGGCAGGACTCGTGCAGGAGGCGCGGTCGTTGCTGGAGAGCGGCGTTCCACTCCACGCCCACGCGCTCAAGGCCATCGGCTACCGGGAGGCCTGTCGCGTGGTGGCGGGTGAGTGGAGCGAGGCGCAGGCGAGGCAGGCAACGGTGGTGGCGACGCGGCAGTTGGCGAAGCGGCAACTCACTTGGTTGCGAGGGGAACGGGACGTGACGTGGGTGGGGGGGGACGATCCCGTGGCGGAGATCGTGGCGATCCTGGAGGCGTCCGGTGGAACAGGGGCAGGAGCGGAGCAAGACGGCGATCAATGTTCAGGATAGCTTCTTCTACGCGCTGCGTCGGGACGGGCGGCTGGTCCACGTCTACCTCCTGACGGGCAAGCGGGTCACCGGGGTGCTGCGGCGATTCGATCGCTACGCCCTGGTCGTGGAAAGCCACGGGGTCGAGCACCTGGTGTACAAGCACGCTGTGGCCACGGTGTGTCCGGCTCGCTCGGAGGGGGAGAGCGTTGCCAAGGAGGGTTGAGGGGCTTCTCGTCGCGGTGCTCCTTGGAGGGCTGCTGGGGTGCCGGAGTGCCAGTGTGCCGCCGCCTCCTACCCGCGTCCCCGATCCACTCCAGGGGTTGCCGGCATCGCTGGCGCCGCTGGCCGAGGCCGAGCGGGTGGCGGCCCGCCAGGCCGTGGCGGCTGCCGAACGGGGTGACCTTGCCCTGGCGCGGCGCACGGCGGCTCGCCTCCCCCAGCGGCACCCCGTGGCCCGCTTCGTGGAGCTCGAGATCCGCTTTCTGGAGGCAGCGGCCATCTACCCCGACTGCCTGCAACTGGCCGAGGAGTTTCCCGAGTGGGTTGCGCCCTGGCACCTGGCCGCCATGGCCGCGCGCCGGAGTGGCGATTTGCTGGCTGCCCTGGGTGCGGCCCGTCGCGCGGTGGCTGCCGAGGCGGGTTCGCACCGCCTCCAAGGGCTGGTGCAGGAGCTGGAAGCAGGGGTGGTGGAGAGGGCGCGCAGCGAGGCGGAACGCTGGTTGGGAGCAGGCGAGGCGGCCAAGGCCTTGGGGGTGGCGGAGCAGGCTCTGGAGGCGGTTCCAGAATCGCCGGAGCTGCGCACCCTGGCGGCGGAGGCGGCGCTCGCCGCCGGGCGCACGGACCGGGCGGCGGCGCTGCTGCCAGCGGTACCGGATTCAGCCAACGGGTTGGCACTCAAGGGTCGGGTGGCGGGAGCTTTAGGCCAGTGGGATTTGGCGGTGAGCTTCTTCGAGAAGCTCCCGGCCGCGTACCCGGGGCGCTGCGACCTGTTGCGCCGGGCACGGCTGGAGCTGCGGCTCGCCGATGCACCCCCCTACGTGTCGAAGGCGCTGGCCTCGTCGGCCCTTACCCGTGCGGAACTGGCTGCCCTCCTGGTTTGGGAGGTGCCGGAGATCACGGCCCTGGCCCAGGGGGCGGTACCGGTGTTCGAGGATATCGTGGACCTGCCGCAGCGTGGCGACATCGTCACCGTGGCTCGCGCTGGCGTCCTGCGCGGCGACCCGGTGGCACGCCGCTTTGGCGCCCGTCGAGGCGTGACACCGCGCGAGGTGGCAGCCGCTGTCGAACGGGTGGCTGTCCTGCTAAGGCGCCAGCCGCCCCAGTTCTGCAACCACGGCGCAGCGGGCGACGCGGCGGGGTGTGTCCGCCTGGGCACCCCGGTCACCGGCCGCGAGGTGGCCGAGGTGCTGCAACGGCTGGGCGGGCCGGGAGGTGAGGGATGTCCCTAGACCTGGCCGAGCTGCTGCACCGTTCTTCATTGTTCACCGAGCTCTCGCAAGCAGAACTGGAAACGCTGGTGCGCAGCGCCGAGCGACGCGATTTCGGACGGGACGAGGTGATCTTTGCCATCAACGAGCCGGCGGACGGGCTCTACGTGGTGGCGAGCGGGCGGGTCAAGGTGAGCATTCCTTCGAGCGAGGGGAAGGAGATCATCATTGCCACCTTGGGTCCGGGGCAGATCTTCGGGGAGATGGCGCTCATCGACGACGAGCCGCGCTCGGCTTCGGTGGTGGCGCAGCTAGCCAGCACGACCTACCGCATCCGTCGCGCGGATTTCGAGCGGATCCTCGAGCTGCACCCCGGCATGGCGCGCAAGCTCCTGCGGGAGTTGAGCCTGCGGCTGCGTCGGGCGAACGCGCAGATGGAATCGCTGGTGACCCTCGACGTGGTGGGGCGGCTGGCACGCTTCCTCATCGACCTGGCCCGGCAGCACGGGCAGCTCTTGGGGAACGGGTGGGTGGCGGTGCGGCGACCGACGCACCAGGACATCGCCAACTCCATTGGCACCACCCGCGAGACGGTGACGCGACTGATGGCCGAACTGGAACAGCGGGGGCAGGTGGTGAACGAGGGGAAGATGAGCTACCTGCGAGAAGAGGTGTTGCGGCGGGAGGGCGAGTGAGGGCGAGCGGTGAGCACCGTCTGCGGGAACGCACTGGGGCGGTGGCGCAGCGGGCCGCCCAAGAGGTGCGGGCGGTGGTACGCCCGTTCACCATTCCCAACGGCATCACGCTGCTGCGCGTGGCGCTCACGCCGTTCTTCTTCCTCGCTGTGGTTTCCGCCAATTACCGTGCGGCCTTTGCGCTCTTCCTGATCGCTGGCATTTCTGACGCGGTGGACGGGTTGCTTGCCCGCGTCCTTTCCATGCGCTCCCTCTTTGGCCAGTACCTGGACCCCATCGCCGACAAGGTTCTGCTCGTCACTGCGTACGTGGCGCTCACTTGGCCGAGCCAGGGAGGGGTCACGATCCCCATCTGGCTCACGGTCATGGCGCTGTCGCGCGACCTCTTGATCGTGCTGGTGGCGCTGCTCCTCTACCTGGGGGCCGGGATCCGCGATTTCCGACCGTCGCTGTGGGGAAAGGCAACCACGTTCGTGCACATTGCCACGGTGGCGCTGGTGCTCCTGGCTAACCTGGTGGAGATCCGCTACGAAATCCTCCTGACGCTGTTCTACGGTGCCCTTGGCCTGACCATTCTCTCCGGTCTCGACTACCTGCGACGGGCCGCCAAGGTGATGGAGTCGCTCCACGATGCGGAACGCTTGTAGCCACTTGCGGCGCCTCGCCGGGGAATGCCGCGTGGGCTTGCCCACTTACCCGAGAGGGGAGGCGTGAATGATCGATGACAGGACGCTCTTGGGCGGTCATTACGCCTGCGAGCTGGAGGACCCCCAGGTGTACGCCGCCCGGCGGCGGCGCGTGCAGGAGCGCCTCAGTACCGGTGACGTGGCGGTCTTGCTGGGTGCCAGCGATACGCGCAGTTACGGGGACGTGGGCACGTTTCGCCAGGAGCCCAACTTCTTCTACCTCACGGGCGTCGAGTTGCCGGGAGCGGTGCTGGTCTTGGAGCGCGACGCAGAGACGTTGTACCTCCCAGCCCGCAAGCCGGCGCTAGAGGCGTGGCTGGGTCCCAAGTTCGGACCCGGCGAAGAGGCAGCCCAAGCCCTGGGTTTTGCCGCGGTGCTCGAACGAGATGCCCACGAGATCGTGGTGGATGCGCGGCGGCGGCCGCAGCCAGCCTGGACGGAGCGGGTGGCCGGCCAGCTTGCCCAGGGTGGGGCGCTGTGGCTGGCGTTGCCCAGTGCCGCAGCCAGCGGCGACCTCACCGCCGAGCAACACTTGGCCGTGGCGCTGCGCGATCGCCTGCCGAGCTTTCGCGTGTGCGATCTCTCGCCGGTCTTGACCGAGCTGCGCCTGCGCAAGGAGGGTGGGGAACTTTCGTTGCTGCGCAGGGCCGTGGCGGCCACCGAGGCGGCCATGAGGGCAGCGGCGCGTGCTGTGCGGCCGGGCGTGGGCGAGGGGAAGGTGGAGGGGGAGGCGTTTGCAGCGCTGCGGGGAGCGGGGGCGGAGGGGTGGTCGTTCCCGCCCATCGTTGGCTCCGGCCGGGCGGGGTGCGTGCTCCACTACGACGCCAACCGTGGCACGCTGGCGGAGGGGGAGCTGGTGGTGGTGGACATTGGTGCCCGCTGGGGGTACTACTGCGGCGACCTCACCCGGACCTTCCCCGTTTCCGGGCAGTTTAGCGAGCGGCAGCTGGCGCTCTACGGGGCCGTGCTGGCCGCCTACGAGGCAGCGGTGGCCACCCTCCGAGCGGGGGTGACGCTGGGCGAGGTGCGCAAGGCAGCCTTTGCCGCGCTTGAGGCCAGTGAGCTGTCCGGCGATGGGGGGGCGCCGTTGAGCCAGTTCTTCATCCACGGGATTGGCCACTTCCTGGGGCTGGAGGCCCACGACGTGGGGGGCGAAGCGCCGCCGCTGGCGCCGGGAATGGTGGTGACTGTCGAGCCGGGGATCTACCTCCCCGAGGAGGGGGTGGGGATCCGCATCGAGGACGACTGGGTGGTGACGGAAGCCGGTGCCGAATGCCTGTCGGCGAGCCTGCCGCGGGAGGCGCACGCGGTGGAGGCGCTGCTTAAGGGAGAACGGTGAGGATCGATCTGCCGCCGCCGCCCTCGGACCCGGAGTTCCTCGGCGCCGAGATCCTCCGCCTCAAGCGGGAGCGAGGCGCGCTCCTGCTTGCCCACTACTACCAGGAGCCGGAGATTCAGGACCTGGCCGATTTCGTGGGCGATTCGCTGGAGCTGGCCCGTGCCGCCCAGCGGGCGCACGCGACGACCATCGTTTTCTGCGGCGTCCGGTTCATGGCCGAGGTGGCCAAGATCCTGAACCCCGAAGCGGAGGTCCTGATCCCGGACCTGGAGGCAGGTTGCTCCCTGGAGGAGTCGTGCCAGCCGGAGGAGTTTGCGCGCTGGCGCCAGGCCCACCCGGGCCATGTGGCGGTGACCTACATCAACTGTTCTGCCGCCGTGAAAGCCCTCTCGGACGTGATCGTCACCTCCTCCTCGGCGGAGACGATCATCCGCAAGCTCCCCCCCGATCAGCCCATCCTCTTTGCCCCTGACCGCCACCTGGGGGCGTACCTGGCCAAGAAGACTGGGCGCCCTCTCGTGCTGTGGCCTGGTACCTGCATCGTCCACGAGCAGTTTTCCCAGGAGGCGCTGGTGGGGCTCAAGGCCCTCCATCCCGACGCCCTTGTGGCCGCCCACCCCGAGTGCCCCGAAGCCATCCTGGCCCTGGCCGACCACGTGGGGTCCACCTCCTCCATCCTGCGGTTCGTGCGGGAGTCGGAGGCCACCACCTTCCTGGTGGCCACGGAGCCGGGCATCATCCACCAGATGGAGAAGCAGACGGCGGGGAGCGGCAAGCGCTTCATCCCCGTGCCAGGGGCGTCGGGCGAGTGTTCGTGCAACAACTGTCCGTACATGAAGCGCAACACCCTGGCCAACCTCCTCACCTGCCTGCGGGAGGGCCGTCCCCGCCTGGAGCTCCCGGAAGCGCTGCGCCTGGCCGCCCTGCGCCCGCTGCAGCGGATGCTCGAGCTATCCCAATCCCCGCCCCCCAGTGGTGACTGACCGCGGGGAGGGGACGAAGGTGGGTGATCGGTGGCAGGGTGGAGTGGGCGGGCAGGTCTGGTGCTAGCCTTCTGCCTGTGAACGGGATCGTGGCGGAGGTTGCGCGCCGCGGGCGGGTGAGCTTCAGAACCTTCATGGAGCTGGCGCTCTACCACCCCCGCTGTGGCTACTACACCCGGCGGCGGCGGGGTCCTGGGCCGGTGGGGCCAGAGGGGGACTTCATCACGGCCCCCACCGCTTCGCCGCTGTTCGTGGCCACGCTGGCGAGGCTCTTCGACACCCTCGCCGAGCGCCTGGAGTGCGGCCTCACCCTCCTGGAGCTGGGCGCGGGAGAGGGGGTGTTCCTGGAGAACCTCACCAGGGCCGTGCGTCCCACCACCCTGGCGCGGGTGGTGGCCGTGGAGATCGCCCCCTGGGCGCGGCAACGAGCGCTGCGGCGCTGCCCCAATGCCGAGGTGGTGGGGGGGCTGGAAGAGGTCGAGCGCCCCACGGGCAGCGTGGTGCTGTTTGCCTCGGAGCTGTACGACGCCTTGCCGGTCCACCGCGTGACCATGGCCCGCCTAGGCGGGCAGCTGGTGCTGCAGGAGTACTTCGTGGAGGTGGCGAGCGACGGCCGCCTGGTGTGGGTGCGCGACACGCCCGAGAGCGGGGAGGTGGCCACATACCTCCACGAGTCGGGCATCGTGCTAGAGGAGGGGCAGGTGGCGGAAGTTCGGCCAGAGTTGCGGAAGATCCATGCCAGGAACCTGGCCTGGTGTGGGCGCGACGCCCTGGCCCTGGTGGTGGAGTACGGCCACCCGGCCCGCCGCCTGTTCGATGCACGCTCGCGCCGGCACGGCTCGCTGGTTGCCTACACCGGGCATCGCCTGGTGCGCGACGTGCTCTCGGAGCCGGGTCGCTTGGATATCACGGCGCACGTGAACTTCGACGACCTGGAAGGGGCGGCCGCCGATGTGGGGTGGGATCGAGGCGAGCTGCGGCCGCTGGGGTTGTTCCTCGCTCTCCACGGGGCGGTGAGCCTGCTCCCCAGCCGCAAGAACGGTCCCCTCACACCGGCGGAGTGGGCGGCGCTGGCGGCCGCCAAGAAGCTGCTCGTGCCTGCGGGCATGGCGAGCGACCTGAAAGTGTTGGCGCAGGGGAAGGGGAGGGTGTGGCGGCACTACCTGGACGCTGCAACCCCTCCGCCCATGGAGGCGTAGAGAGCGTATGCGGTGGCGCATGGGGTGGGTGGTGGTGCTCCTCCTGGCCACGTGGACGGCGGCCGCGGGCGACCGCGCCCGGATTGCAGCCCTGCCGGAGGAGTGGCGGCGCTGGCTGGAGGAGGAAGTGTACCCCCTCATCTCCAGCGAACAGCGCCGGGCGTTCTTGAGCCTGGAGACGAACGAGCAGCGGGCGGCCTTTGCCGAGAGGCTGTGGACCGTGTGGGGGCAGCAACTGGGGATCGGTGCAGCGTTTCGCCGCGAGTACCAGGAGCGCCTGGAGTATTGCCGCACCGAGTTCGGCAACACCACGGAGGACAGGGCGCGGGCCGTGTTGCTCCACGGTCCCCCCGACGCGACCAAGGAGATCGAGTGCGAGGAGGTGTTCTTCCCCCTCCAGTTCTGGCAGTGGGCGCGGATCGAAGGGGTGGGACAGGGGGTCACCGTCCTCTTCTTCAAGCCGTACGGGCTGGGTTCGTACCGGCTCTGGGATCCGCGCATGGATGGCCGCGGCGCCCTCTACAGCCAGCCCGGGCAAATGGCGCTCCAGAGCCTGGCCCGGTCGGGGTCGGTGGGCAGTATGAACCGGCCCGAGTGGCGCTGCGGTGACGCCGAGGAGATCCTGCGGCTCTTGGCCGCGGCGGAGTTCTGGCTGGGGGAACCTCGCGTTCGCGCTGCCATGGAGCACCTCCCCCTCGATACCTCTGCCGGGAGCGAGTCGGCTGCTGCACGCTTCCTGGAGTTCTCCACCGTGGTCCCGAAGGGGGCCCAGCCGTTGAGCTTTTCCTCCAACGTCACCGTGGCGGGGCGGCGGGGCGGGCTGGTGCGGGTGGCCTTTTCCCTGCGCGTGGAGGCTCGAGGGCTCACGGTGGAGCAGGTGGGGGAGACGCAGGTGGTGCGCTTCGACGTAACGGGGGAGATCTCCCGCGCGGGGGAGCTGGTGGACCGCTTCCGCTACGCCTTCACCTTACCGGCCGGGGGCGAGGCGTTCCCTCTCCAGGTGGAGCGGGAGCTGCGCCCGGGCAGTTACCACGCCCGCTTGAAGGTGGCCGAGGCGAACGGCAAGTGCGCCGGAGTGCAGGAGCTGGACTTCGAGGTGCAGGCGCCGGAGAGCAGTGCCACGGCGCGGGACGGCGAGGCGAAGGAGGTGGTGGAGCGGTTAGCCGCAGGGGCGGAGCCGACGCTGTCCCTCGTCGGGCCAAAGTCGGAAGGGGCAACGGGGGTGCAGCGCTTCACCGCGCTCACCTCCCAGGAGGTAGCGAAGGTGGAGTTCCTGCTGGACGGCCGCCCCATCCTTTCCAAGAACCGCCCCCCCTTCGAGGTGGAACTGGACTTGGGCCCGCTCCCGCGCATGGCCACGGTCACTGCTGTGGCCTTCGACGCGGCTGGCAACGAGCTCGACCGCAAGCACATGGATATCAACGTGGGGCGCGAGCGGTTCGTGGTGCGGCTGCAACCCATTGGCGCCGCCGACCGCCAGGGGGGGCGAGTGCACGTGCGAGCGGAGCTGAACATCCCTTCGGAACGCACCCTCACCGCCCTGGAGGTGTACTGGAACGAGTCCCTGGTCGCCACCCTCTACCAGCCGCCCTGGGAGGTGTGGGTCACCATGCCGGCTGGCGAACCGGCAGGGTACCTGCGGGCCCTGGCGCGCCTGGACGACGGGGCCCAGGCCGAGGACGTACAGTTCGTCAACACCCCCACCTTCCTCACCGGTGTCCAGGTGGACGCGGTGGAGCTGCCGGTGGTGGTGGTGGACAACGCAGGTCGCCCGGTGGAGGATCTGCAGGAGGCTGACTTCGAAGTGTTTGAGGACGGTGTGCCCCAGACCGTGTCACACTTTTCCCGGCAGCAGGAGTTGCCGGTTCGCTTGGGCCTCGTGATCGACACCTCCGGCTCCATGGAGAAGACGCTGCCGGAGGTACAGCGGGTGGTGCTGGGCTTCCTCAAGAACCTGCTGCGCCCCAAGGACCGGGCCTTCATCGTGGCGTTTTCGGATCAGCCGGTGCTCCTACAGGCCTTCACGGCCGACTTCGGTCTCATCGAGCGGGCCCTCATCGCCCTGCGGGCCGACCGGGAAACCGCCTTCTACGACGCGACCATCTACGGGTTGTTCCAATTCTCGGGGGTGCGGGGGCGCAAGGCGATGGTGGTGCTCACCGACGGCAAGGACAACGTGTCGCGAGCCACCTTCGATCGGGCCATGGATTACGCGCGGCGCAGCGGCGTGATCCTCTACACCATCGGTATCGACCTGCCCATCACCGAGATCAAGACGCGCTCCCAGCTTTCGAGGCTGGCGCAAAGCACCGGTGGCGACGCGTTCTTCCTCGAACGTAACGCCCGCCTGGAGCGAGTCTACGAGCGGATCGACCGGGAACTGCGCTCCCAGTACCTGCTGGTCTATACCTCCAGTGCCACCACGCCACCCGACCGGTTCCGGGCCGTCACTGTGAAGGTGAAGCGACCGGGGGTAGAGGTGCGCACCATCGCCGGGTACTACCCGGCGCGCTGAGTGCCCACGATCTCCCCGAGGGCAGCGCACCAGTGGGGATCGAAGTGCGTGCCCGCGCGCTCCGCCAGCCAGGCGTCGGCGGTTTCCGCGGGGATCACCAGGCGCTCCCGCGAGGCGGTGTGCAGGGTCGAGTAGGCGTCGGCCACGGCCACCAGAGAACTGGCGGGGTGGGGGCGGCGCACGTTGGCGAGACGGGGGTAGCCACCCCCGGCATAGTACATGTGGTGCTCGAAGCAGGCCACCAGGGCCACCGGCGGCAGCTGGTGGCCCCAGGTGAGCATGAGGGAGAGTCCATCGCGCGGGTGGTCCAGGATCAGCTCCAGTTCCTTGCCCCCCAGTTCGAACTCCTGCTGGAGCAACTCGTCGGGCCAGAAGAGCTTGCCCACGTCGTGGAAGATGGCGGCGAGGCCGATCTCCACAGCCGCCGAGGGGGAGAAGCCGGCACGCGTGGCCAGGGCCAGGGCGAGACACGAGGTGTTGTGGGCGTGCACGGCGGGCCAGCGCTCTTCCCCCTCCCAGGCAGCAACCAGCGAGAAGGGGTGCTTTTCCGCCTGGAGCTCGCCGAGGAGGTAGTGGACGAGCCCGTCCAGGTCGGAAAAGGCAGGGGGACGCCCACCGAGGATGGCGCGGAACGATTCGGCGATCACCGTGACCCGGTCGCGAACGAGACCGAAACGGGCCTTACCGGCACCGCCGCTCTCAGCGTCGGGCCCCCCGCCGCCTTCGGAAAACTCGACCCGCCCCACCTGAATGGTGTCCTGGGACAGCGGGGGGGAGTCGTCGGCCTTGGCCAGGTCCAGGAGGAAGGCCTGGATGTGTGCGCGCTGCACCCCCCGCCGGAAGGTGACGTGCTCGATGCGGCGCCGCCGCATCCGGCGCAGGAACGTCTCGGCGGGACGGGACAACCTGGTGAACGGGCGGCCCTTGACGAAGAGATCGTCGGAGAGGAGCACGATGGGCAGTTCGCCGTCCTCGGCGAGGAGGGTTTCGAGTCGGCGCAGGAGCGCATCCAGAAGGGTCTGGGAGCGCGGGTGATCCGGTTGGTAGAGGGAGAGGGTGGTGACGCCGGCCACCAGACCCGAGAGCAACTCGTGTACCTGCAGCTCCCACTCGGTGCGCGGGATCATGCCGACTCCTCCACCGGGGCCGGGGTGCGGAGCGCCCGGCGGACCGCTGCGGCCACGGCCGGGTCACGGTCGGAGGCGAGACGGCTTACGAGGGTGCGGGCCTCTTCCGAATCGATGCGCACCAGGGCCAGCGCCGCCTCCCGGCGTAACTCCGACAGCGCCTCGCCCACGCGCCAGCGGGGGAGCTCGAGGATGCGCGCGAGTTCGCCCACCGCTGCCGGATCCGCGAGTCGACCCAGGGCGCGGATGAGTTCGATGGTGTACGGCTCCCGCAACCGCTTGCCGCTCTGCTGGTGGAGTTGCTCGGTGAGGGCGCGAACCACCGCGGGGTGGTGGATGCGGGCCGCCACCCCCAGGACCACCAGACGCCGCTCCTCGTCCTGGGCCCTGGCCAGCTCTCGCAACAGTACGTTGAGCCACTGGGGGTCCTCGAGGGCCACCAGGGCTTTCAAGATTTCGCTCACGACCTGCGGCTTGGCGGTGGGCAGGAGGCTCTTGAAGACGCCGGTACTGGCTCGATCGCCCAGGTGGCGAAGCAGGAAGACGGCGTTGCGCACCACGTACCAGCGGGGATCGTGGAGGCGGGACCGGACGTACGGGAGGGCTCGCTCCCCGTGGTGGAGCACCACTTCCATGAGGCGCTTGCGGGTGGAGAGGTTCTCCTCGTTGGCGAGGGCCTCCAGGATGGCGGGGATGGCCTCTTCCCCCAGCGTCAGGAGGATGGCGGCAATGCGAGCGTGATCGCTGCGGTCGGTGGTGGCAAAGGCCCGCACCGCTGCCATCACCCCCGCGTCGCAGACCAGCTTCTTGGCTTCGTCGAACCGCGTGGCCGACAGGATCGTAGCGATGCGTGCTGCCGAGTCCAGATCGCCAGCCTCGAGACTCTCGACGAGTTCCTCGGCGAGGCGGAGCGATCCGCGCTGCGCCGCCGTGTCCTCTGGCCAGAGGGTCATCACCTCGCCGAGGATCCCGACGAGCTGGCGGCGGAGCTGATCCTCGGCGAGGGACTCGCCGTAGGCCGCCAAGGCAGTGCGGTAGGCGCTGGGTGGGGCAAGGGTCGGTGGCGGAGGTGGCGGTTTGGGGGTCGTCTCCTGCACCCCCAGCAGGGAGATGCGCACCAAGAGCGCCTGGGCGCGGGCGATCACCGCCGCCGAGACCCCCTCCACCTGGTCGGGCTCCAGCTCGGCGAGACGAGCCAGGGTGCGCTGCACAGGTTCGGGGACGGGGAGGCGTTCCTCCAGGAAGTAGGCGACGGCCTCCAAGAACGTTTCCAGCTCGACGACTCGCTCCTCCTCCCCGTCCCGGGACTCGAGAGCGGGGGGGAAGTGGGTCGAGGCTGCCACCACCGCCAGGTGCCGCCGCTCGGGGGCCAGGAGGGCGAACCACTCGGCGAGGAACACGGCCAGTTGACGGAGCGCCAGGCGCCGCCGCGACGGCTCCATGGCAGCCACCAGCTCGGCCAGGCGGCGGAAGATCTGGTCGAAGAGGGTGGCCGGGTCGGCACTCTGGGACACCAGCTCGGCCAGCAGCGCGGCGGTCATCTCGCCGTCGAGAATCTTGTCGGCCAGCACGAAGGCGCCGTCCCGGCCGAGTCCGCGGGCAAGCTCCGCCCAAACGGGAAGGGCCAGCTTCTCCTCGGGGACCGCCTCGCCCCCCTCTACCAGCTGCACCCGCGACAGGTCCAGCGCCACGAGTTCGATGCCGGGAAACGCCGTGGCGTCGGCCAGGAGGGCCTCGCGGTCGTCCTCCCCGGGAGGGTCGTGGAGTTGGGCCAGGCGCGCGGCAAAGTGCGGCAGACCCTCTCGGGCGTCGGGGAAGGTGAGGTGGATGGCGGCAAGTCCCAGCCGACAGAGCAGCTGGCGCAGCCGCACCACCGGGCTTGCCTTGGGGATTTGCAGCTCCTCCTGGTCCAGGAAGATGGCGTCGGGACCAAAGGCGAGGCTCGCGGCGGGCACGCCCATGGCCTCGGCGGCGCGCTGCACCCGCAGCTGCGCGCTGGGGATGGCCGGGTGCCCGGCGGGGTAGAGGCGGACCAGGCGCCGGAGCGACTCCAGTTCGAGCAAGAGCCGCAACGTTGCCGTTTCGTGGGCGGTAGCGCTCATCCGGGTTTCCCCGCTCAATATTAGCCTGCCAACAGGTCCACGAGCTGGCCCACGTGGGAAAGGGGCACGAGCGCCAGGTCGGGTGGGGGCGCTGCCGCACTGGAGGCGGGGAGGGCGCAACGGCGAAACCGCAAGGTTTGCGCCTCGCGCAGCCGCTCCTGGGTGCGCCCCACCGCCCGCACCTCGCCCAACAGCCCCACCTCCCCAAACATCACCAGGTCCTCCACCAGGGCTCGCTCTCTGGCCGAGGAGAGGATGGCGGCGGCGGCTGCCAGATCCAGGGCAGGCTCGTCCACCGACACGCCCCCCACCACGTTCAGGAACACGTCCCGATCCGCGAGTTGCAGCCTCGCCCGCTTTTCCAGCACGGCCAGGAGCAGGGCCAACCGCCCCCCGTCCACCCCATGCGCTACCCGCCGTGGCGTGGCCAGGGGGGAGCGGGCCACCAGCGCCTGCACCTCCACGAGCAGCGGCGTGGTTCCCTCCAGCACTGCCGCCACCGCCGAGCCCACCGCCCCCGGGCGCCGGTCGGCCAGCAGGGCGGCGGAGGGGTTGGGCACCTCGGCGAGGCCCGCGTCCCCCATGGAGAGCAGGGCCATCTCCAGGGCAGGCCCGAAGCGGTTCTTGGTGGCTCGCAGCGAGCGGAAGGGGTGCCCCGAGGAGCCGGTGAACTCCAGCACCACGTCCACCAGGTGTTCCAGCGACTTGGGACCGGCCACCAAGCCTTCCTTGGTCACGTGGCCCACCAGCACCACCGGTGGCCCGTCGCGTTTGGCGACGGCGGCCAACTGCGAGGCCACCTCGCGCACCTGCGTGACGGTGCCCGGCACCGCGGGGACACGATCCGAGACCATGGCCTGCACCGAGTCGGCAATCAGCAGCGCCGGCGCCAGCCGGTGGGCAGCCGCCAGGACCTCCTCCACCGACGGTTCGGCCAGGACGAGGAGGCGGTCGTGGCAGCACCCCAGGCGGCGGGCGCGGAGGGCGATTTGTCGCACCGATTCCTCGGCGCTGGCGTAGAGCACGGTGCCCTCCCTTGCAACCTGGTGGGCCACCTGGAGGAGGAGGGTGGACTTGCCAATGCCGGGCTCCCCGGCGAGCAGGCACACGGAGCCCGCCACCAGGCCACCTCCCAGCACCCGATCCACGGCCGGGAACCCGGTGGGGAGGCGAATCGCTTCGGCGGTGTCGGCGGCGGTGATCGGCACGGCCTGGGCGGCGGAGCCATCTCCCGGGGCTCGGGGCGTCAAAGGAACTTCTTCGAAGGTGTTCCAGCCACCGCAGGCGGGGCAACGGCCTAGCCACTTGGTGGAGCGCTGGCCGCAGGCGGTGCACTCGAGAACGGTGGTGGCGCGGGTCACCCTAGTGTCCGGCCAGGCTCCCGGCGGTCCCCAGGAGGTACTTGAGATCCTCGTCGCCCCAGGTCACGCCGCCCCCGAGGATTGCCGTGGATCGGGCAGCCCAGGTGGGGTCGTCCCACCCCAGGTAGCCGAACACGTTCTTGGTGAAGAAGTAGCGTCCCTCCAGGCGGAAGTGGGGGGGCTTTGTGTCGCGGTTGAAGTCGTACGCTTCCAGGCTGAGGGTGAGCCGCTTGTCCAGGAGCAGGTGGTCGATGCCGACGCCGCCGGTGGACTCAAAGAGGCCCGCGCGCAGGCGGAAGTGGGGGAAGACGTAGCCAACCTGGGCGTTGACCGTGGAAGCGTCGCTCACCCGCTCGGTTTCCACCACGGTGGTGTCGCGCGTCCCGTCGGGGTGCACCACGGTGGTGGTTTCGGTGCGCATGGAGCGCCTCCCGAAGGGGGAATCCACGAGCTCTAGGCGGAAGAAGCGGCGCTCGCTCGTGGCCAGGTCGATGCCGAGGGCGCTGCGAGAGGTGTTGTTGCCGTCGAGTCCCGGCAGCGCTTCGGAGCGCAGGTTGACGTCGAGACGCCAGCGCTCGGCCCGACCGATGGTGTTGCGGAGGCTGGTGACGCCCGCCTCCACGCTCTTGAGGGTCGAGTTCAGGTTGTTGACGGTCTCCTCGTCGTTGACCAGCTTGCCGATGGTGCCCTCGCCGCGGGCGATCTTGCCGGAAATCTCGTTCAAGTTGTCGGCGGAGGTGCGCAGGCGCCCTGACAGGTCGCGAATGTTGGCCAGGGAGTCGGAGAGGTTGCCACGGTTCTCGGCCACCACCGTATCCACCCGGTCGGCGAGGGCGTTGAGCTTCTCGGCGAGCCGCGGGAGCTCTTCCTTGAGGGTGGCGGAAAAGGCGCGGAAGTTGGCAATGGTCTCGTCGACGTTGGCGCGGTTGGCGGCCACCATGGCTCGGGTGTGTTCGGTGAGCGCGCGGATATTCTCGAGGATCTCGTCGATCCGCCGCTGCCCCTCGTCGCCCGCCAGGGACTGGCGCAGGGAGGCAGTCACCGCCTTGATGTCCGTACCCACCTCGCCCACGGTGTGCAGCACCTCGTCGAAGGCGGTGGGGCTGCTCCCTTCCAGGACCGTGCCGGGGGGGAGGAGGGGTGCATCGAGAGGCCCGGGTTCGATCTCCACGTACTTGTCGCCCAGGATCCCCAGGCTGGTGACGGCAGCGCGGGCACCTTGGCGCAGCACCACACCCTGGTCGAGAGCCAGGGTTGCGCGGGCCCGGTTGCCCACCAGTTCCACCCGCTCCACGAGGCCCACGCGAACACCGGCGATGCGGACCGGACTCTTCTCGTCCAGGCCGGCCACCGAGGGGAACACGGCCTGGATGCGGTAGCGGCCGCCCTTGGTGCCAATGGGGATCTCCTCGATCTTGACGATGAACACGCCAAGCACGGCCAGGGCAGCGAGCATGAAAGCGCCGACGCGGGCCATTGGGCTCATGCCACTTCCTCCTCCAGCGGCTCTCCAGCGATGAACTTCTGGATGTAGGGGTCCGGGATCCTGCGGAATTCGTCCGGCGGCGCGGTGGCGATGAGCACGCCCTCGCGCAGCATGGCCACGCGGTCGGCAATGCGGAAGGCCGACTTCATGTCGTGGGTGATGGTCACCATGGTGACCGGCAGGTGCTCCCGCATCTCCACGATCACGTTGTCGATCACGGCCGAGGTGATGGGGTCGAGACCGGTGTTGGGTTCGTCGAAGAGGAGAATCTCCGGCTTCATGGCAATGGCGCGGGCGAGCCCCACGCGCCGCCGCATCCCGCCCGAGAGCTCGCTGGGGGACTTCCTCTCGACCCCTGGCAGGTGGACCAGTTCGAGGCACTCCCGCACCCGGTCGGCAATTTCCGCGGCCGTCATCCTGGTGTGGCGGCGCAGGGGGAAGGCAATGTTCTCGAAGACGTCGAGGGAGTCGAAGAGGGCGCCCTCCTGGAACGACATGCCGAACTTCTTGCGCAGCTCCAGACCCACCGCCGCGTCGGCGCTGGTCAGATCCTGCCCGTCCACGATGACGCGGCCGCGGTCGGGGCGGATGAGCCCGATCAGGTGCTTGAGGAAAACGCTCTTCCCCGCGCCCGAGCCCCCCACGATGACCAGCGACTCGCCGCTGGAAATCTCCACCGTGAGACCCTTGAGCACCGGCTTGCCCGAGAAGGACTTCCACAGGTCCACAACGGCAATCTTGGGGGGTGCGGCCGGGGAGGGTGCGGGAGTGGGGGAGGGGTTCATCTTTCCGCTAGAACAGGAGCTTGGTGAGGAAGAAGTCCGAGATGAGGATGACGAGGGAAGCCATCACCACGGCAGCGGTGGTGGAGCGTCCCACCCCTTCGGCCCCGCCACTGGTGAAGAACCCCTTGGCGCAGCCGGTGACCGAGAGGATGAGCCCGAACGCTGCCGCCTTGATGAGCCCCGAAAACACGTCGTTGAGGTCCAGGTACTGAAAGGTCTTTTCCCAGTAGACGACGGGGTTGGCCCCCATCAACCCCACCGCAACTCCGTAGCCGCCCAGGATGCCCAGGCCATCGGCGCACGCCACCAGCGGCGGCAACATCAGGGTCGTGGCTGCCACCCGCGGCACGATGAGGTAGTGGATGGGTTCGGTGGCCATGGCGTAGAGCGCGTCGATCTGTTCCGTCACCCGCATGGAACCCAGTTCCGCCGCGAGGGAGGAGCCGATGCGGCCGGCAATCATGAGCGCCGCCAGCACCGGCGCCAGCTCCCGGGTGAGGGAGAGCGAGACCACCGACCCCACGTAGGCCTCGGCATGGAAGCGCTCGAAACCGCGGTACGTTTGCAGGGCCATCACCATGCCGGTGAACAGGGCGGTGAGCCCCACCACGGGGATCGAGTCCACGCCCACGCGCACCATCTGCCGCAGCCACTGCCGGCCGTCGAAGGGTCGCCGGAGCAGCCAGTAGCCCGTCTGGTAGAGGATGAAAAAGAAGCGCCCCGCCTCTTCGAAGAGGGCGGTGGTGCGGAGCCCCACCGCTTCGAGAGGGGTGCGAACGCTGTGGAGGAGCCGGGCGCTACTGCTCATTGTGCACGAAGTCCATGTTCTCGAAGCGGGTGTACTCGTCCAGGTAGAGGAGACGGAACAGGTCCGTGGGGCCGTTGCGCTGCTTGGCCACGATCACTTCCGCCTGCCGCAGCTCCTCGCGGGACTCGTCCTCCGAGGCCAGCGCGGGATTCTTGCGGTTGATGAACAGCACCACGTCGGCATCTTGCTCGATGGAGCCGGACTCGCGCAGGTCCGAGAGCTGCGGGCGCTGGTCGCCGCCGCGGCGCTCCGAGTACCGCGACAGCTGCGACAGGGCCAGGACCGGCACGTTGAGCTGTTTGGCCACTGCCTTGAGCCCACGCGAGATGGCCGACACCTCCTGGGTGCGGTTCTCGGTGGGAACCCCGGCGGTCATGAGCTGGAGATAGTCCACCACCACCAGGTCCAGCCCCCGTTCCATGGCGAGGCGCCGGCACTTGCCGCGCAGCTCCATGGGCGACAGCACGGCGGAGTCGTCGATCCAGAGGTCGGCTTCGGCCAGGCGATCGGCGGCGTCGGCCAGGATGGTCCAGTCGGCCTCCTTGCCGCTGCCGCTGACGGGGGTCCGGCTCAGCACCCCGCGGGTTAGCTTGCGCAGGTTGATGCGAGCCTCGGCGGCGAGCAAGCGCCGTACCAGGGCGCTGGCGGACATTTCCAGGGAAAAGATGGCCACGTGGAGGCGCTGGCGAATGGCACAGTGGGCGGCAATGTTGAGGGCCATGGCCGTCTTCCCAACCCCGGGCCGGGCGGCGAGGATGATGAGGTCCTGCTTCTGGAGGCCGGAGGTGAGTTCGTCCAGCTTGTAGAAACCGGTGGAAATGCCGGTATACGCGAGACCGGCCTTGGAGATGCTCTCGATCCGCCCCAGCTCCTCCTTGGCCACCTCGCCGGCCCGGCGCAAACTGCCCTGCAGGGTACGCTGGGCCACGGCAATGATGGCCGCCTCGGCGGCTTCCAGAGCCTCCGCGGCTTCCCCCTCGTCCCGGGCGCTTAGGGCCAAGAGCTGCTGCGAGACGCCCACCAATTCGCGCTTCACGGCGCGGTCGCGGACGATGTCGGCGTAGTACTCCACGTTGGCGGGGTCGGGGAGCTGGCTGGTGAGGTTGGCGAGGTAGAGACGGCCTCCCGCTGCATCCAGGTTACCCGTGCGCTCCAGCTGATCGATGGTGGAGACCAGGTCAATGGTCTGGTTTGTGGCCGCCAGCTGGGAAAAGGCTGCAAAGAGGGTGCGGTGGGCGGCGTTGTGGAAATCCTCGGCGCGGAGGCGGTCCACGACGCGGAAGAAACAGTTGGCATCGGCGAGAATGGCCCCCAACACCGCCCGCTCCGCCTCTGGGTTGACCGGGAGGTGGAGGGTCTGTCCGAGAGCGGAGGTGGCGGGCGCGGCCTTGCTCTGCTCCGGCAGGGGTGCGGGGTCGCCCATGCAGGAATGCTAGCACGGCGTGGCGCGGAGCTTGGTGGCAGGCGGCGGTGGGCGTACACTAGTACGAGCCCGCGGTGGGACGGTGGCGGGGTGGGCGGTGCCCGGGAGGGTTGGAAGCCTGTCAGAAGGGGGGAGCATGATCGTCAGCTGCACAGGGTGCGGGGCCAAGTACCAGTACGACGAGTCCCGGTTCGGGCAGGCCACGACGAAACGCCTCCGCTGCACCAAGTGCGGCACCATCTTCGAGGTGCACAGGCCGGAGCCGGAGGAAACCCACGACACACACGTCGGCAAGCGCAGCAAGCCCGACGAGACCACCAAAGAGATCGAGATCCGCAAGGCCACGGCCGATGCCGAGCTCGCCAACCTGCCCGAGCTGGCACCTCTGCCGCCCAATCGTCGCTACTCCCTGGCCGTGATCCTGGGAGCTGCGGCGGGGCAGATCTACCCCATCACCAAGCCGCGCATCCTCCTGGGGCGCGGAGCCGAGGCGGATCTCCAGCTGCCGGACAGCGAGGTCTCCCGGCGGCACGCGGTCCTGGACATCCGGGGCGACGAGGCGTACCTGGTGGACCTGGGGTCCTCCAACGGTTCCTTCGTGAACGGCGTACGGGTGGAGCGCGCCACCATTGCGAGCCATCAGGAGTTCAGCCTCGGCACCACGACTCTGATGTTCATCGTCACCGAAGCCCAGGAGCCCTGAGCAGGAGCGGTGAAAGTCCTGGTGGCCCTGTCCGGCGGCGTCGATTCGTCGGTGGCCGCGGCCCTTCTCCAGCGCGAAGGGTTCGAGGTGGTTGGGGTGACGCTGCGCCTGGCGGACCTGTCCCACCTGGGGCTCGACGTGTCGCGCTGCTGCTCCCCCGATGCCATTGCCTCGGCACGCGCCGTGGCCAAGACCCTGGGCGTTCCCCACTACCTGGTGGACAGTCAGGCCGTGTTTACCGAGCAAGTGATCCGCCCCTTCGTTGCCTCCTACCTTGGGGGGAGGACGCCTTCCCCCTGCATCCGCTGCAACTCGCGGGTGAAGTTTCCGGAACTTTTGGAGCTGGCCCGTACCCTGGGGGCGGAGGCGGTGGCCACGGGGCACTACGCGCGTGTGCGGCGCGACGGCACCGCGCGCCTCTGTCGCGCCGCGGAGGTCGGTCGGGACCAGTCGTACTTCCTCTTCGAACTGGTGCCGGAGGTGCTGTCGCGGGTCTACTTCCCCCTCGGCGAGTACCGGAAGAGCGAGGTGCGGGAGATTGCCCGCCGCCTGGGGTTCGCTGCGGCAGAGCGAAAGGACAGCCAAGAGGTCTGCTTCGTTCCGGTGGGGTGTTCCTACCCGGAGGTGGTGGAACGCCTGGCTCCGGACCACCGCCCCGCCTCGGGCCCCATCGTTTCCGTCCGGGGCGAGGTGGTGGGCCAGCACAGCGGCATCCATCGCTTCACCGTCGGGCAGCGGCGTGGTCTCCAGGTGAGCGGGCAGGAGCGCCGCTACGTGATCGCCATCGACGCCCAACACAACCGCGTGGTGGTGGGGGCGCGGGAGGAGGCGTTGCGGCGGGCGATCCAGGTGCGGGATGTGGTGTGGCACGAGGGGGAGCCGGCGGGGCCTGTGCGGGCGGCGGTGCAGGTTCGCTCCCGGCATGAGCCCACCGAAGCGGTGGTCACCCCCCAGGCAGGGGGGCGGGTTACGGTGGCGTTCTCGGTGCCGGTGCTGGCGCCCGCTCCGGGCCAGGCTGCCGTTTTCTACGACGGGGATACCGTGCTGGGGGGAGGGTGGATCGAGGGGGATGGAGGGGAGGGCGGGGAATGAGCGCGCCACTCGTTTCCGTCATCGTGCGCTCCATCGCTCGTCCCGAACTGGAACGCGCCCTGGCCTCGGTGGCTGGGCAGAGCTACCCCGCGCTCGAGGTGGTGTGCGTCAACGCCAAAGGGGGTGAGCACCCACCGCTCCCCGCCACAGTCGGCAAGGTGCCGATCCGGAGGGTGGAGCTGGGACGCCCCCTGGGCCGCTCCGAGGCGGCCAACGCGGGTCTTGCGGCAGCGGTGGGGGAGTACGTGGCGTTCCTCGACGACGACGACTGGTTCCTGGAACACCACGTGGCTGCGCTGGTGGAGGCTTTGGCTTCCAACCCGTCGGCGCGGGTTGCCTACGCCAACGCCGAGGGGGTCGACCGAGACGGAACGGTCGTCCACCGCTTTGCCGAACCGTTTTGCTACGCCCGCCTCTGCGTTGGCAACTTCATCCCCATGGACGCAGCGCTCTTCGCCCGAGAGCTGGTGCGGGCAGGGTGCGCCTTCGACGAGACGTTGACGGTGTACGAAGACTGGGATTTCTGGCTGCAGCTGGCGGCCTACGGCCCCTTCGTGCACGTGGATCGGGTGGGCGTGCGGTGCAGCGCGGGCGGTTCCTCCGGTGTGGGGTTGGCGCCGGAGCGGCAACAGCAGCGCGCGGCGCGCGTGCGCGTGTACGAGAAGTGGCGACACCTCTGGAGCGGCGAGCAGCTGGATGCCCTGGTGGCGTTTCTGGAGGAGGAGGCGCGGGTGCGCGATCTGCTGTTTGCGGCGGCGGTGGCTGCGGCGGATCGCACCAGCCAGGAGCTGGGCCGCGTGGCCAGCGAGGCGGAGCAGGCGCGGCGGGAGCTGGGGGCGGTGCTCGCCTCCCGCTCCTGGAGCTGGCCGGCGCCGCTGCGCGGGGCCAAGGGGCGGGTGGGCAGAGGGGCGCGAGGCGGG